>NZ_JAVAYL010000003.1:0-491278 GCF_054185225.1 Bradyrhizobium sp. 18BD | reverse complement strand
CGACCGAATGTGAGTTTGATCTGGCATGCAAACCAGATTGCCAAAACCGGCTCGACCCTTGGATCGCCAACCATAGGAGTAGTTCACGCCGCTCTTCCCAACCTAACGAGCCTGAAGGCGTGCTCGCTCAGGTCAAGACCAAGCCGCTTCGCGGCGGCCCTCACGGGCCGGTCTTGACCTGATCTGCGCGCGCCATCCCAAACTTCCCGCGGTCGGGACGAAGAGCTGGCCCGCAATCGAACAAAAAGCTGACCATAAACCTTGACACACCAAATCCCCATGTGAGCAATCCAGAGCCTTTCCTCGGTGGGATTCTGGATTGCTTCGCAGCGCTCGCAATGACGAGGTTGGTGAACGAGCGTGGCCCTACCGCAGCGGCTTCTTCAGCAGCGAGAAGCGATCCGGGTCGAGGCCCATCGACGGTTGCAGCATCGGGGCTTCGGCGGCGCCGAGCGTTTTGGCGGGGGGCGCGGAGAACACCGGGTCGTTCGGCACGTCGCGCTGCGACGTGGCGCCGCGCCAGCGTTCGAGCACGGCGCTGACGAAATGCATGTCGTGGCCGGAGGTGACCGACGGCACGCTCGAGATGGTGGCCTCACCACGCGGCAATTGGTGCGGCGGCACTTCCTTGAAGCGCAGCCGCGTCGGCAGCGCGACGCCTTCGCCGAACGCCAGCACCTCGCGGGTGCCGAGCGACGGCACGAAGGAGAGCAGGTTCGCGGCGGCGTCCGACACCGCGGCGCGCAGCAGCGCCTGGTCGCGGTCGTTGGCAAGACGCATCGTGAACAGCGTGTTGCACTGGGAGATGATGGTGGCATCGAGCTCGGCCGGACGCTGGGTGATGAGGCCGAGATAGACGCCGTATTTGCGGCCTTCCTTGGCGATGCGCGACACCGCCTTGCGGGTCGGGCCGAAGCCGATATTGCGGTCGGCGGAGGCGTAGCGGTGCGCTTCCTCGCAGACGAACAGCAGCGGCGAGACGCCGTCGCTCCACAGGCCGAAATCGAAGGCCATGCGGCACAGCACCGAGACGACGGAATCGATGACCTCGGCCGGGAAGCCGGCGAGCTGCATCACCGTCATCGGCTTGCCGTTGGCGGGCAAGCGGAACAGATGGCTGATGACCTCGGCCATGGTGTCGCCGCCGACATTGGCGTTGTCGAACATGAAGGCGTAGCGCGGATCGTTGCGCACCGCCTCGATGCGCGAAATCAGCTTGTGATAGATGATGCGCGAGGAGCGGTTTTCCAGCTTGCCCATGCGCTCGTCGATCAGCGACATCAGATCGACTAGGCGATAAGGCACTGGGGTGTCGACGGTGTAGCCGATCTGCTTGGGATCGATGCGCTTCAGACCGATGCGGTCGGCATTCTGGTACTGGGTGTAGACGCCCTTGGCGAGCGGGATCACCTCGGCGAGGATGTCGAGCTCTTCCGGCACGCCGGCGCGGCCGCCGAATAGCACGTCGACGATTTCCTCGAAGTTGAACAGCCAGAACGGCAGCTTCAGATTGCGCGGGTTGAGCACCAGCGCGCGGTCGCCGAAGCAGCGGCCATATTCGTTGTGGACGTCGAGCAGGAAGATGCGCAGGTTCGGGCGCGCCTTCAGGATCTCGTTGAGCAGCAGCGACACGCCGGTCGATTTGCCGACGCCGGTCGATCCCAGCACGGCGAAATGCTTGGACAGCATTTCCTCGACGTCGACATAGGCGACGACCGAGCGGTCCTGCTGGAGGAAGCCGACATTGATCTGGTCCGAGCCGGTCGGCGCGTAGATCGTGCGCAGCTCCTGGCTGGTGATCAGGTCCACGGCATCGCCGATGGTCGGATAATTGGTGACGCCGCGCTGGAATTTAGCCTTGTCGGCGGCATTGAGGATTTCGCCGAGCAGATCGACCGAGGCGATGGCGATGTAATTGTCGGTGCTCCCCAGGTTCTCGCAGGAGACCTCGGTGATCATGGCGACGATGACCGAGCTCGAACAACGAATGCTGACGAAGCGGCCGACGGTCGCCCGAACTTCCGAGATCGACAATTGGTTTGCCGCCAAAAGCCCGACCCGGGCGAGCGATCCGCGAACCGAAATCACGCGTCCAAAGGATGTCACGATGAATGAACCTGGCAAGAGCGAGGGGTTTGTTCGGACTATGCGCGGCCGTCGCTGGACAAACGGTTAAACGGCAGGCGCGGCCGCTTTGTTAAATCCGCGACAATTCGGCCGGGAAGTTTGTTGCTCATGCATACTTGTGGGCTGAAACGTCCGGAAACTGGCGCTTTTCTAGGCCGTTGAGACCGGAAGCGCTTAAGGAAGATTTTACCATCCGGGCAGTCTGTCCGCCGTTTGGCGGATTGCCGGTTCCCTGGGTTGGCGCCATGCGCGGCAAGGGGCGACGGTGCATGATTTGTTGACGGGACCTAATCATTTGTACATTAGTACAAATGAACCCGCGGCCCCGATGCCGCCCCGGGCGCTCGAGCCTTTTGCGGCTCCGCGCTCGATTGCACGATCCGCTGCAGCGGGTCGCCAGCTTCGCCAGGAGGAAACCATGCAGCCCGAACCGATCCTCGATCTCGCCCATCTCGGCCACATGGAACTGCTGACTCCGAAGCCCGACGAGAGTCTGAAATTCTTCGTCGACGTGATGGGCATGACCGTGAGCGGGCAGAAGGGCGAGTCGGTCTATCTGCGCGGCTGGGACGATTATGAGCGCTATTCGCTCAAGCTCACGGCGTCGAAGACCTCAGGCATGGAGCACATGGCGCTGCGCGCGCGCAGCCAGCAGGCGCTGGAGCGTCGCGTCGCCGCCTTGAAGGGCTCCGGCTTCGACATCGGCTGGATCGACGGCGACATGGGGCAGGGGCCGACTTTCCGCTGCCGAGACCCCGACGGGCACATCGTCGAGCTCTATTACGAGACCGAATGGTACCAGGCCCCGCCGGAGCTGAAGCCCGCGCTGAAGAACCAGGCGCAGCGCTTTCCCGCGCGCGGCGTCAATGTCCGCCGCCTCGACCACCTCAACTGCCTCGCCACCGACATCAAGGCCAACCGCGAGTTCTTCGAGAATTATCTCGGCTGCCGGCTGACCGAGCAGATCGTGCTCAATGACGGACGGGAAGCCGCGATGTGGCTGACGATGTCGAACAAGAGCTACGACTTCGCCTATTCGCTCGACCATTCCGGCGTGCGCGGCCGCTTCCACCACGTCACCTACGCGCTCGACAGCCGCGAGGAGATTCTTCGCGCGGCCGACATCTTCCTGGAGAACGGGGTGCACATCGAGACCGGCCCGCACAAGCACGCGATCCAGCAGACCTTCTTCCTCTATGTCTACGAACCCGGCGGCAACCGCGTCGAGGTCGCCAATGCCGGCGCCCGCCTCATTCTCGCGCCGGACTGGAAGCCGATCGTGTGGACCGAGGAGGAGCGCAAGAAGGGCCAGGCCTGGGGATTGAAGACGATCGAGTCCTTCCACACCCACGGCACGCCGCCGGTGGAGGCGAAGAAGCACGCGTGATCGCGCGCTTCGCTTAGTGCATTGACGATCGCACCCGCGCGATTGTTTCGCGGATGCTGCTCCAGGCCGGCTTATCCGGTGCAAACTGCTTGCGCAGGAAACTGACGAGCTCCTCGATCTGCGCGTCGCTCATGCTATTCCCGAATGCGGGCATGTAGCCGAGGTCGCTCGACACGGGATCGGCGATGCCGTGTAGGATCACCTGCACCAGATTATCCGACGACGCGCTGTGCAGATTGCTGTTGAGCGCGAGCGAGGGCCGGCTGCCGAACAGCGGCAGGCCGCCGACCTCGTGACAGACGGCGCAGGCGCCCTGGTAGAGCCGCGCCCCAGTGGACGAGGCGACGGTGACCTGCGTTGCGGTCTCTAGCTTGGCGGCGATTACGGGCGCGTCGGCCGCGGCGTCGTTGAATGAATTGAGATAGACCGCCATCGCACGGATGTCCTGGTCGGGCAGCGCTTTGAGGTCCCTGACAACAGGCGCCATCGGGCCGGCGGCGACGCCGTGATAGCGCGAATGGCCGGTGCGCAAATAGGCGAACAGCTCGTCCTCGCTCCACGGGATCGGTGCGTGCGAGAGCGAAGTGAGCGGCGGCGCTTCCCAGCCCTCGGCAAATCCGCCGGCGAGATAAGCTTGGCGCTGCTCGGCGCCGAGCGCGTTGCGCGGCGAATGGCAGCCGCTGCAATGGCCGAGGCTTTCGACGAGATAGGCGCCGCGATTCCAGGCCTCGGATTTGGCGGGATCGGGCTTGAACTCTCTTGTGTCGTGGAACAGCGCGTTCCAGCCCGCCAGCAGCGGGCGGAGATTGAACGGGAAGCGGAGCGCATTCGCCGGCGCGCTCGCGCGGACCGCTGGCTGCGCCATCAGATAGGCGTAGAGCGCCTGCAGGTCGGCATCGCCAGTCTTCGCAAAGTGCGTGTAGGGGAAGGCGGGATAGAGCTGGCGTCCGTCGCGATGCAAGCCATCGCGCATGGCGCGCGCGAAGGCGGGATAGGACCAGGCGCCGATGCCGGTCTCGACGTCGGGCGTGATGTTGGTTGAGTAGATCGTGCCGAACGGCGTTTCCAGCGCACGGCCGCCGGCATTGAGCACGCCGTTGATCGTGGTGTGGCACTCCGCGCAATTGCCGAGCGCGGCAAGCTGCTGGCCGCGCGCGATGGTCGCCGCGGAATAGACCGAGGCGTCGGGCCGCGCGATCGGCGCGATGGCGCGGCCGGGCAGGAGCGCGGCGCCGATGCCGATCGCCGCGGTGCAAAGGGCTGCGATCGTCGCGACAAGGCCGGCGCGTTTGGCGAACGGATTCTCCCAGATGCGCGAAGGTTTGGACGTAGCGGGCGCGGGCAGGGCCTGCGGCGCCAGTGACGCCTCACCGTGCAGGCCCTTCAGGATGCGCTCCGGCGTGAACGGCGGCTCGCGAAAGCGCACGCCGGTGGCATCGAAGATCGCATTGGCAATCGCCGCCGCGCTCGGCACTGACGCGGACTCGCCGACGCCGAGCGGCGGCTGGTCCGGCCGCGGCAGCATCAAGACGTCGATCTTGGGCACGTCGGGGAACGGGATGATCGGATAGCCGCCCCATTCGCGCGCTGCCACGGCGCCGCGCTCGAACGAGACCTCCTCCATCAGCGCGCGACTGGTGGACTGGATGACGTTGCCGTGGATCTGGTGGCGTACGCCGTCCGGATTGATCATCAGGCCGGAATCCTGGCCCGCGACGACGCGCGTGACGCTGACGTCGCCGGTGGATTTGTTCACCGCGACGTCGGCGATCCAGGCCGACCATGCCGCGCCATAGCCCGGAAACTTGCTGTGGACGTAGAGCGCATAGGCAAAGCCGCGCCCATGCACGACCTCGCCGTCCTTCTCTTCGCGGACGGGGCGGGGCGTCCAGCACGCACGTTCGGCGACCGCGTTGACGAGATCGACGGCGCGCTGGTCCTTCAGATAGCGCAGGCGGTACTCGATCGGATCGACGCCGGCCTCGCTCGCGGCCTCGTCGATATAGGATTCATGCGCAAAAGTGTTCGGCAGCGCCGAGACGCCACGAAACCAGGAGGCGCGCACGATCGGTGGCGTGTCATGCGCGACCACGCGCATGTTGTCGTAATCGTAGGGCGGGATCGCGGTGCGGTCGCCCATCTGCAGCACGGCAGGCTCGGACGAGATGCGCCCGGTGAGCAGAAGGGCGAGTGTCGGTGCTGCGTTCGAAGGATAGCGCGTGGCGAGATCGTATCCGGCGATGCCGCCTTCGGTGTCGAGGCCGCCATTGACGTCGATGAGCTGCGCGGTGCCCTTGGGCTCCCAAATGTGTTCCTGCTCGCGCGTCAACTGCACGCGCACGGGCCGGCCAACCGCGCGCGACAGCAGAAGTGCGTCGGCGGTGACGTCATCGGCGCAGTTGCGGCCGTAGCAGCCGGCGGCTTCCAGACGGATGACATCGATCTCGCTCTCGGGACGCTCGATCAGCAGCGCGAGGTCGCTGCGCAGCACGTGCGGGTTTTGCGTGCCGGACCAGACGCGGATATTGCCGTCCTGGAAATCGGCGACGGCGCAGGACGGGCCGATCGAGGCGTGCATCTGATATGGCCACACATAAGTGCGCTGCATCGGCTTGGCCGCACCTGAAATCGCCTTATCGACGTCGCCCTTGTCGATCAGCGTGCGAGGCGTGGACGGATTGGCGCGCAGGGCGGTCTCGACATCGGCGAGATCGGTGAGCGCCGGCGTCGGCTTCCAGCTCACCGCGAGCTGTTCCGCCGCGCGGATCGCATTCTCCTCGCGCTCGGCAACGACACCGACGAAATCGCCGATGTGGACCACGGCGACGATGCCGGGAATGTCGCGGATCGAGGATTTGTCGACCGCGATCAGACTGGTGCCGACGAACGGCCCGGCATCGACGCCCGCGTAGGGCGGGCGCACCACGCGGCCGTGCAGCATGCCGGGCACGCGGATATCATGCACGAAGGTCAATTCACCCGTGGCCTTGGCGGGCAGGTCGACGCGCGGCATCGACTGGCCGACGATGGCGTAGTCGCCGACGGCCTTGACCGCGACGTCGTCGGCAAGCTCGAGGCGAATGGTCTCGCCGCCGATCAGCTCGCCATAGCTGACGCTGCGATTGTGGCCGCGGACGAGACCGTCCTCGATCTTCAGCTCGGAGGCCGGCAGCTCCAGCCGCTCCGCCGCGCGCTCGATCAGGAGGTGGCGCGCTTGCGCCGCCGCCTTGCGCAGGGGCACGGCGGTGATCTGGATGGTTTCGCTCGCAATGGTCGCGCCCTGGTTCGGCACCAATGCAGTATCGCCGAGCACCACGACGACGCGCGCAAAGGACACGTCGAGCTCTTCGGCGACGATCTGGCCGAGTGCGGTGCGGATGCCGGTGCCCAGATCGACATGGCCGTTATAGGCCATGACCGATCCGTCAGCGGTGATGCGGATGAAGGTTTCAGATGTGACCTCGTCCACGGTGCGGACGACGACGAGCGAGCCCCGCTCAGCTTCGTTCGAGAGAGGGGAGGCCATCAATCAGCGGCCTCGGCGAACTGGCCCGATGCGCGCATCACGGCGCGCAGGATTTCGACATGGGTGCCGCAGCGGCAGAGATTGTAGCGCAGCGCCGCCAGCGCCTCTTGCTCGGTGGGCTGCGGGTTGATCGCAAGCAGCGCCTTGGTGGTCATGATCATGCCGTTGAGGCAATAGCCGCATTGCGCGGCCTGCTCGTCGATGAAGGCCTGCTGCACCACATCAGGCTTGTCGCGGGTGCCGAGGCCTTCGAGCGTCACGATGTCGCGGCCGGCGCAGCCGCCGATCGGAATCACGCAGGAGCGCGCGGCGGCGCCGTCGATCAGGACAGTACAGGTGCCGCATTCACCGAGGCCGCAGCCGTATTTCGGACCGTTGAGCGCGAGATCATTGCGCAGCACGTAGAGCAGCGGCGTATCGCGCGCCGCTGTGACCTCGTGGATCCTGCCGTTCACGGTGAGGCGGATCGGTGCCTGCGTCATCCTCGTTCCCAAGCTTCGCGACCAAGCGATCGTAAAAATCCAAACCGCTCGAAATCTACGTCGCGACGATACCGTTTGTACACAAACGTGCAAGCCGTGCATGCCGCAGTGCAGCGCGACTGCCTTGTTTGTGGACAGAGCGGATAGGCAAATGAGGTTTTATGCGGCAGCGGCATCTTTTGCGGCGCACCGCCGCTTGACAGCCGCGGGGGAGCGCGCGCAACATCGTTCGTATACGAATGATAACCGCGATTGTCCGCTGGCTTTGACATGGTGATGGAAACAACGAGCGCTGCCATCGACAAGATCCGCTGCGATGCCTGTCCGGTGATGTGCTACATCAAGCCGGGCGCGGCAGGCGCCTGCGATCGCTACGCCAACCACGACGGCAAGCTGGTCCGCGTCGATCCCCACGTGATCCTGGAGCGCACCGTCGAGCACGGTGGCAAGCTGGTGCCGTTCAGCCGCACCGAAGACTGGGACGGCAAGATCGTCCACGAGCCCTCGACCTTCGTCACCGCGATCGGCGCAGGCACGACCTATCCCGACTACAAGCCGGCGCCGTTCATCGTCTCCGCGGAGGTCGATGGCGTCGACATGGTGACCGTGGTCACCGAGGGCATCTTCTCCTATTGCGGCATCAAGGTGAAGATCGACACCGACCGCTATCTCGGCCCTGAGACCGCGACCGTCCGCGCGCAGGGCGAGGCGGTTGGACATGTCACCACCAGCGAATACGGCTCGCAGATGCTGTCGCTCGGCGGCGTGCATCATCTCACCGGCGGCTCCAAGAAGGAGGGCCGCGTCACCTGCGACACGCTGATGGACCTCGCCAATTGCAAGGCGGTGGAGCTGACCATTGACGGCGGCGCCAGCGTGGTGGTGCAGGCCGGTCAGCCGCCGATCGTCAATGGCGTGAAAGAAGAGCGCATGCGGGTCGGCTGCGGCTCGGCGACGATCGGCATGTTCGCCAAACAGTGGCGCGGCAAGGTCGACGAGGTCGTCGTCGTCGACGACCACATCACCGGCGTGCTCAGCGAGCACCAGGCCGGCAAGCTGCTCGACATCGCCGACACCGGCATCAAGATGAAGGGGCGCCGTTCGACGCCCGGCCGCTATTTCCAGGTCGCCGATCCCGGTACGGGATGGGGCGGCACCAACATCTCCGATCCGCTCTCGATCCTCGGGCCGTTCGACGCCAAGGAGGCCAAGGCCGGCCTCTCGATGCTGATGGTGTCCACGACTGGTGAGCATTCGTCCTATTACGTGCTCGACGAGGCCCTGAAGCCGGTTGAGACCGAAATGCCCGCCGACCTGAAATTCTCGGTCGAGCGCATTCAGGAAAATTGCGAGCCGGCGCTATGCACGGTGCTGTTCATGGCGGGCGCGGGCGGTTCGTTGCGCGCGGGCGTAACCGACAATCCGGTGCGGCTGACGCGCTCGGTGAAGGACGCGCTGACGCGCGTCACCAGCGGCGGTGCGCCGGTTTACGTCTGGCCGGGCGGCGGCATCACCTACATGGTCGATGTGACGCAGATGCCGGCCGGCGCGTTCGGCTATGTTCCGACGCCGGCGCTGGTCGCGCCGATCGAGTTCACGATGAAGCTGTCGGACTATGCCGCGCTCGGCGGGCACATGGATTACGTCAAGCCGCTGTCCGAGGTGCAGAACGGCGAGGACGTCCGCCAACTGCCCTGGCAGAATCCGATCCCGGGACGCCGGGCATGACACGGCTCCCGCAAATCGCATTGCTGTCTGATGGCCGGCGGCTGCATTTGCAGGATGGACCGATTGATCTGATCATTGAGGCGAGGGGGCGCGCGGACGAGGTCCGTGCGGCCTATGAGGCCGCGGCGCAACGTTTCACCGGGCTGCTCGACGAGCTCTGTGCGGAATTGCCGGAACTGCGGGCGGCCGCGGCGGTGCGGACCTCGCTGAAGGGCGTGGTGGCGCGCCGCATGCACGCCGCTGTCGCGCCCTATGCTGCCGATTGCTTCATCACGCCGATGGCGGCCGTTGCCGGCAGCGTGGCGGAGGAAATTTTGGGCGCGATGCTCGGCGCTGCGACGCTCGATCAGGCTTACGTCAACAATGGTGGCGATATCGCGCTTCACCTCGGCAGGGGCGAGCATTTTTCTGTCGGCCTGGTGGATCGTCCCGATCGCGACGGTGTGATGCGGGCGATGAAGGTCGATTCGAATGATCCCGTGCGCGGCATTGCGACCAGCGGCCGTCACGGCCGCAGCTTTTCGCTCGGCATCGCAGATGCGGTGACGGTGCTGGCGGCGACGGCATCTCAGGCCGATGCGGCGGCGACGATCATTGCCAATGCGGTCGATCTTCCCGGACATCCCGCCATCATCCGGCAACCCGCGAACGAGCTTCAGCCTGACAGCGATCTCGGTGCGCGTCTCGTCACCCGCGATGTCGGTGCATTGTCGCAAAACGAGATCGCCGCCGCGCTGGAATCTGGCGCGGAATGTGCACGGCAATTATTCGATCGCGGATTGATCGAGGGTGCCATGCTCAGGCTTTGTGGTGATATGCTTGTCATCGGAACCAAGGATATAGAAGAGCAACGATCGCGCCCGCTTGTGCAGGAGAACGCGGTCGATGCCTGAACGGGGAAGCGAAGCATGAGCGCGATCATCCGCAAGATCGTCACCGTCGTCGAAGAGACGCAGATGGAGATGGGCCGCCAGGTCTCGCCGCCGACCCGGCGCGCCGCGGCGATCGCCGTGATCGAAAATCCCTTTGCCGGAAAATATGTCGAGGACCTCTCACCGCTGATCGCGATCGGTGAGGAGCTCGGCGAGCTCCTGTCGAAGCGCGCGGTGGCCGCGCTCGGCATCGACGGCGCGAAGGCGCAGAGCTACGGCAAGGCTGCGGCCGTCGGCGAGAACGGCGAACTGGAGCATGCCGCCGCCATTCTCCACCCGAAGATGGGCGCGCCGGTGCGTAAAGTCCTGAGCAAGGGCGCGGCGTTGATCCCGTCGTCGAAGAAGCGCAGCGGCCCCGGGACGACGCTCGACATTCCGCTCGGGCACAAGGATGCGGCCTTCGTGCGCAGCCATTTCGACGGCATGGAAGTGCAGATCAACGACGCGCCGCGCGCCAATGAGATCATGGTCGCGGTCGCCGTCACCGACAGCGGCCGTCCGCTGCCACGGGTCGGCGGGCTGACGGTTGCGGAGATCAAAGGTGAAGACGGTTTGAAATGAAGCTCGAGCCGGGGAGGCGGGCACAGCCTCTTCGGCAAGATCACGCTGAAGACGTCAAGAGTTCAAAAACTGGAGGTTGGGATGCGAGCAAGAAACTATTTTGTGGGCGCGGCCTTCGCGCTTCTGGCAGGCGGCATGGCGCAGTCGGCCATGGCGCAGGACATCAAGATCGGCGAGATCAACAGCTATTCGCTGCTGCCGGCGTTCACCGAGCCCTATCGCAAGGGCTGGCAGCTCGCGGTGGAAGAGATCAACGCCGCCGGCGGCATCAACGGCAAGAAGCTCGTCGTCATCTCCAAGGATGACGGCGGCAAGCCGGCGGATGCGCAGACCGCGGCCAACGAGCTCGTCTCCAGTGAAGGCGTCGCGATGCTCACGGGCACGTTCCTGTCGAACATCGGCCTTGCCGTCAGCGACTTCGCCAACCAGAAGAAGGTGTTCTTCCTCGCAGCCGAGCCGCTGACGGACGCGGTCACCTGGTCGAAGGGCAACAAGTACACCTTCCGCCTGCGTCCCTCCAACTACATGCAGGCGGCGATGCTGGTCGAGGCGGCCGCGAAGCTCCCCGCCAAGCGCTGGGCGACGATCGCGCCGAACTATGAATACGGCCAGTCGGCGGTGCAGGTGTTCAAGAAGCTGATGTCGGAAAAGCGTCCTGACATCCAGTGGGTTGACGAGCAGTGGCCGCCGCAGGGCAAGATCGACGCAGGTCCGGTGGTGCAGGCGGTTGCGGCCGCCAATCCCGAGGCGATCCTCAACGTCACCTTCGGCGCAGACCTCGTGAAGCTCGTGCGCGAAGGCAACACCCGTGGCCTGTTCAAGGGCCGCGAGGTCGTCTCGTTCCTGACCGGCGAGCCCGAATATCTCGACCCGCTGAAGGACGAGACTCCCGAGGGTTGGATCGTCACCGGCTACCCCTGGTACTCGATCAAGACGCCCGAGCATGATGCGTTCCTGAAGGCCTACCAGGCCAAGTACAACGACTATCCGCGCCTCGGCTCGATCGTCGGCTACCAGACCATCAAATCGGCCGCGGCGATCCTGGCGAAGGCCGGCTCGACCGATCCGGAGAAGCTGATTGCCGCGGCGGAAGGGCTCTCGATGCCGTCGCCGTTCGGCGAGATCACCTTCCGCAAGATCGACCACCAGTCGACGCTCGGGGCCTATGTCGGCAAGACCGCGCTGAAGGACGGCAAGGGCGTGATGGTGGATTCGACCTACAAGAAGGGCTCGGACTATCTGCCGAGCGACGCCGAAGTCGAGAAGCTGCGTCCGAAGGATTGATCTCTCCTTTATCTCTCCCTCTCCCCGCTCTTGCGGGGAGAGGTGACTTCAAACCTAACCCGGACCGCCGATGGCCTTTTACGTCGTACAGTTTCTGACAGGTCTTGCCAGCGCAGCGTCGCTGTTCCTGGTGGCCTCGGGCCTGTCGATCATCTTTGGCGTGACGCGGATCGTGAATTTCGCGCATGGCGCCTTCTACATGATCGGCGCCTACATCGCCTTCACGCTGACCGAGCGGCTGTCGGGCGCATTCGGCTTCTGGGGCAGCATTGTGCTGGCCGCGCTCGCGGTGGCGCTGATCGGCGTGCTGGTCGAGATGGTGCTGCTCCGCCGCATCTATCACGCGCCTGAACTGTTCCAGCTGCTTGCGACCTTCGGCCTGACCTTGATGGTCGAGGACCTCGTGGTGCTGATCTGGGGGCCCGACGATCTCGTCGGTCGCCGCGCGCCGGGCTTCAAGGGCGCGATCGATTTCTTCGGCCAGAACATCCCGAGCTACGATCTGTTCCTGATCGTGCTCGGCCCCGTCGTGCTCGGCATTCTCTGGCTGCTGTTCCAGCGCACGCGCTGGGGCGTGCTGGTGCGCGCCGCGACCCAGGACCGCGACATGGTCGCAGCGCTCGGCGTGAACCAGAAATGGCTGTTCACGTCGGTGTTCGCGGTCGGCGTCTTCCTTGCCGCCCTCGGCGGCGCGCTCCAGATCCCGCGCGATGCCGTGCATCACGCGATGGATTTGCGCATCATCGTCGAGGTCTTCGTCGTCGTCGTGATCGGCGGCCTCGGCAGCATCGTCGGCGCCTTCGTCGCGGCCGTGCTGGTCTCCGAACTCAATGCCTTCGGTATCCTGATCTTTCCGAAGATCTCGATCATCCTGGTCTTCCTGGTGATGGCGGTGGTGCTGATCGTCCGGCCCTGGGGCCTGTTCGGCAAGCCGGAGGCGGCCGCGCGCAAGACGCCGGGCCTCACCGTCAATCCCTGGCGGCCGCTGACCTCGAACGAGCGGCTGGCTTCGCTGGCAGCGCTTGTCATCGCGGCGACGCTGCCGCTGTTCGCCGGCAATTATGTCCTCACCGTCGGCTCGGAGATCGCGATCTTCGTGATCTTCGCCGTCAGTCTGCATTTCCTGATGTCTGTCGGCGGCCTCGCATCGTTCGGCCACGCCGCCTATTTCGGCCTCGGCGCCTACGGCGTCGCCTTCCTCGCCAAGATGGCGGGGCTGCCGATGATCGTGTGCCTGCTGCTCGGGCCGCTGCTCGGCTGCATGGGCGCAGCCGTGTTCGGCTTCTTCGCCGTGCAGCTCTCCGGCGTCTACTTCGCCATGCTGACGCTCGCCTTCGCGCAGATCGTCTGGTCGATCGCGTTCCAGTGGGTGAGCGTGACGGGTGGCGACAACGGCATTTTGGGCGTCTGGCCGGAGAAGTGGGCGGCGAGCCCGTCGCATTTTTACTGGCTGGCGCTGGGCGTCGCCGCGCTCGTCACCATCGCGCTGCGGATCATGGTGTTCTCGCCGTTCGGCTACGCGCTGCGGGCGACGCGCGACTCGCTGCTGCGCAGCGAGGCGGTCGGCATCAATGCCAAGCGCATCCAGTGGACGGCCTTCGTGATCGCAGGCACGACCGCCGGCATCGGCGGCGCGCTGTTCGCGTACCTCAAGGGCAGCGTCTTCCCCGACAATCTCGGCATCTCGCTCTCGGTCGATGCACTCGTCATGGTGCTGCTCGGCGGCGTCGAGACGGTGTCCGGCGCGGTGATCGGCGCCATCGTCTACAAGGCGCTCAACATCTGGCTGGTGAGCCAGACCGATCTATCAAAGCTCGTGCTCGGCGGCTTCATCGTGCTGATCGTCGTCGTCTTCCCCAAGGGGATCGTCGGCATGCTGGAGATGCTGGCACAGCGCCGCAGAAAATCCTCACCGCCGGGATCCTCCTTGCTTGCCAAGCCGATCGAGTCCGCCGAATGAGCGTTGCACCCCCACTTCTCGCGGTCGAAGGCCTGACCAAATCCTACGGCGGCATCCATGCCGTGCGCGGCGTCTCGTTCTCGCTGCGATCAGGCGAAATTCTGGCGCTGATCGGACCGAACGGTGCCGGCAAGAGCACCTGCTTCGACATGCTCAACGGCCAGAACCGGCCCGATAGCGGCCATGTCCGCCTGCTCGGCGAAGAAACCACCGGCAAAAAGCCCCGCGATATCTGGCGCATGGGCGTCGGACGCACCTTTCAGATCACCGCGACCTTCGCCACCATGACGGTGCGCGAGAACGTGCAGGTCGCGCTGATCTCGCACGGGAAGCAGCTGTTCAATCTCTTCGGCTCAGCGCCGAATTTCGACCGCAACGAGGCCGGCCGGCTGCTCGAGCTGGTCGGCATGGGCGGCTATGCGGATCGTCCCTGCGGCGAGCTTGCCTATGGCGACCTCAAGCGGCTCGAGCTTGCGGTGGCGCTCGCCAACGATCCAAAGCTACTGTTGATGGACGAGCCGACCGCAGGTATGGCGCCGCGCGAACGCGTCGAGCTGATGCGGCTCACGGCTCAGATCGCGAAGGAAGAGTCGATCGGCGTACTGTTCACCGAACACGATATGGACGTCGTGTTCGAGCACGCCGACCGCATCATCGTGCTCAATCGCGGCACGCTGATCGCCGAGGGCTCGCCGGCCGAGGTGCGCGGCAATCCGCAGGTGCAGGCGATCTATCTCGGCGAGGGCCTTCTCTATGATGCCCAGCATCGCGAGGGAACCTCGGCATGAAGCTCACGGTGCAAGACCTCAACAGCCATTACGGCCCGGCACACATCCTGTTCGACATCGGCTTTGAGGTTGGCGAGGGTGAGGTGGTCGCGCTGCTCGGGCGAAATGGCGCCGGCAAGTCGACGACGTTCCGCTCGATCGTCGGCCTCGTCGCGCAACGGACCGGCCGCATCACGTTCGAGGGCAAGGATGTCACGGCGCGTCCGACGCACGAGATCGTGCGCGAAGGCCTCGGCTACGTGCCGGAGGAACGGCGCATCTTCACCGATCTCACGGTGGAGGAGAATCTCGAGGTCGGCCGTCAGCCCAAGCGTCCAAACGCGCCGTACTGGACGCGCGAAAAGCTGTTCGCGCTGTTTCCGAACCTCGGCGAGATGAAGGGCCGACCGGGCGGGCGCATGAGCGGCGGCGAGCAGCAGATGCTCACCATCGCGCGGACGCTGATGGGCAATCCGTCGCTGGTGCTGCTCGACGAGCCCTCGGAGGGCCTGTCGCCGAAAATCGTGGAGCAGATGGTCGATGCCATCCTGACCATGAAGAAGGAAGGCGTCAGCATCGTCGTCTCCGAGCAGAATCTGCATTTCGCGCGGTTGATCTCCGATCGCGCCTACATCATCGAGCGCGGCCGCATCTGTTTCGGCGGCACCATGGCCGAGCTCGACGCGCGTCCGGACATCCGCGACGCGCATCTGTCGTTGTGAGGGCAAGGGAAGGGGCGGGCGGGGATGGCGAGAAGCGTTGCGGCGAAGAAGAGCGTCAAACTGGCGAAACCGCCTTACGTGCTCGACGAGCAGGTCGGCTTCATCCTGCGGCAGGTCTGGCAGCGCCACAGCTCGATCTTCTCCCGCGACATCGGCACCAATCTGACGCCGACGCAATGGGCGGCGCTGTCAAAGCTCGCCGAGACCGGCGCGTGCTCGCAGAACCAGCTCGGGCGCTTGACCGCGATGGACGTCGCGACCATCAAGGGCGTGATCGATCGCCTCACGGCACGTGGCCTCACCGAGACCAGCCAGGATCCCGAGGACGGGCGGCGCCTGCTGGTGAGCCTGACGCGCACCGGCCAGCAGCTTGCGGAGAAGCTGGCGCCGAATGCGCTGGCGATCACGCGCGAGACGCTGGCACCGCTCGATGCCAAGGAGCGCGAGACGCTGATGGCGCTGTTGAACAAGCTGCGGTGAAGCCGGTCCCGTAAGGGGGGCAAAGGCGCGAAGCGCCGTGCCCACGTTCTTTTGCGGCTTGAGGACGAATGGTGGGCACGCTTTCGCTTTGCCCACCCTACCATACCGAACAAGCTGAGACAAAATCCGCTCTCTCACCGTCACCCTGAGGTGGCCGCTTCTTTAGCGGCCCTCGAAGGGCGACGGCCCGGCTGCGGCTCGGCCGTGCATCCTTCGAGGCTCGCCTTGCTGCGCAAGACGAGCACCTCAGGATGACGGGTCGAGAGCTTCTTGCCGCGCTCTACTTCGCCACCACCTCAGGCACCCGGCCGGCGGGCGGGGTGTTGCGGCTGCGCTGGGTCCGTACGATGCCGTCGATGATGGTCATGCCGATGCCGGGAAGGTCGCCGAGCTGGACGCTCTCCAGGATGGTCTTGCCGGGCGAGTGCTGCGCCTTGTCCATGACGACGAAATCGGCGGAACGGCCGACCTCGATCAGGCCGCAGTCGAGCTGCCGCATCCGCGCGGTGTTGCCGGTGGCGAGGCAAAAAGCGAGTTCGGCCGGAAGATCGCCGAGCGAAGACAGCATCGAGACCATGCGCAGGATGCCGAGCGGCTGCACGCCGGAGCCGGCGGGCGCGTCGGTGCCGAGGATGACGCGGTGCAGATCGTTCATTTCGCGCGCGATGCGCAGCGTGTAGAGCGCCGAGCGTTCGTTGCCGTTGTGAACGATCTCGAGCCCGCGCTTGCAGCCCTCGCAGATGCAGCGGATCTGGTCGTCGGGCAGTGCGGTATGGCCGCCATTGATGTGACCGACCACGTCGGTGTCGGCTTCCAGCACCACGTCCTTGTCGATCAGGCCGGAGCCGGGGATCGAGGGGCCGCCGGTGTGGATCGTGCTCTGGATACCGTATTTGCGTGCCCAGCCGACCATCTTGCGCGCCGTCGGGCCGTCCTTGACGCCGCCGAGGCCGACTTCGCCGAGCAGCTTGACGCCGGCTGCCGCCAGCTCCTTGAAATCCTCCTCGACCATCTCGCATTCGATCACGGGGGCACCGGCGTGAACCTTCACGCCGCCGGGCCGCAAATTCCAAAATGCGCGCTGGGCGAAGATCGCCATGGCCTTCAGGCCGACGACGTCGCGCGGGCGGCCAGGCATGTGAACCTCGCCGGCGGAAATCATGGTGGTGACGCCGCCGTGAAGGTTGCTGTCGATCCAGCCGATCTGGTTCTGCCGCGGCGTCCAGTCGCCTGCGACGGGGTGGACGTGGCTGTCGATCAGGCCGGGCGCCACCGTGGTGCCGTTGGCCTCGACGATGGTGGTCGCGTCGTCGGTGTTGACGTCCTTGAAGCGGCCGATCGCGGTGATCTTGCCGTTCTCGGCGACGATGGTGTCGCCGTCCAGGATCGGCTTTTCCAGCGCGCCGGACAGGATCAGGCCGATATTACGGATCACCAGCTTCGAGGGTCCGGTGGCCTGGGGTGCGTCATGCGCCATGGAAGGGGCTCCTTATTCCTAACTGCAACGCTTTCGATCTTGGGCAGCCTTGACCGCGGGATCAAGCAGGATTATTCATTAGTATACGAATGATCGTGTACAAACGACGCATAGCTGCCCGCCTCGGAACCGCAATTGACGCGACAGGGAAGGTGAGATGAGCAATTTCAATCAGGAAAGCGTTTTGAGCGTCCACCACTGGACCGACACGCTGTTCTCCTTCAAGACTACCCGCAGCCCGACCTTCCGTTTCCGCAACGGCGAATTCACCATGATCGGGCTCAAGGTCGGCGAGAAGCCTTTGCTGCGGGCCTACAGCGTCGCCAGCGCCAATTACGAGGACACCCTCGAGTTTTTCTCGATCAAGGTGCCGGACGGACCGCTGACCTCGCGGCTCCAGCACCTGAAGCAAGGCGACGAGATCATCGTCAGCCGCAAGGCCACCGGCACGCTGGTCATCGACAACCTCGAAGAGGGGCGTAACCTCTACCTGATCGGCACCGGCACCGGCCTCGCTCCCTTCCTGAGCGTGATCAAGGACCCCGAGACCTACGAGCGGTTCGAGAAGGTCGTGCTGCTGCACGGCTGCCGGCATGTGAAGGAGCTCGCCTATGGCGAGATGATCACCGAGCACCTGCCGAAGGATGAGCTGATCGGCGAGTACATCCGCGAGCAGCTGATCTATTACCCGACCGTGACCCGCGATCCCTTCCGCAACCGCGGCCGCATCACCGACCTCATCACGACAGGCAAGCTGTTCAGCGATATCGGCCTGCCGGCGCTGGAAGCGGCCCATGACCGCGTCATGATCTGCGGGAGCCCGGCGCTGGTGGCGGACACCCGCGTGCTCCTCGGCGAGCGCGGTTTTGCCGAAGGCAACCACGGCGAGCCCGCCCAGTTCGTGGTCGAAAAGGCCTTTGCCGAGCGGTAGCCTCGGAATTCCTGCCCAATAAGACCGTATTTTCGCCGTCGGGCGGGCGTTGCCCCGCCGATTCGGCGCTTGATACACTATGGGAACGAATCAGCGGAGTTCCCACATGGTTGCGGACAGCGACAGCAATATCGCCTGGCACCGGGTCCAGTTGAAGAAGAACCGCGCCGAGTTGAAGGCACTGGAGACTGCGCGCTTCACGATGGGCGAGATCGCGTCCTCGAAGCGCAACGGCCAGACCCAGAAGGCCATCGCGGAACTCAAGCGCAAGATCACGCTGTCGGAACGTGTGATCGCCGATTACGACAAGCGCACGCGCCGACCGCTCGGCACCGACATGCAGAGCCTCAGCAACGGCAGCTGGAGCCATTGGGACTCCTATACCAACCAGCAGCAGCGCAAGACCGGACCGCGTTCGTCGGGGCGGGGCTAGACGCTCCTTCGTCGTGTGAGGCGAGGCGGTTCCGGCCCTTGCGCCGGCTGCCCCGCATCCATCTGGTTGAGGCGCCAACAACCAATCCGGTGATCCCATGGCACCGCGCCTCGATTTCACCAGCGAGGCCTTCTTTCGCGATCCACCCAAGGCCATCGCCGCGTTGCGCGCGCAAGGCCCGGTGGTCGCGACGCGTTTTCCGCTCGTTGGAGACGTCTGGATCACGACCACGCACGATGCGACCGCGCAGGTGCTGAAGGACAGCAGGATCTTCACGCTGCGCAAGGAAGACGGCGACGTTGCCGGCTTGCGCTGGTGGATGCCGAGGCTGATCAGGACCATCGCCAACAACATGCTGACGATGGACGAGCCGGACCACACGCGCCTGCGCAGCATCGTGGACGAGGCCTTTCGCCGCCGCGCCATCGTCGCGATGGAGCCGCGCATCCGCGCCATTGCCGATGACCTCGCCGCCGGTCTGTTCGCGAGCGGAAGCCCGGCTGATCTGGTCGAACGCTATGCGCGCATCCTGCCGCTGTCGGTAATCTCGGAGCTGCTCGGCCTGCCCATGGCCGATCGCCCGCGCTTCATCGCCTGGGCCAATGCGATGTCCTCGTTGACGAACGTCGTTAGCTTCTTTCGCCTGCTGTTCGCGTTCCGCAAGATGCGGCGTTATCTCGAAGAACAGCTGCAAGTCGCGCGCGTGCGGGGTGGCGAGGGCCTGATTGCCGAGCTGGTCCAGGTCGAACGTGAGGGAGGCAAGATCACGCCGGACGAGATGGTGGCGATGGTGTTCCTGCTGCTCGCGGCGGGCTCGGAGACCACGACCCATCTCATCAGCGGCTCCGTTTACGAACTGCTCAGGAATCCGCGCTTGCGGGACTGGCTGGAAGAAGACTGGAGCCGAATCTCGCTCGCGGTCGAGGAATTCCTGCGGTTCGTCTCGCCGGTGCAGTTCTCAAAGCCGCGCTATGTGCGGCGGGATGTCGAGCTTGCCGGCGTGCGCATCAAGAAGGGTGACCGCGTCATGGTGATGCTCGCCGCGGCCAATATGGACCCGGCGGTGCACGACCAGCCGGAGCGGCTCGATCTCGAACGCAAGCCCAACCGCCACATGTCTTTTGGCACGGGAATCCATTTCTGCCTCGGACATCAGCTCGCGCGGATCGAAGCGACTTGCGCGCTGCAGGCCCTGTTCACGCGTTGGCCGCGGCTTGGCCTTGCGGTCGAGCCTTCCGAGATTCACTGGCGCAAGCGGCCGGGGATTCGCATGATCGCGAAACTGCCCGTGATTGCCGATGCCGGCGAGAGACGGCAGCCGCGCGAGGCAGAGCATCTGCTCGCAAGCTGACGGGAACCGTAATCGGCGTTCCCTCATGCAACCCGCGAAACAAACAAGGTGGTGCAGGCGTTGGCCCAGTGATGACAACAATGATGGAGCAATCCATGCCCCACGGAGGCAAGACGCATATCGGTTCAGGCGCGCACGGCAAGGGCGCAGGCAATGGCGCAATGACGGACATTCCCAAGGACAAGGTCGGCGAGAACATGATCCTGTCGAACCGCGACAAGGCGCAGCATTCCGACATTAGGGGCATGGACAGCAAGTTCATCCAGACCGAGCAATATCAGGACCATTCGGCCAACCGGCTCACCGACGACGAAGTGGCCGAGGAGTAGGCGCGCTCAGGAGCCGGTCGACTTCTTCGCCGCGACCAGATCGCGCTCCCAGCCGAACACGGAACGGCCATCGAGATCGGGTGAGGCCGCGCGCTCGCCGGCAATGTAGGCCTCGACCGACGGCCCGCGCGCGGTGCGCTCCAGCCGCCGCGCCTGGTCGTCGAGGCGCTTGACCGCCTGCATCTCTTCCTCGCGCCCGAGTTTTGCATTTTGGATCGCGCCCTTCAGGACGCGAATGGTCTCGTCATAGACCTTGATCGGGACGGGATAGGGATGGCGGTCCTTGCCGCCATGGGCGAGCGAAAAGCGCGCGGGATCCCTGAAGCGATACGGCGCGCCGTGCACGACCTCGGCGACCATCGCAAGCGAGCGCACCGTGCGCGCGCCAACACCTGGCGTCAGCAGCAGGTCCGGGAAATCGACCGGGCCGCGCTCGGCCGCGGCTGCGAGCGTGCCGTGCAGGCGTCTTGCGAACACATCCTTGGGTCGGACATCGTGATGCGCAGGCATGATCAGATGCGGCAGCATCGCCTGCGCTGGCTCGACAGCTGTGCCGGTGAGCCGTTCGAATTCGGAGAGGATGCGGTCGGGACCGAGATCGGCGAGCAGTTCGAGCTGCGCGGTGCGCGAGACGTCGGCGCGATGGTCGGTGAGATTCACGATCTCGCCCTGCTGCGGCCCGTCGATCGCGCTGTGCGGCGCATCGACAAAGCTCTTCAGTGCTTCCGAATGCCAGTGATAGCGGCGGGCCTGCCGCTTGTCGCCGTTCATGCCCTGCTGCACCACCGTCCACTTGCCGTCGGCGGTGACGAAGAAGCCGTGCAGATAGAGGTCGAAGCCGTCCTGCACGGCGGCGCTGTCGACCTTCGCCACCAGGCGGCTGGCGCGCGTCAGGCTGACGCCGTCGAAGCCGACGCGGTCGCCGAGCTGCAGCAGCTCGTCCGGGGTCTTGCGCGAATGCTGGCCGCGGCCGCCGCAGACATAGATGCCGAGCTCGTCCTGGAGTGGGCCGAGCCCGCGCTTCAGCGCGCCGATCACGGACGTCGTGATGCCGGAGGAGTGCCAATCCATTCCCATCACGGCGCCGAATGACTGGAACCAGAACGGATGCGACAGGCGCTGCATGAATGCGTCGCGCCCGTAATGAAGCACGATCGCCTGGGTGACGATCGCGCCGAGCGAAGCCATGCGGCTCGCCAGCCACGGCGGAACCCGCCCGGTGTGGAGAGGAAGATCAGCGCTGCCGGTACGACGAGTCATTGTCGCCTCAAATTAGCGCAATCGGCTGACGGTTGCACCAGCGGAATGCTGCGTTGCACCGGGCGGGGGAGCGAAAGCTGACGGGAACGCGTTGGCGAGAAGCAATGCAAGTCCGGGGACGTGAATGACCAGGCAGGCCCTTATGGCCGATCTCGAAAAGATGTTCGGGTGGATACCGTCATGGATCATCGGTCTCGGCCTGGTTGCCGGGGCGATCCTGATTGCGCTCTCGATGTATCGGCCTGCGGTCTGGCTGCTCAACCGGGCCTTCGGAGCCCGGCTTCCACTGCTCGGCGTGTTCATCGAGCGCACCTCCGGCCCGGCCCAGCTCGCGCTGTGCCTTGCCGCGGTCGCGCTGGTGCTGCCGCTCGCACCGCTCAGCGATGCCTTCCGCACGCCGCTGACGAGCCTGTTCGTCGTCGCCTTCATCGCGCTGATCGGCTGGATCTCGATCCGGGTCGTCGACATGAGCGCGGCGCGGTACTTGCAGAATTTTCGCGACGTCACGGAGAATTTTGTCGCGCGCAAGCACGTTACGCAGGTGCGCGTGTTCAAGCGCGTCACCGACATCATCATCGTCATCATCACGGTGTCGACTGCTCTGATGACGTTCGACTCGGTCAGGCAATACGGCGTCAGCCTGTTCGCCTCCGCAGGTGCGGCCGGTATCATCGTCGGTCTAGCCGCGCGGCCGCTGCTGAGCAATCTGATCGCGGGCCTGCAGATTGCGATCACCCAGCCGATCCGCATCGAGGATGCCGTCATCATCGAGAACGAATGGGGCTGGGTCGAGGACATCGCCGCGACCTATGTCGTCATCCGGCTGTGGGACTGGCGCCGCATGGTGGTGCCGCTGTCCTACTTCATCGAAAAACCGTTCCAGAACTGGACGCGCGACACCGCGTCCCTGATTGGCGTCATCGCGCTCCATGTCGACTACTGTGCCGACGTGCCGCGCATCCGGCGCTGGCTGGAGGGAGCGGTCAAGGGATCAAAGCTCTGGGACGGCGCGGTGGTCAATCTCCAGGTGATCGATGCGGATTCCCGCACCATCGAGCTGCGCGCGCTGGTCAGCGCACGGAATGCGCCGCAATCCTGGGATCTGCGCTGCGAGATGCGGGAGAAGCTGATCGCCTACATCCGCGACGAGATGCCGGAAGCCCTGCCGCGCGAGCGCGCCATCCTGATCCCGCAGGGCGGCGGCGACGACACGGAGCTCCTCCAGGGCTCCACCGCGCCGGAGAAGATGCGGGCGAGCGCCCGCAATTGAGCCGCGCGGCGCTTCCGTTACTGAGCCTTGGTCGCGCCGCGCAAGCCCGCCCGCTGCTGGATCGTGTCCAGCGCGCCCGATGACTGCTCTTCCGCCACGAAGCTGTTCAGCAGAGGAAGCGCGTCCTCGCGTTCCCTGGGGATCGCGATGGCCATATGCTCGAGGCCCCAATTGCCGTCGAGGATCTTCGCGCCCGTCATCTGGTCGGACATCTCGAACAGCGTCGGCTTGTTGGTGGCGTAGAGATCGATCTCGCCGCGGCCGAACATGGCGATGGCGATCTTGACGCTTTCGGCGGGGACGATGGTGGCGTTCTTGAATTTCGCCGGCAGTGTCCGCTCCGAGGTCGAGCCCTTGGTGACGCCGATCTTCACGCCCGGCCGGTCGATATCCTCGACCTTGCCGATCGGCGAATTCGCCGGGACGAGAAAGCCGAGCTCGATCGCCAGCACGGGCTGGGTGAAGCTGACGTCATTGGCACGGGCCGGCGTGGCGTTGGTGACGGTGAAGTCGACCTGGCCGTCATGGATCGCGGTGACGATGTCGGCGACGCGCTGAAACCTGACATAGTCGATGCCGACGCCGAGCCGCTTGGCCAGCTCGCCGCCGAGATCGTAAGCAAGGCCGTGCGGCTTGCCGGTGGCATCCGTCACCATCGAGGTCGGGCTGCCCGGATAGATGCCGACGCGCAAGGTGCCGCTCGGCGCCAGCAGTTTTGCCTCGCCATCGGCGCGCGCGGACGCGCCGACGAGGCCGATGATCGCCAAGGCGAGCAGGGCGGTACGCGCAAGGCGTCCAGAAGAGATCCTCATGGGACGAGCCTCACTGCGCGCGGATGTTGGCGGCCTTCAGCACCGGCTCCCATTTGGTCGCCTCGGCGTGCATGTAGGCGTCAAAGTCCTTGGCGGAGGAGCCGACCGGGGCTGCGCCGATCTTGCCGAGCGTCGACAGCACGCTTGCGTCCTGCAGGGCGGCCTTGAGATCGGTTTCGAGCTTCGCCACGATCTCCGGCGGCATCTTTGCGGGTCCAAGCACGCCCCACCAGACAGAGACGTCGTAGCCGGGCACGCCGGCTTCGGCCACGGTCGGCACATCCGGCAGCGCCTTGGAGCGCTCAGCCGAGGTCACTGCGAGCGCGCGGACCGGGCCGCCTTCGAGCTGGCCGATCGCTTCCGCGAGCGGATTGATGCTGAGCGGGATCTCGCCGGCGATCACGGCGGTCAGCGCCGGCGCGCCGCCCTTGTAGGGGATCGCGACGATCTTGGTGCCGGACATGTGCTTCAACAGCTCGCCGGCCAGATGTGCGGACGTGCCGTTGCCGGACATGCCGTAGGAGAGCTTGTCCGGCTCCTTCTTCGCCGCCGCCAGGAGATCGCCGAGCGTTTTGTACGGGCTGTCCTTCGCGACCACGATGGCCAGCGGGGAGGAGGCTACTTCGGTGATCGCGGTAAAATCCTTGAAGGTGTCGTAGGGCACGCTCGGATAGATGAACTGGTTGAGCGGATGTCCGCTCGCGACCAGGATCAGCGTGTAGCCGTCGGGCGCGGCCTGCGCCAGCGTCTGCGAGGCGACGATGCCGCCGGCGCCGGGACGGTTGTCGATCACGGGCTGCTGGCCCCAGGTTTTTGCGAGGGCCTGGCCCAGCGTGCGGGCGAGGACGTCGACCGCGCCGCCGGCGGCGTAGGGCACGAGGATGTGGACCGGCTTGCTCGGATAGGTGTCGGCGGCCTGCGCGGCGCTGGCCGCGAGCAGCATGCCGGCGCCCAGCATCCAAGCGCCGATCTTCGTTTTCAAACCCAGCATTCCCAGCACTCCTAGAGGGCGTTTGCGTCCCGGCCCGCGGTCCATCGGGCCGTTCCGGACACTGCCCATCGTTTTTGTTGACGAGACCTGATCTTTTGTACGATAGTACAAATCGCATGGTACGCAAGCCCACCAGCAAGGAAACGGCCCGCAAGCCGAATATGCGCGAGGCGATCCTCGCCGCGGCCGAGGAGCTGTTTGCCACAAACGGCTTCAACGCCGTCTCGGTGCGCGACATCGCGCAGGCCGCCGGCGCCAATCCCGGCAGCGTCACCTATCACTTCAAGACCAAGGACGGCCTGCTGCTGGAGATCTACCGGCGCCATTGCGGGCCGATGAATTTGCGTCGCTCCGAGCTGCTCGCCGCCGCCAAACGCGTGCGCGATCTGCAGGACCGGCTCGAGGCGATCGTCCGGGCCTATGTGGTGCCGGCCTTCACCTCGGGCAGCGATCTCGCCGGCGGCGGGGCGCGTTTCACGCGGCTGCGCGCGGTGATGTCGGCCGAGGGTAACGAGGTCGCGCGAAAAATCATCGCGCAGACTTTTGACGACACCAGCCACGCCTTCATCGATGCGATCCATGAGAGCCTGCCGCACATTCCGCGCACGGACATCGTCTGGCGCAGCCACTTCCTGCTCGGCGCACTCTATTACTCGCTGGTGACGCCTGATCGCGTCTCCCGCCTGTCGCGCGGCGAGGCCGACGGCAGCGATGCCGCCAATGCGATCGAGCAATTGGTGCAGGCCACCGTTGCCGCATTCCAGGCGCCGGCGCTCGACCAGACCGCACCGGCGCGCCGGCGGGCTGTCGTCAGCAGCAAGACTTGAAAGCAACGCTCACGTTGGGCGGCTTACCTGGTGACGATGATGTACACACCGACCATTCCGCCGCCAGACCCCAATACGCGCACGCCAGAATTCAAGCTGCCGAAGTTGTCATGCGACGCGCATTGCCACATCTTTGGCCCCGGCGCGAAATATCCTTACGCGCCTGATCGCTCCTACACGCCGCCGGATGCGCCGCTGGAGGATTTCCGCATCCTGCATGCCAAGCTCGGCGTGGAGCGGGCTGTCATCGTCAATGCCAGCGTGCACGGCACCGACAACATGGTGGCGCTCGATGCGATCGCGCAGAGTAACGGCGCCTATCGCGCCGTCGCCAATATCGACGACACCATCACCGAGCGCGGGCTCCAGGTGCTGCACGATGGTGGCTTCCGCGGCTGCCGGTTCAATTTCGTCCGTCACCTCGGCGGCGTCCCCGACAAGAGCGTGTTCAACCGTGTCATCGCCATGGTCGCGCCGCTCGGCTGGCACATCGACCTGCATTTCGACGCGATCGACCTGCCCGAATATGCCGATATGCTGGCGAGGCTGCCGCTGAGCTACACCATCGACCATATGGGCCGGGTGAAGGCGTCCGAGGGGCTGGATCAGCTTCCGTTCCGAATCCTGATCGAGCTGATGCAGCGCGACGAGAAGTGCTGGGTCAAGATCTGCGGCTCGGAGCGCGTCTCCTCGGCCGGTCCGCCTTTCACGGACGCCGTGCCTTTCGCGCGAAAAATCGTGGAGACCGCGCCTGACCGCGTCATCTGGGGCACCGACTGGCCGCATCCGAACGTCAAGGTGATGCCGAACGACGGCGACCTCGTCGATCTGATCCCGCTGTTCGCGCCGGAGCCGGAGCTCCAGCAAAAGATCCTCGTCGACAATCCCGCGCGCCTGTTCGAGTTCGACCGATGACGGCAATGGCGATCGACAAGCCGCGCGGGCGGGCCTGGTGGAAGGAGCTCTGGATCCAGGTGCTCATCGCCATGGCGGCCGGCATTGCGCTTGGGATCGTCAATCCCGAGGCGGGCGCCAAGATGCAGCCGCTCGGCGATACCTTCATCAAGGCGATCCGGATGCTGATCGCGCCGATCATCTTCTGCACCGTCGTGCATGGGATCGCGCACATGGCCGACATGGCGCGGGTCGGGCGCGTCGCGGTGAAGGCGATCGTCTATTTCGAGATCATGACCACGATCGCGTTGATCATCGGTCTGATCGCGGTGAACTTGGTTAAGCCCGGCGTCGGCATGAACATCGATCCCGCCGGCATCAATGCCAGCGCGATCGAGCCCTATGTCAAGCAGACCGGCGCCATCGGCTTCGTGCCGTTCCTGATGAACATCGTGCCGGCGACCTTCATCGGCGCCTTTGCCGACGGCAATATCCTCCAGGTGCTGTTCATCTCGGTGCTGTGCGGCTTCGCGCTGGTGCAGCTCGGCGAGCGCGCCGCGCCGCTGGTCCATCTGATCGACATCGCGGCCAAAATGGTGTTCGCCGTCGTCGGCTTCGTGATGTGGGCGGCGCCGATCGGCGCGTTCGGTGCCATCGCGTTTACGGTTGGCAAGTTCGGCGCGGGCTCGCTGGCCTCGCTCGGCAAGCTGCTGGGCGGCTTTTATCTTACCTGCGTGATCTTCATCATCGTGGCGCTCGGCCCCGTCGCGCGGCTCTGCGGCTTCTCGCTGCTCAAGCTGATCCGCTACATCTGGGAAGAGCTGCTGATTTGCGTCGCCACGACGTCGTCGGAAACGGTGCTGCCGCGGATGCTGACCAAGCTGGAAAGGGCCGGTTGCGAGAAGAGCGTGGTCGGACTCGTGATCCCGACCGGCTATTCCTTCAATCTCGACGGCACCTGTCTGTACCTTGCCGCTGCCTCGGTATTCCTCGCGCAGGCGACCAACACGCCGTTCGGGCTCGCCGAGCAGATCGAGCTGCTGCTGATCCTGCTCGTCACCTCCAAGGGCGCGGCGGGCATTGCGGGCGCTGCCTTCGTCGTGCTGGCGGCGACGCTGTCCGCGACCGGCACGATTCCGGTGACGAGCGTCGCGCTGGTGCTCGGCATCCATCGTCTGATGTCGCAGGGCTTGACGCCGACCAATCTGATCGGGAATGCGGTTGCGACCATCGCGATTGCCAAATGGGAAGGGGCGCTCGACGGCGAGCGCCTGAAACGCGTGCTCGACGGCGAGGAACAAGCCGTCGCCGCCTGATGAATTGGCTTCCTGCATGAGGCGGGAGGCTTAAGATGCTTACGAACGAAAGAGGGGAGTAGTTCCATGAAAACAGGTCTTGTCGTCACCGCCCATCCCGGCGATTTCGTCTGGCGCGCCGGCGGTGCCATCGCGCTGCATGCGAAGAAGGGCTATCGCATGAAGATCGTGTGCATGTCCTTCGGCGAGCGCGGCGAGAGCCAGTTCGCCTGGAAGGAAAAGGGCGCAACGCTGGAATCGGTCAAGGCCGGCCGCAAGGACGAGGCGGAGCGGGCCGCAAAGCTGCTCGGCGCCGAGATCGAGTTCTTCGATTGCGGCGACTATCCGCTCAAGCTGACCGAGGCGCATTTCGATCGCATGGTCGACATCTACCGCGAGCTCAATCCGAGCTTCGTGCTGACCCACGCGCTGGAAGACCCCTATAATTTCGACCATCCGAACGCCGCGCATTTCGCGCAGGAGACCCGCGTGGTCGCGCAGGCGATGGGCCACAAGCCCGGCGCGCAGTACAAATATTCGGCGCCGCCGGTGTTCCTGTTCGAGCCGCACCAGCCCGAGCAGTGCAACTACAAGCCGGATTTGCTGCTCAAGATCGACGAGGTCTGGAAGGAGAAGTACGAGGCGTTCCAGATCCTGGCCGCGCAAAAGCACCTCTGGGGCTATTACGAACGCGTCGCGCTCAACCGCGGCATCCAGGGCAGCCGCAACACCGGTGTGCCCATGACCTACGGCGAGGCCTATCAGCGCCTGTTCCCGACGGTTGCGGAGGAGCTGGCATGAAGCCCGTCGTCGTTCGTAACATTGAGCGAGCCGATCCCGCCGGCATGGCGGAGTATGGCGTCTCGACCGTGCACGAGGCCTATGGCCGCATCGGCCTGATGAAGCCGTATCTGCGGCCGGTCTGGGCGGGTGCGTCGATTGCAGGTCCCGCCGTCACCGTGCTGGCGCAACCTGGCGACAACTGGATGATCCATGTCGCGGTCGAGCAGTGCAAAAAAGGCGACATCCTCGTCGTCGGCTGCACCACCGACAATACCGACGGCATGTTCGGTGAGCTGCTGGCGACCTCGCTGCAGGCGCGCGGTGTGCAGGGGCTGATCATCGATGCCGGCTGCCGCGACGTCAAAGCGCTGCACGAGATGAATTTCCCGGTGTGGTCGCGCGCGGTCTCGGCCAAGGGCACGGTCAAGGCGACGCTTGGCTCGGTCAACGTCCCCGTGGTCTGTGCCGGCGCCAACGTCGATCCCGGCGATATCGTCGTCGCCGATGACGACGGCGTTGTGGTCGTGCCGAAGCGCTACGCGGCCGAGGTCGCGGAGAAGGCGAAGAAGCGCAACGCCGACGAAGGCGGCAAGCGCAAGCGTCTAGCTTCGGGCGAATTGGGCCTCGACATGTACAGCATGCGCGAGGCGCTGGCGAAGGCGGGGCTCGTCTATGTCGACAACCCCGAGGACGTCTGAAGCGAGAAGCGGAGCGCACCGATGGATCGTCTCAAGCTGAAGGCCGTGCTCGGCAGCCACCCCCACGTCTGGGCGGTGAAGAGCGGCGAACTCCGCTCCGACCTCTTCGACCTCGACTTCATCGAGTACACGCCGACCAACACGGCGTTCAAGCCGATGGTGCGCGAGCAGGCGTTTGACGTCTGCGAGATGGCGATCGTGACTGTTCTGATGGCGAAGGCACACGGCAAGCCGCTGGTGCTGCTGCCCGCGACGATGATGGGCCGCTTCCAGCATTCCTATGCGCTCTACAATCCAGCGCAGGGGACGCTGGGGCCGTCGGATCTCGAAGGCAAGCGCGTCGGCATCCGCTCGTTCACGACAACGACCGGCGCCTGGATCAGGGGCATCCTCGCCAACGACTACGGCGTCAATCTCGACAAGATCAAATGGGTGACGTTCGAGGATCCGCACGTCGCCGAATATGTCGACACCACCGAGCGCGCGCCGAAGGACAAGAAGGTCTTGCAGATGCTGCTCGACGGCGAGCTCGACGCCGTCCTCGGCGAGACCTCTGATGATCCCAAGCTGAAGCCGCTCTTTCCCGATCCCGCCGCGGAAGCCGCCACATGGTATGCCCGCCGCGGCGTCGTGCCGGTCAATCATCTCGTGGTCGTGACCGAGAGCCTCGCGAAGTCGCGTCCCGACGTCGTCGCGGGCGTCTATGATCTGCTCAAGCGGAACAAGGCACAGATGGGACCGGCGGCGACGCCTGATCTTGTGCCGTTTGGCATCGAGGTCAGCAGAAAGCCTTTGGAACTGATCGTCGACTACGCATTCCAGCAGGCGCTGATCCCGCGCCGCTATGCGGTCGAGGAACTCTTCGACGCGACGACACGAGGATTGAACTGATGGCAGATCCGAAGCGCTGGCACATCGGGCTGGTCGGCTATGGCGAGGTCGGCCGTATCCTGGCCGAGGATTTGCGCCAGCAGGACATCAAGGTCTCGGCCTATGACATCAAACTCGGAGGCGAGCAGGACGCCCCGCTGAAGGAGCATGCGGCGAAACGCGGCGTGACGCTTGCTGCGTCTCATGCCGAGCTGACCGCCAAATCGGATTTCATCATCTCCGCCGTGACTGCGAGCCAGGCTGTTCCGGTCGCAAAGGCCTGTGCTGCCGCGATCAACCAGGGCACCTGGTTTCTCGATTTCAACTCGGCTTCACCAGGCGCCAAGCAGCGCGCCGCGGCGCTGATCGATGGCGCGGCCGGCCGTTATGTCGAGGGTGCGGTGATGACCTCGGTGCCGCCTTATCGCATCAAGGTGCCGCTGCTGCTCGGCGGTCCCGGCGCGCGGGAGCTGGAGCCGCTGCTGAATGCGATCGGCTTCGCGGCGAAGGTTGCGAGCGACAAGCTCGGCGTGTCCTCGGCGGTGAAGATGTGCCGCAGCATCATGATCAAGGGCCTCGAGGCCATGGTGATCGAAAGCTTTACGACCGCGCGTGCCTATGGCGTTGAGGATGCCGTGCTGGCTTCGCTCACGGAAACCTTTCCCGCCATCAATTGGGAGAAGCAGGGCGCGTATTTCTTCCAGCGCGTGATCGAGCACGGCCGCCGCCGTGCCGAGGAGGTGCGCGAGGTCGCCGAGACCGTGCGCGAGGCGGGGCTGACGCCGTGGTCGGCGCAGGGCACCGCCGAGCGTCAAGCGTGGGTTGCCGATCTCGCCGATGAAGGGCTGTTCGGAGCGAGGGGAACGAAGGAGTTTGCCCGCAGCGCCGATTGGCGCACCGAGGCGGACCGCATCCTCGCAAAGATCAAGCGCGAGACTTAAGTCCGCTTCAGTTCACGATCGTGCCGCGATGGTTGAGGACCTCATCGCGGGCCTGCTCGATCAGATCGATCAGGTTTCGCGATTTACGGATGAGCTGGTCCGTGGCCGGCTGCACGCGGAATTCGGCCACTACGGCGCGTACGCATTTGATGGCCGCGTCGAGCGTCCAGAGCGTGCGATTCGCGTCGTCCTGCGTGTGGATCGCGGAGATATCGAGATCCGACAAGACGTGTCCGATGCCGTCGAGGCGCTTGGCAGCGGCGTCAACGGGAGTCCGTGTCCGGATCGAGTCGTCATCGATGCTGCTGAATGCGCTGAACATATCCATAACTTCCCCAAAAGAACGCAGATGATCAGTGCGCACGTCCTAGTATGATCAGCGCGGCCTGCCTCGCAACGCGGGGAGCTACGGTCCGGGATTCTGCGGGACCGGATTCGGGGGCGAATTGGCGCTGAATCGGGCCGCAAAGGCCCGGTGATCAGCGATGTCTCCCGATCATCTTACCGTCAGACGCCACGGGCATACCTGCCTTGTAAACAGCGCGGCCCTGCGGCACCGCGACTACGGCCTCGGGTACATGCGCTGCCTTCAACGTCACGAAATCGGCCTTGGCGCCGACGTGTAGCCCATAGCCTTCGAGCCGCAGCGCCTTGGCGCCTGATATGGTGACGACATCGAAGGCGGCGCGCAGCTCTTCGTCGATGTTGAAGCCGGAGCGATAGCCGAGCGTGGTGGCGCGGCGCAGCATGTCGCCGTCGCCATAGGGCCACCAGGAGTCGCGGATGTTGTCGTTGCCGCTGAAGACGGTGACGCCGGCGCTGCGCAGCGCGAGGATCGGCGGGAAGGGCCGGGCGCCCGGTGCGTTGGTCATGATCGCCACGCCGGACCGGGCCAGGACGTCCGCGATCTTCTTGAGATAGTCGGCCGCGATATCGCCGAGCCCGTAGGCGTGGCTGATCGCGACATGGCCCTCCATGCCGAGCGCGCGGGTGCGCGCTGCGATCTGCTCGATCTCGAAAGCGCCGAGCGTGCCCATGTCGTGCAGATGAATGTCGACATCGACGCCATGCTTGCTGGCGACGCCGAACACGACATCGAGATGTTTCTCGACGTCGCGGTCGAAGCTCGCGGGATCGAGGCCGCCGACGAGATCGGCGCCGAGGCCGATGGCCTCGTCCAGCAATTGCGGCGTGCCGGGGCTTGCCAGAATGCCGCTCTGGGGGAAGGCGACGAGCTGGATGTCGATCAGGCTCTTGTATTCCTCGCGCACGCGCAAAATCGTCTCGAGCGATTTCAGGCCGACCGAGCCGTCGACCATGACGTGGCTGCGCATCTGCGTGGTGCCGTGTCCGATGCAGAGGTCGAGCTGGTTGCGCGCACGTACATCCATCGGCGCTGCCTCGGCCATGTTCTCGGCCTGGAAGGCGACGCGCTCATGCACATTGAATCCATCCGTGCATGGTTTGTGTGGCCGCCAGACATCGCCATAGAAACTGGTGTCGAGATGGATATGGCCTTCGACGAAGCCGGGCGCGACGAGGGCGTTGTCGAGGTCGATCGTCTCGGCACCCGCCGGCGGCTGGTCAACGGGCGCGATCGCGGCGATGCGGCCGTCCTTGACCGCGATGTGATGGCGGGCGCCGCCGTCGAAACGCGCGTTGAGGAAGATCGTGTCGAAGGCCATCTGGTTCCTCCGTTGATGGATTGCGATGAGTGTCGCGCGAGCTGCGCGTCAGGCGCAAGACGCGGGACGGCGAGGGCCGATCAGCGTCCGGGGCGGAACAGCGTGGGGCGCTGCCGCTCAAACGTCTGCCGTCCCGCCTTGAAGCCCATGACGATGTCAGGCAGCTCGGCGATGGCAAAGCGGCTGTCCTGTGTGTCCAGCACGATGAGATCGGCGGGGTTGCCGACCTTGATGCCGTAATCGCCGAGGTTCATCAGCCGTGCCGGCAGGTCGGTGACGAGGTCGAGGCAGGTGTCGAAATCGCTGACCGAGGCATGCGCGACGTTGGCGTAGAAGTTCGCCATCCGCAGCAGCGAGGCATCGCCGAACGGCGTGAAGGGATTGAGGACGTTGTTGGTCGCGACCGAGCACAGCACGCCGTCGCCGGCGAGCTTGTGCGCGAGCGTCAGTCCGCGCGGCGCGTTGTGGGTGGCGTCGCGGCCCATGAGGTAAAGATCGGTTGCGGGCAGCACGGTGACGGCGACGCCGGCCTTTGCCAATTGGGCGGTGGCCGCCTTCAGCCGCTCCGGCGGCAAGGCCGACAGCTTCGTGGCGTGGCCGACCGCGACGCGCCCCTGATAATTGCGCCGCTCGGTCTGCCGGCAGACTTCGTCGAGATGCCACCAGGAGGGATCGAGGTCGAAGTCGAGATGGAGGTCGACATCGACGTCGAACTCCTGAGCGAGATCGAAGATGCGCTCGAGATGGGCGTTGGGGTCGGTGTCCATGTAGGGACAGCCGCCGATCGCTTCGCCGCCGTTGCGCAGCGCCTGGATCAGCAGCTCTTCGCTACCGAGATCGTTGGTCAGGCCCTCCTGTGGGAAGACGCAGAGCGACAAATCGATCGCCCAGGCGTAGTCGCGCTTCAGCGACTTGACGGCCTCGAAGCCGCGCAGGCCGATGCGCGGGTCGATCTCGACATGCGTCCGCATCCGCGTCGTGCCGTGCACGATCGCCCGTTCGAGCACGTGGGCGCCGCGCGCGTAGACGTCCTCGACGGTAAAATCCTTCTTCATCCCGGCGACGGCGCGGACCGCTTCCGAGACGCTGCCGTGATTGTGCCCGCAACGGCCAAGCAGGCAGGCCTTGTCGAGATGGATGTGGGTATCGACGAAGCCGGGCAGGGCGAGGTGCCCGCCGACATCGACTTCGACGGCCTCGCAGGCCAGATGCGGCGCGATCGCGGCGATCCGCCCGCCTTTCACGCCGATATCGACGGGTGCGGCGGATGAGCGCGGCAGCGCGTTACGGAAGATCAGGTCGAAGGCGGTCTGCGTGGTCATGGCATCAAATTCAGCTGGGATAGCCTAGCGGAAGGTTCTGGGGCGGGCAGCTCCAGATTGTGTGCAGTTCTGCCAGCAAATTGTTCAAAAAATGTGCATGCCGTTTGAGGCGCGAATTGTAGAATGCCGGCAGCCCGGAGAACCCGTCATGTCCGCCCCCGCCAAAGCCGAACGCCCGATGACCGACGCCGAGATCGTGGAGGCGTATCTGACGGCCTCGATGATACCCGATCCTGACGCGGCCGCGGCCTATATGAAGCCGGGCACGGTGATCACGTTCACCGGCGGGCGCGAGTTCGATCATCCGCGCGGGCCGACCGGCTTCAACGCCAAACGCTATCGCTGGGTGAAGAAGAGGATGGACCGGTTTGACGTCTGTCCGGGCACGGATGAGACCGTGGTCTACAGCGTCGGCACGCTCTATGGCGAGTGGATGGACGGCACGCCGTTCGAGGGCAACCGCTATGTCGACCGCTTCGTCGTCAGAGGAGGCCAGATCGTGAAGATGGATGTCTGGAACGACAGTGCCGAACGCATTCTGGTTCAGCGAGGCATTGAAGCCTAGCGCGCATGATCCGGAAAAGTGCGCAGCGGTTTTCCGACAAGATCATGCGCAAAGTAAGAAAGGCCAAAGCGCAATTCATTGCGCTTTAGCGTCGTGCGACCTTCGGCAGCTTGACGACGCGGTCGCTTGTCACTTCGTCCGCATAGGGCGCCAGAATATCGAGCAGGTCGCGGCCGCGTTGCGGGGTGGGCGCCACCAATGCGCGATTGGCCACGGAATCGAGGTGATGATGCATCAAGTCCATCACCTTGGCCTCATCGCCCTTGGCCAGCGCTGAAATGATGGCGCGGTGCTCGTTGATGGCGCATTCGGTCGAGTGCGGCCGGCTGTAGAGCGATAGCGTCAGGCAGCAGCGATAGGCGACCTCGCTGACATAGCGCACCAGGATCGGGCTGTTCGTCATCTGCGCGAGCAGGATGTGGAATTCGGTGGCGAGCCGGATCGAGACCGCATCCGTGCCGCCGCGTGCGCCGTCCTCGGCGTCGACATGGGCGTTCAGCTCGGCGATCTGGGCCTTGGTCAGCTTGCCCGCGAGCTGGCGGACGACGAGGCCTTCGAGCTGGATGCGGATATCGAAGGCATCGCGCGCCTCCTGCCAGCTTGGCGTCGCCACGACAGCGATCCGGTTGCGGCGGAGCTCGACCAGGCCTTCGGCGGCGAGTTGCCCCAGCGCGTGGCGGGCAATGGTGCGGCTGACGCCGAAGCGCTCGCCGAGCGAATCCTCCGGCAGCTTTGCGCCGGGCTCGAGCGCCTGCTCGATGATCGCGCGCCTGAGCGCGCGGCAGATCACGCTGACCTTGTCGGATGGTTCAGACGTCTTGCTGGTGGGGCGCGCCGCCATCGGCGAATCCTTGAGGGGAGGGTCGAAAGCACTCTTTAGCACAGCCCCGGCGCAATCCAGCGCTCCAATTGCATGCAGTTTGATATTCAGATTGCCTAAATCGAATCCGGCCATCCAGCGGGTCAATTGGGCAAATCATTGATTTTGCCGGGACGGACGATTGGCACCCAGCTTGCATGCACTTTGGCTGTGATGCGCATGCAACCCCACACCCAATTTGACGGCCAGCCCGTTCCCGAGGGACCCGCCGCGACCGCCATCGAGCTGTCGGAGGCCGCCGTGACCTTCGGGCGCGGCGACCGCGCCGTGCCCGCTCTGTCGCAGACCACGCTGCGGATCGCCGACGGCGAGTTTGTCGCACTGGTCGGCCCGTCCGGATGCGGCAAATCGACCATCCTGCGTCTCGTCAGCGGCCTGGTGCAGCCGACCAGCGGCGTCGTCATCGTCGGCGGCCGCGAGGTGGCGGCGCGGGCGATGCGGGTCGGCATGGCGTTCCAGAACCCGACCATGCTGCCGTGGATGACGATCGAGCGGAACATCATGCTGCCGCTGAAGATCGTCGAGCCGTTCCGCTCCAATTTCCGCAAGCTGCGCAAGACCGAGTTTCGCGACAAGGCCAATGCGCTGCTGGAGCAGGTCGGCCTCAAAGGCTTTGGCAATCGCTATCCCTGGCAGCTCTCCGGCGGCATGCTCCAGCGCGCCAATCTCTGCCGCGCGCTGATCCACGAGCCGCGCATGCTGCTGCTCGACGAGCCCTTCGGCGCGCTCGACCAGTTCACCCGCGAGGAGCTGTGGGCGATCCTCCAGAACCTCTGGATGACGCACAAGCCGACGGTGCTGCTGGTCACCCACGATCTGCGCGAGGCCGGCTTCCTTGCCAGCCGCATCTGCGTGATGAGCGCGCGTCCCGGCCGCATTCTCGACGACAGCCGCGTCGACTTCGCGCGGCCGCGTACCGTCGCCATGACCTTCGAGCCGGATTTCGTCGCGCTGAACCAGAAGCTGCGCGCCTTCATCGAGGATGCGCGCAGCGCTAGCCGGCAGGGGACAGGCTGATGTTCGGAATCGATATCAGGCAGAAGGCGTGGTCGGCCGGGCTGATCGTGCTGTTCTTCGTCGCCTGGGAGCTGCTCTGCCTGATGACGGGCATGTCGGACCTGGTGCTGCCGCGGCCCTCGCAGGTGTTCGTGACGCTGTTCCAGCGTTTTCCGGTGCTGTGGCCGCATATCGTGCAGACGCTGGCGACCACGATGTTCGGCTTCGTCCTTGGCGTCGCGCTCGGTGTCGCCCTTGGTGCCATCATCGGCGTCTCCAAGACGGCCTATGACACCTGCTATCCGCTGCTGATCGGCTTTTCCTCGATCCCCAAGGTCGCGGTGGTGCCGATCTTCGTGCTGTGGTTCGGCTCGGGCACGGTGCCTGCGGTGCTGACCGCGCTGTCGATCTGCTTCTTCCCGATCGTGGTCAACATCGCCACGGGTCTTGCGACCACAGAGCCCGAGCTCGAGGATGTGCTCAAGGCGCTCGGCGCCAGCAAGCTCGACATTCTCTGGAATGTCGGTCTGCCCAGGACCATGCCGTTCTTCTTCGCTTCGCTGAAGGTTGCGATCTCCTACGCTTTCGTCGGCGCGGTGCTGTCGGAGACGGTCGCCTCCAACCGCGGCATCGGCAACGTCATGATGACCGCGTCGTCCAATTTCAACGTGCCGCTGGTGTTCGCCGGCCTGTTCGTGCTCGCCGGTCTCGGCGTCGCGCTCTACGTCGTGTTCTCGCTGATCGAAGGGCGCGTCACCGGCTGGGCGACGCGCAAGAACGACGTGATCGCCACCTGATTTTTCCAACCGTCACGCAATGAATCTTGAGGAGGTCTCGATGTTGAGAAGAGTAACTGCCGCGCTGCTGGGATTGGCCCTGTCCACGGGCGCTGCGATGGCCCAGGAAACCACGATCAAGTTCACGCTGGGCTGGAAGACCCAAGGCAGCGACGCCGCGTTCTTCTACGCCAAGGACAACGGCTATTTCAAAGAGGAAGGCCTCAACGTCGTCATCGACCAGGGCGAGGGCTCCGGAGCCACCGTCACGCGGATCATGTCGGGCGCCTATGACGCCGGATTCGGCGACGTCAACGCCATCATCCAGAACGCCTCGACCAAGCCGCAGGACGCACCCGTCATGGTCTACATGATGTGGAACCAGCCGCCCTTCGCGATCGTCGCCAAGAAGACCAGCGGCATCAACACCATCAAGGATTTTGAGGGCCACACCCTCGGCGGCGCGCAGGGCACGCCGACGACGCGCCTGTTGCCGGTGTTCACGCGCAAGAACGGCCTCGACAACGAGAAGATCAAGATCTCCAACATGGCGCCGAACCTGCAGGAGCCGATGCTGATCAAGGGCGACATCGATGCAGCCCTTGTCTTCAACATCACCAGCTATTTCAACCTCGTGCTCAACCGCCAGGACCCCGACAAGGACTTCAAATGGTTCTCGTTCGGTGAGTACGGCCTCGACCTCTATTCCAACGGCGTGATGGTGTCGAAGAAACTGATCGCGTCGAATCCGAAGGCGGTGGCGGGCCTCGTCCGCGCCATCAACAAGGGCGCGATTGCGGTCGCCAAGGACCAGAACGCGGGCATGAAGGCCGCGCTGAACTATGACAATCTGATCGACGTCGCGGTCGAGAAGCGCCGGCTGCAATATTCCTTCGACAAGCTCATCGTCTCGCCGGAGATGAAGGAGATCGGCATCGGCGACATCAAGGACGACCGCATGACGCGCGCCATCGGCATCGTGGTCGAGGGCTATCAGCTCGCCCGCGCCCCGACGCCGGCCGAAGTGTTCTCGCGCGAATTCCTGCCGCCGCGCGCGGAGCGGGAGCTGGTGTATACTGCCAACTAAACCTGGAGAGACGGTCATGGCCACGGAGATTTCGGCAACCAGCCTGTTCCGTGGCCCTGATCACGGCGTCAGCGATAGAGTCGTGCTGCGGCACGACGGCGGTGTGATCACAGACATTGCGGAAGGAGCGGGGCCTGGCAGCGACCCACGCTCCTTCGTCATTCCGGCCTTCGTCAACGCCCACGATCACGCCCGCGCGACCGCGTCGTCCTTCGGCGCGGTCGGCATGCCCCTGGAAGGCTGGATCCTGCGAACCGCGCTCGGCACACCGGTCGATCCCTATATGACGGCAGCGTCCGCGCTGGCCCGCTCGGCCAAGGCAGGCTGCGCGGCCATGATGGTGCACTACACCCGCCCGAGCGGGACGATGCCGCTGCTTGATGAGGCCAAGGCGATCGCCAAGGCCGCATCCGACGTCGGCATCCGCATCGCCTTTGCGCTCGCGGTGCGCGACCAGAATCCGATCGTCTATGGTGACGCCGAGCCGTTGCTCGCGGGACTTCCCGGCGACGACCGCAAGACCATCGAAGAGCTCTTCGTCCGCGCGCCGATGTCGCCGAAGGTCTATATCGAGATAACTGACGCGATCGCCGCGGCCATCGCCGGCCCGATGGTGGATGTGCAGCTCGGGCCTGCCGGCGTGCAATGGTGCTCGAAGCCGCTGCTGGAAGCGGTGGCGGAGAACTCGGCGCGGACCGGCCGCCGCATCCACATGCATCTGCTGGAGACCGTGTATCAGCGCGCCTGGGCCGACCAGCATTTTCCGGACATGGTGCGGTGGCTGCGCGACATCGGCTTCCTCTCGGAGCGGCTGACGCTGGCGCATTGCATCCATGCAAGGCCGGACGAGCTGGAGATGATCGCCGCGTCAGGCGCACGTATCGTCACCAATTTCAGCTCGAACATGCATCTACGCTCGGGTCTCGCCCCGATCGCCGCCGCGCACACATGCGGCTGTGCCATCGCGGTCGGCGTCGACGGCCTCGCGCTGGACGAGGACGACGACATCCTGCGCGAGATGCGGCTGGTGCAGATGGCCCATGGCGGCCTCGGCTTCAAGCAGACCTGGACGCCGGCGGAACTGTTCGCGCTCGCCATCCGCAATGGGCGCCGCGCGACCGGCGCGCCCGGGAGCGGCGAGCTCGTGGCCGGCAACCCCGCCGACTACGTCGTGATAGATCTCGACCGGCTCGACCGCGACCGGATCATGCCGGTCGATCCTATGGCGCTGCTGTTCGCGCGGGGCAATGCGTCGCTGGTGAAGGAGGTCGTGGTCGCTGGCCGGACGATCGTGAGGGACGGGGTCTGTCTCGGCGTTGACCTGCCGGCGATCGAGCAGGAGTTGCGGGGCATGTACCGCGCCAATGTCGGCAAGCTCGAAGGTTTTCAGCGGCTATGGCCGCCGCTGTCGGAGCGGCTGGGCGGCTGGTTCGAGCAGCAGCTGACATGCGAGTGACGCAACCGGGGATTACGCGACCGGGTTGTATATAAAAGAGCGATAGCTGCTAGACGCCGCCTCGTCTGGCGGCGGGCGCCTGTCTGGGCTAACACCTCCGCGACCGCGTCTCGACACGAGTCGATGACCCCATCAAGGAGCCCCCGATGCGTCTTCCCACCGTTCTCCTGGCCGTCACCTGTCTTGCCGGCGCGGCGTCTGCCGAAGACCTCACCGGCACGCTGCAGAAGGTCAAGGAGACCAAGAAGATCACGCTGGGCTATCAGGAAGCGTCGGTCCCGTTCAGCTATCTCGACGGCAACCAGAAGCCTGTCGGCTTTGCCATGGACATCTGCCTGAAGATCGTCGACGCGGTAAAGAGGCAGCTCGCCACGCCCGACATTGCCGTCGACTATGTCGCTGTGACCTCGTCGAACCGCATCCCGTTGATGGTCAACGGCACGCTCGACCTGCATTGCTCGGCCACCACCAACAATGCCGACCGTCAGAAGCAGGTGGCTTTCACTAACACGCACTTCCTCAGCGCGACGCGCTTTGCCGCCAAGAAGGCTTCGAAGATCAATACCATCGACGATCTCAAGGGCAAGGCCGTCACGGCCGTGGCGGGATCGGTCAACCTGAACCAGCTCGCCAAGGTCAATACAGAGCGCAATCTCGGCATCAGGATCATGCCGGCCGTGGATCAGGCCGAGGCGTTCCTGCTGCTCGAGACCGATCGCGCCCAGGCCTACGCACTCGACGACGTCCAGCTCGCGGTCGCGATCGCGCGCTCGAAGGAGCCGGCCCTGTACATGATGAGCGAGGAGGCGTTTGCGAAAGCCGAGCCGTTCGGGATCATGCTGCGACGGGAGGACGCGCCGTTCAAGACGCTGGCCGACCGCGCCACCGCCGAGCTCTACGCGAGCCCGGAGATCGAGGTGCTCTATCGGAAGTGGCTGGAATCGCCGACGCCGCCGAATGGCATCAACTACAATGTCCCGATCTCGCCGGCCCTGCGCAACGCCTTCAAGAACCCGAGCTCAAGCGCCGATCCGGACGTGTACGTAGTGAAGTGAGGCGAGGGCTTTAGGCTTTATTGGAGCATGACCTTTTCGGAAAACCGCTTCGCACTTTTCCGGATCATGCTCTAGCGGGCGCGCGGCGTGTCCAGCAGTTGCCCCGCCAGCGCTGCGCCGACCGCCGCGATGGCGGCCATGGCAAGCGCCCAAGTCGCGAACAGCCGATGACCGATCAGCGCGCCGCTCAGCAGCGGGGCGCTGATATTCGCGCCCGACATCAGCGACTGGTTGAGGCCCATGATCATGCCCTGGCGGTTGATCGCGGTCGAGCGCGACAGCTCCGCCGTCAGCGTGCTCCGCGCGAACATGGTGCCGACGATGATCAGCGTCAGCTCGATCGCGAGCAGGCTGATATTGCTGCCGGCCGCAAGGCCCGCAAATCCGAGACCCATGCAGGCGAACGCCGCCACCACGATGCTGCGGTCGGAGGCGATGATGTTGGCGCGGGTGATCAGCAGACCCTGGACCACCATATTGATGAAGCCGGCATAGGCGAACATCCAGCCGAGCTCACGCGCGCCGAAAGGATGCCCGTCCCAGGAGAACCGCGCCGACAGGAACAGGCCGATCTGCGACAGGAACATCGAGTTGACGAAGAAGAACACGATGAGCAGGCCGAGCAGCCGCCAGGCGTAGCGCATGCCGAAGAGGCTGCGGGCCAGCGTCGGCTCCGGCACGCGATGCTGGTAGAGCGGCTCGGCGCCCGGATGGTCGGGCGGGAGCAGGGCCATGGTCGCGACGATGCTGATCAAAGAGAGCGCGGCCGCGGCCCACACCGGCGCGGTCTGGCCGTAATGAACGAGAAAGCTCGACAGGGCGGGGCCGAGCAGCAGCCCGGTGCCGATGGCGCCGCTGGTCATGCCGAGCGCCTGCTTGCGGGTAGCCGGCGCGCTGTGCTCGGCGGCATAGGCGTGGGCGACCGAGATGTTGCCTGACGTCAGGCCGTCGATGATCCGCGCCAGAAACACCAGCGTGAGGTTGCCCGCGAGCGCGAGCAGGACGAAGCCGATCAGCGTGCCGATCTGGCTGACGAGCAGAACCTTCCGACGGCCATAGCGGTCCGAGAGCATGCCGACCACGGGCCCGGCGATGAGCTGGCAAACGGCATAGGCCGAGATCAGGGCGCCGATCATGAACGGCGTCGCGCCGAGCCGCTGCGAGTAGAATGGCAGCAGCGGCAGGATGATCCCCATGCCCGTGGCATCCACGGCGACGACGACGAAGGTCGGCATCAGCGTCAATGCGCTGTCGCCGGCGGTCGTCTGCGCTGCCTGTGCCGGGGAACCCGGTCCCATCGTGCCGTCCTCGTTCGCTTTTGCGTGATCGCTGCGGCGATACCGGGTTATATAGTTGCACCCTAATAGTTCGTGTCCTATCTAATTTGCATGGCACCCTCGCAAGGCTTTATCCACGCCGAGATCGGCCGGCTCATCACGCGCCTCGGCCGGATCTGGCGTCGCGAGTCGGATCAGGCGCTGTCCGATCACGGCCTATCCTACGCGACCGCGATTCCGCTGCTGGTGCTGTCGCGCCAGGGCGAAAACGTGCGCCAGGGTGTGCTCGCCGACGAGCTCGGCATCGAGGGGCCGTCGCTGGTCCGGCTGATCGACCTGCTCCAGGCCGAGGGCCTCGTGGAGCGCCGCGAGGACCCGACCGACCGTCGTGCCAAAACGCTACATTTGACGAAAGCGGGCGAGGCCAAGGTCGAGGAGACCAACCGCGTGTTGCGGCGGGTGCGGGCCAGCTTGCTCAAGGATATCGGCGCGGACGAACTTGCGATAACCTTCGAGACGCTTCAGCGCATCGAACAGCGGGCCAGTCGCCTGCACGAGTTAAAGACTGGTCCCGAGGCGAAATAGCCATGCGCACGGATGAGTCGTTTCTGGTCCGCCATGCGGACCTGATTTTTGCTTTGAAGACGTTCGCCGCGGCGATGCTGGCGCTCGTCATCGCGCTCGCGATGGACTTGCCGCGGCCCTATTGGGCGATGGCGACCGTCTACATCACCTCGCAGCCACTGGCGGGCGCGACCAGCTCGAAGGCGTTCTTCCGCGTGCTGGGCACGCTGATCGGCGCGACCATGACGGTGGCGCTGGTGCCGAACCTGATCGATGCGCCCGAATTACTGTGCCTTGCCATCGCGCTCTGGGTCGGGCTCTGCCTCTATCTGTCGCTGCTGGATGGCACGCCGCGCAGCTACGTCTTCATGCTCGCCGGTTACACGGTGGCGCTCATCGGCTTTCCCTCGGTGTCCGAGCCCGGCGCCATCTTCGACACCGCCGTGGCAAGGCTCGAGGAAATCTCGCTCGGCATCATCTGCGCCAGCCTGGTCTCGACCATCGTGTTCCCGCGCAGCGTCGCGCCGGCGGTGGCGCACCGCGTCGACACCTGGCTTGCGGACGCACGCCGCCTCAGCCAGGTCGTGCTGCTGCAGGAGGGCACCAACGAGACCCGTCGCGGCAAGCGCCTCAAGCTTGCGACCGACATCGTCGAGATCGACACGCTATCCACCCATCTTGCCTATGACCGGCTGACCGACCGCAACGCGGTGACGGGCCTCGGCGAGATCCGCCTGCGCATGTTGATGCTGCTGCCGGTGATCGCCTCGCTCGAGGACCGGCTGGCTGCGCTCGGGGAGGAGGCGCTGCGCCGGCAGCCCGAGCTGAAACGGCTCCTGGAAGACCTCGCGCAATGGATCGTGAGCGATGTCAGCGCACGCCAGCCCGCCGAGCGCATCCGCGCCATGATCGCCGAGCAGCAGGCGGTGCTCGACGACAGCGCGTCCTGGGAGCGGATCATCACCACCAGCCTGCTGTCGCGGCTGCGCGAGCTGGTCGACCTCTCGCGCGATTGCCGTGAGCTGACCGAGGCGATCGCCGACAACCGCAACGTCTCGACCCTCAAACTTGCCTTCCAATCCGAAGCCGGCGCCGCGCCCGTGCGCCACCGGGATCGCGGCCTTGCGCTGTGGTCCGCGGCGGGCGCCGCCGCGGCGATCCTGATCTGCTGCGCGTTCTGGATCGGCACCGGCTGGCCGGACGGTGCATCGGCGCCGATGATGGCCGCGGTGGCCTGCTCGTTCTTCGCCGCGCAAGATGAGCCCGCGCGCTTCATCCGCAGTTTCGGCCTGTGGTCGCTGGTCGCCATCGTCGTGGTCGCGATCTATTTGTTCGCGCTGGTGCCGGCGATCTCCCATCTCGAGGTCCTCATCGTCGCGCTGGCGCCGACCTTTTTGCTCTATGGCTTCCTGATCGGCCGGCCGGCGACGGCGGGCACCGGCATGGCGCTCGCGGCGAACACCGCGACCTTGCTCGCGATCCAGTCGACCTACAGCGCGGACTTCGCGTCCTACGCCAACTCCGCCGTCGCCTTCTTCGTCGGCGTCCTCATCGCCGAGATCGTGACGCGGATTGCGCGCGGGGTGGGGGCGGAGTGGATCGCCAATCGGCTGGTGCTGTCGAACTGGAAGACCATCGCGGTTGCGGCCGAGCGGCGCGGCAAGCGCGACCGCGCGGAGTTCGCCGGCCTCATGCTGCACCGGCTCGGGCTTCTGGTGCAGCGGATCGCGTTCCTGTCGGAGAGTGATCGCCGCGATACCGACAGTCTCGTCCAGCTTCGTATCGGCATCAACATCATCGATTTGCGCCGGGCGCGCTACGGCCTTGCAGTATCGACCATCGCTGTCATCGACGACATGCTCGATCAGCTTGCCATGGCCTGCCGCAGCTATGCGGGCGAGGGGATGCCGGCCGCGCTGCTGACGAGCGTCGACCGGGCGCTGGCCCAGGCCGTGAAAGATCCGAACGACAGCGCGCGCGAAGACGCCCTGATCGGTCTCGTCGGCATCCGCCGCGGCCTGTTCCCGGATGCGCCGGCCTATCGGCCGCGCGCGGAGAGTGTTGCGGCATGAGATATGTGATCGACATTTACGGCGTGCTGGTGCCGGCGTTGCTGCTGTGGATCATCGTCGCCTATGTGCTCAGCGCATTTCTGCGCCGTCTCATGCAGCGCTTCGACCTCTACCGGCTGGTCTGGCACCGCGCGCTGTTCGATTTTTCGATTTTCGTCTGCCTTCTGGGCGTCGTCGTCTATCTCTCGGAGTATCTCTCATGAAGGGGAATTTTGCCTGGCTTGCCCGCCTCGCGCTGACAATCCTCGCCGTCGTCGCCGCGGTCGGCGTTGGCCGCGAGCTCTGGGTCTACTACATGGAATCGCCATGGACCCGCGACGGCCGCGTGCGCGCCGACGTGGTCCAGGTAGCGCCCGATGTATCAGGCTTCGTCACGGAAGTGCTGGTCAAGGACAACCAGAAGGTCCGCCGCGGCGATGTCCTGTTCAAGATCGATCGCGAGCGCTTTGCGCTGGCGCTGCGGCAGGCCGACGCGTCGGTCGCGGGTCATCAGGCCACGCTGGATCAGGCCAATGCCGATTTGAAGCGCTACAGTGCGCTGACGACCGATGCGGTGTCGCAGCAGAAGCAGGAGCAGGTGCTGGCGACCCAGCTCCAGGCCAAGGCGGCCTTCGATGCAGCCGTCGCCGACCGGGCCGTTTCCCAGCTCAACCTCGATCGCAGCGAGGTCCATGCCTCCGTGAACGGCGTGATCACCAACATGGATCTGCGCCCCGGCGCCTACGTCACGGCCGGGAAGGGCGTAATGGCGCTGGTCGACACCGACACGCTGCATGTCGAGGGCTATTTCGAGGAAACGAAACTCGCGCGCATTCGCATCGGTGACAGGGTTCAGGTGCGCCTGATGGGCGAGAAGGTCACGCTGCCGGGCCATGTCGAGAGTATCGCCGCCGGCATCGAGGACCGCGACCGCGCCGAAGGCGCCAGCATGCTCGCCAACGTCAACCCGACCTTCAGCTGGGTGCGCCTCGCCCAGCGCGTCCCGGTACGCATCGCGCTGGATCCGGTGCCTGAAGCCATGTCGCTGGTGGCCGGACGTTCGGCGACGGTGGAGGTATTGGACTAACGCTGGCGCGGGCGGAGTCGCGTTTGGGTTGGGGAAAAACTGGCAACAAGCGTTTCCATGCCAAATAGTGGAGCTAATCCTGTCTCGCGTGTGTGAGTCGGGGGAGCTGCATTGGGCGTTTGGTTTTTATTCCTCGCGGCCTGCGTGGTTGGCGCGTTGCTCCTCTTGGCATTCTGCCGATAGGACCGACAGCGGATGCACTTGTTGCTGCGAAGCATCATCGAACCGCTGAATAGCGGTTCCAGTCGAATGGTTTTTGACTGTGCAAGGATGAGCGCGTTCACTCCCGGCGTTGGAGGCGGACGTGAGTTGGTTGCTTGTATTGATCATCGCCGCGAGTGCAATGGTGTTGATCGCTCATGCGATTGACGCGATGCGTTCCTGATGCTCTTCGAGAATCGCTTTGGTCGGTAGTCGAGTAAGCCACGAGAATGTTCCGAGGCCAGCGAGCATTAGTTCGAGGAACTTGGCCCTGTAACCCAAGGTTGTTGGAGCAGGAGGATTACGATCATGCTTATGTTTTATCTGCCAATCATAATCTTAAACGCGATGCTTGAAGCAATTGCGGAGCAAGAGAATGTGCCGGTATCCGTCGATGAGCCGCCAAGCTTCGACTAGACTCCGATCCCAACGCGTCGGCTTCATTCTTTACTGACCGGCCAACGCCGCCTCAGGCATTCGAATACTTCTTCAGCTCGAACCGTGCGATCTGGTTGCGATGAACCTCATCCGGTCCATCCGCCAGCCGTAGCAACCGCGCCGTCGCATAGGCCTGCGTCAAACCGAAATCATTCGACGTGCCGCCGCCGCCATGGGCCTGGATCGCCCAGTCGATGATCTGGCAGGCCATGTTGGGCACGGCGACCTTGATCATCGCGATCTCGGCTTTCGCGACCTTGTTGCCGACCGTGTCCATCGCATAGGCCGCGTTGAGCGTCAGCAGCCGGGCCTGCTCGATCATGATGCGGGCTTCCGCGATGCGCTCCTGGGTCACGGTCTGCTCGGAGACGGGTTTGCCGAAAGCGATGCGGCTACGCACGCGGCGGCACATCTTTTCCAATGTGCGTTCGGACAGGCCAATCAGCCGCATGCAGTGATGGATGCGGCCGGGGCCGAGGCGGCCCTGCGCGATCTCGAAGCCGCGGCCTTCACCGAGCAGCATGTTGTCCTTCGGCACCCGCACGTTGGTGAAGATGACTTCGGAGGCCCGGTCGGGCACGCCGTAGAAGCCGAACACGGGCAGGGGACGCTTCACCTCGATGCCGGGCGTATCCATCGGCACCAGGATCATGGATTGCTGCTTGTGGCGGTCGGCATTGTCAGGGTCGGTCTTGCCCATGAAGATGCAGATTTTGCAGCGCGGGTCGGTCGCGTTCGTCGTGTACCATTTGCGGCCGTTGATGATGTAATGGTCGCCGTCGCGCACGATCGAGCTTTCGATGTTGGTCGCATCCGATGACGCGACCGCCGGCTCGGTCATGGCGAAGCAGGAGCGGATTTCACCTGCGAGAAGGGGCTTCAGCCAGCGCTCCTTGTCTTTCTCCGAACCGTAGCGTTCGAGGACTTCCATGTTCCCCGTGTCGGGCGCCGAGCAGTTGAACACTTCGGGCGCCAGATGCGAGCGGCCCATGACTTCGCAGAGCGGAGCATATTCGAGATTGGTGAGGCCGGCGCCGTGGCTGGACTCCGGCAGGAACAGGTTCCAGAGGCCTTCGGCGCGCGCGAGCGGCTTGAGCTCTTCGACGACGGGATAGACTTTCCAGGGCCCGAGCTCTTCCGCCTCGCGATAGAACTGCTCCTCGTTCGGATAGATGTGCCGGTCCATGAAACTTTCGAGCTTGCGCTTGAGCTCAACGACTTTGGGCGCCATCGGGTAGAGCATCATCGTCTCCTTGAGCGATCGGCGAATTGTCTTGAGCGTGATCTTCCGGAAAACCGCTGCACACTTTTCCGGATCACGCTCTATGCGATTTCCAGATAGTCCGGGCCGGGCAGTTCCGGGAAGGGCGCCGTCGGCAGCGTCTGGTACCAGAACGCGACCGAGGCGATGTCGTCCTGCAACGGCAGATATTTTCCGTCCCTCGCGCCGGGCAGCCAGCCCAGCGCCTGGATCGTCACGCGCAGGTCGCTCTGGAAGCGCACGGGGTCGGGGATGTGCCAGCGATACAGGCCAAAGCGCTGCTGCGATCTATAGACGCCATCGGGGCGGATCACCTGCGGCAGGCCGGCATAGGGCGTGGTGAATTCCTGGTAGCGCGATTGCTTCGCCTCGCCCTGGCCGGAATGGGCGACATAGGGATCGAAATTATAGGCCCCGCAGAAATAGTCCTCGGTGCCGGTGCCGCAGATGGTCGGGAAGGCGCCATCACCGTTGATGAAGAATTTGATCTCGCCTTCGCCCCACCAGCCATTGTTGTTGACGCCCCAGGCCATGTAGGTGCCGACATAGTGGCCGGCGCCGGCCACACCATCGAGGATGGTGTAGACCTCCTTGTAGGGCAGCGGGTTGGTGCGGCGGAACTGTGCGTGGAAATAGGCGCAGTCTTCCGGTACGTCGGTCAGGGTGTAGTTGATCTGGTAGTAGATCGTGATCTGCTCCTCGCTGCGGTTCTCCAGCGTGAAGCGCGCGCGCTTGCGGAACGGCATTTCCCAATAACAGTTGAAGGCGCGGCCGGGATTGACGCAGACTGCGAGCGAGGAGACCTGTGCGAACTCCTCCCAGCCGCAAGCAAAGAAATCGCCGGCCGGGCATTCCACGCTCGGCAGCGTCTGGTCGTCCCAGTAGATGCGCAGGATCGAATGGCGCAGCCGTCCGCGCGCCAGCGTCATCCAGATCTGCTGGATCGCGCCCTGGCCCTCGATGTCGGCGAGGGTGAAGGTCGCACCGGGCTCGATCAGGACATAGGGCGAGACCTTCCAGCCCTGTCCGAGATCGCGCGCCTGACGCGCCGCGGGGCCGTCGACGGACATGCCGCCCTTGCCCTTCTCGCCCGAAAAATTCTCCGGGCTGATCGAGCGCGACTGCGCGTTCGACAGGCGCGACAGATTGCCGAGATGCAGGCCCAATCCGGAAAACGCCATGGTGTCCTCGATAAGGGGTTAGCGACGTCCCGATATATCGCTCCCGAACTGACCAAAAGATGAAGACGATCGCGCACGAAAAGACCTTGTGCCGCCTTCGTAGCCCGGATGGAGCGCAGCGCAATCCGGGATTCGTCCGCACGGGCGGTTGTGCGATGCGGTTGGTCTGGCCCCGGATTACGCTGCGCTTCATCCGGGCTACGGGCTGATCGCACGCGGTTCAAGCGACGCGATACTCCCTAAATTTTTCGCGCAGCGCCGACTTCAGCACCTTGCCGGTGCCGGTCATCGGGAATTCGTCCAGGAATTCGACGGCGTCCGGCATCCACCAGCTCGCGATCTTCGGCCGCATGTGATCAAGAGGGTCTTGCCGTCGACGGTCGCGCCCTTCTTGCGGACGACAAGGAGCAGGGGACGCTCCTGCCACTTCTCATGCGCGATGGCGACGACGGCGGCTTGCAGCACGTCGGGATGCGACAGCGCGATGTCCTCGAGCTGGATCGAGGAGATCCATTCGCCGCCGGATTTGATCACGTCTTTGGAGCGATCGGTCAAGGTGACGTGGCCCTGCGGATCGATCACGGCCATGTCGCCGGTGATCAGCCAGCCGTCGCGATCGAGGCCTTCATCGAGCTTCATGTAGCCCGAAGCAACCCATGGTCCGCGTGCGCGCAAATGTCCGACGGTCTTGCCGTCGCGCGGCAGCTCGGTGCCGCCATCGTCGACGATGCGCAAGGCGGTGCCGAAACAGGCGCGGCCCGAGACCTGACGCCGGTCGAACCTCTCCTTGTCGCCGAGATGCTCCGAGCCGGGCCGCAGGCCCGGCATCGAGCAGCCCAGCGCTTCGGTCATACCCCAGGCCTGGATGTAGTCGATGCTGTACTCGCGCTTGAGCTTCTCGACCATCGCGCGCGGCGGCGCCGAGCCCGACGACAGCGTCGTGCGCAGCGTCGTGAATTTGTTACCGGTGCGGCCGAGCCAGTCGAGCAGGATCAGCCAGAAGCTCGGCACGCCCGCCGAGAGCGTCACCTTCTCGCCTTCGAGCAGCTCGTAGAGCTTGTCCGGCTCGTAATTGCGGCCGGGCAGCACCAGCTTGGAGCCGGTATAGGGCGCGGTGAACGGCATGTTCCAGCCGTTGCCGTGGAAGAGGGGCGCCATCGGCATCATCACCTCGCGCACGCCTTCGACATGGCCCGGCAGGAAGTCGAAATTGCAACAGGTCATGGTCTGCAGGATCGCGGCGCGGTGCGAATAGATCACGCCCTTCGGATTGCCTGTGGTGCCCGAAGTGTAGCAGATCGTCGACGCCGACTTTTCGTCGAACTCCGGCCAGGCGAAGCCGGCCTCATTTTCCTTCGCCAGCAGCTCCTCGTAGCAATGTACGTTGGTGAGCTTGGTCTCCGGCATCCGCTCGCGCGAGGACATCACGACGAAGGCCTCGATCGTCGTCAGTTGCGGCGCGATCGCCTCGACCAGCGGCAGCGTGGCGCGGTCGATGAACAGCAGCCGGTCTTCAGCGTGATTGATGATGTAGACGAGCTGCTCGGGAAACAGTCTGGGATTGATGGTGTGCAGCACATAGCCCATGCCCGGCGCGGCATAGAACATCTCGAAATGGCGGTGCGTATTCCAGGCCAGCGTGCCGACGCGGTCGCCCGGCTTCATGCCGAGCCGCTTCAACGCCAGCGCCATGCGCTTGATGCGCGGATGGGCGTCCGCATAAGTATAGCGATGGATATCGCCTTCGATCTCGCGCGCGACGATCTCGGCCTCGCCGTGATAGTCGGCGGCGTACTGGATCAGGCCGCTGATCAGCAGCGGCATATCCATCATCAATCCCTGCATGGTCTCCTCCGGATCGCCGCGTCGTTGCGTGGCGTGTGTTCGTGATTTGCGAGGGAGGTTAGCGGAACGTCACGCGGCGTTCACGCAAAAAACGGCAGACGTGATTGCATGCGTCACTTTTTCAGGGCTAACGTGCGCCGAGCTGTCGGCGAAGCAGCGCGCGCCGTGGAGGAAATGGATGTCAGCGGAAAGACACAAGACCGGTACAGCCGGCGCACCTACGATCGATGTTTCCGCACTCCGTGCGCGCTATCGCGACGAGCGCGACCGTCGCCTGCGCGCCGAGGGCAAGGCGCAATATGTCGAGGTCAAAGGCGACTTCAGTCGCTACCTCGACGATCCCTGGGCCGATCCCGGATTTGCGCGCGCACCTGTCACTGAAGAGACAGAGGTGCTCATCGTCGGCGGCGGCTTCGGCGGCCTGTTGTGCGGCGCGCGTTTGCGCGCGGCCGGGATCGATGATTTTCGCATGGTGGAAAAGGCCGCCGATTTCGGCGGCACCTGGTACTGGAATCGCTACCCCGGTGCGGCCTGCGACACCGAGAGCTACATCTACCTGCCGCTGCTCGAAGAGACCGGCTACATGCCGGTGCGCAAATATGCGCGGGCGCCGGAGATCTACGAGCACTCCCGCCGCATCGGTCGTCACTTCGGCCTCTACGAGCGAGCGCTATTCCAGACCGTCATCTCGCGGATGAGTTGGCAGGAGCAGGAGGCTCGCTGGCTGGTCGAGACCGATCGCGGCGATCGCATTCATGCGCGCTTCGTCATCCTCGCCGGCGGCCCGTTGAGCCGGCCGAAGCTGCCGGGCATTCCCGGCATCGAGACGTTCAAGGGCCACAGCTTCCACACCAGCCGCTGGGACTATGGCTATACCGGCGGCACCGCCGACGGGGATCTCACCGGTCTCGTCGACAAGCGCGTCGGAATCATCGGTACCGGCGCCACCGCCGTGCAATGCGTGCCGCATCTCGGCCGCGCCGCGAAGGAGCTCTACGTCTTCCAGCGCACGCCATCGGCGATCGGCGTCCGCGACGACCGGCCGACGGATGAGGGCTGGGCGCAGAGCCTCAAGCCCGGCTGGCAGCGCGAGCGCATGGACAATTTCACGGCGGTGATCTCGGGTGAGCCGTTCGAGCGGGATCTGGTGCAGGACGGCTGGACTGGCCTGCTCGGCGAGATCCTGCTGGCGCCGCGCCGCCAGCCGCAGCCGGTAAGCTCGATGGAGGAGGCGCTGAAGGTCATCGAGCGGGCCGACTACCGCAAGATGGAGGAGATCCGCGCCCGCGTCGACGCCGTCGTGAAGGACGAGGCGGCCGCTGCGGCGCTCAAGCCCTGGTACAAGGCGTTCTGCAAGCGGCCATGCTTTCATGACGAATATCTCGACACTTTTAATCGTCCCAATGTGCATCTCGTCGACACCAAGGGGCAGGGCGTCGAGCGCATCACCGAGAATGCCGTCGTCGTTGACGGCGAGGCCTACGAGCTCGACTGCCTGATCTATGCCAGTGGTTTCGAGGTCGGCACTGACTACGCTCGCCGCATGGGGTTTGAGGTCTACGGCCGCGACGGCGTGAGCCTGTCCGAGCGCTGGCAGGGCGGCGTCAAGACGCTGCACGGCTTCTACAGCCGCGGCTTCCCCAACTGCTTCCTGATCGTCACGGTGCAGGCTGGCCAGAGTGCCAACTTCCCGCACATCATCGACGAGCAGTCGCAGCACATCGCCTATGTCATCGCCGAGGCGCGCAAGCGCAAGGCGCGGACGCTGGAGCCGACGCTGGCCGCCGAAAACGCCTGGGTCGACGAGGTCGTCAAGGCCGCGGTCGGCCGCCAGACCTATCTGGCCGAATGCACGCCGGGCTATTACAACAACGAAGGCGTGTTCGATCCGATCGCGGCGAGAAACAGCCAGTACTGGCGCGGCCCGATGGCGTTCCTGCGGCTGCTCGACAAATGGCGCAAGGAGGGCAATCTGGACGGGTTGGAATTGACCGCTGAGGGCGCGGCTTGAGCGGCATGATCCCGGCCCCGTCAGGCGCGACCCGGCTTTACGTCATCGTCGGCGATCCCATCGCGCAGGTGCGCTCGCCGGCGGGCGTGTCGGCGGCGTTTGCTGCGCGGGGGCACGACGGCATTCTCGTGCCCGCGCAGGTCGCGCCGGCGGATTTGCCTGATTTCCTGTCGGTGGCAACGCGGCTGAAGAATCTCGACGGGATCGTCGTGACCATCCCGCATAAATTTGCCTGTTATCAGGCCTGCACCAGCGCGACCGAGCGCGCCCACTTTTTGCGCACCGTGAACCTGATGCGCCGCCGCGCCGATGGATCATGGCATGGCGACATGGTGGACGGTCTCGGCTTCGTCGGCGCGGCGCGGGCCAAGGGGATCAATCCGCGCGACATGCGGGCGCTCCTGGTCGGCGCTGGCGGCGCGGGCTCGGCGATCGCGCTGGCGCTGGTCGAGGCCGGCGTCCGCGAGCTTGCCATCCACGACAGCGCACCCGAACGCCGCGACGCGCTGATCGGCCGGCTCAACGCCCTCGGCAAGGCGCCGGTGCGGGCCGGCACCATGGACCCCGCGGGCTTCGATTTTGTCGCCAATGCGACCCCGGTGGGGATGAAGGATGGCGACCCGCTGCCGGTCGACGTCGCGCACCTGGCGCCGGCTTCCTATTGCGGCTGCGTGATCACCAAGCCCGAGATCTCGCCCTTCATCGCCGCGGCCCGCAGGATCGGTTGTGTCACCGGGACCGGCACCGACATGTACCAGCAGCAACAGGGCATCATGGTGGATTTCCTGCTGGGCGCGGACGGCGCGTGAGTTGCCGCTGTCAAGCGCTTTGCTTGGTTCGATTGGTGCCAGCAGGGCTTGAGCGACGGCAAATGACGTAGGATCATGCGCCTGCGCGAGCCGGTCGCGCGGCAGTGAGAGGAATGAGCAATGATCAAGGGCAGGACAGTCGCAACATCAGTGATCGGTGCGACCGCGCTGTTACTCTCTCTGCCCGTGGCGAACGCCGCGCAATGCGGCAGCTCGCCGGCCGGCTTCGAGGCCTGGAAGCGCGAGTTCAGCGCGGAGGCGCAAGGCAAGGGCATCGGCCAGACCGCGATCGCGGCGCTGATGCAGACCAATTACGCCAGCGCCACCATCGCGGCCGACCGCGGCCAGCGCAGCTTCTCGCTGTCGCTCGACCAGTTCCTCGCCAAGCGCGGTGCCACCACCATCGTTGCCAAGGGGCGGCAGCTCAAGCAGTCGCAGGCGGCCCTGTTCGCCTCGATCCAGCAACGCTACGGCATTCCGCCCGGGCCGTTGATCGCGATCTGGGGCATGGAGACCGGCTTCGGCAGCCAGCGCGGCAACCAGAACATGCTGTCGTCGATCGCGACCCTTGCCTATGATTGCCGCCGTCCCGAATTCTTCACCGACCAGCTCTATGCCGCGCTGAAGCTGATCGACCGCGGCGCGCTCACGGGGGCGACCCGCGGCTCCATGCATGGCGAGGTCGGCCAGACCCAGTTCATGCCCAAGAACATCCTGGCTTACGGCACCGGCAATCTCGATGTCGCCGCCAACGCGCTGAACTCCACCGCTAACTTCCTGAAGGCCCATGGCTGGCGTGCAGGAGCCGGTTACCAGCCGGGCGAGCCGAATTTCGCCGCCATCGAAGCCTGGAATGCCGCGGGCGTCTATCAGAAGGCGATCGCGCTGATGGGACGGCAGATCGACGAGGGCGGCGCGGCGGCTTCGCGCTGAGCTGCTCAGCAAGGCGTGATGCGCCGGCGCGAGAAAGTTGTTGCCATTGGGAACTGACGGCACGAGGTTTGCTTTGATCAGGTTCGGGGCTGGGCATGAGGAGACTCAACGATGGCAACCCAGATCGTGATGGACCAGACTGGCGATACGCGCCATGAGTTTGATCCTGGCAATGCCGAAGCACTGGCGCGGGCCGAACAGCGCTTTCGGGAGTTGACGGGAGCCGGCTTTACCGCCGCCTTCCGCACCGGGCCCGGCGAAGTGACCCGTATCAAATCGTTCGACCCGACCGCGCAGGAAACGCTGTTCTATCCTCGCCTGGTCGGCGGCTGATCTGAGCTGCTCATGTTCGCGGCACTGTGGTTCCGCGCGCCTGCGCGTGCCCGCCTGCATGCGCTGCGCGAACTCTACCGGCGCTTCTTCGGCGAGAACACGCCGGATGCGCGCGGCCGCCGTCTGCTCGCGGATTGGCTGACGCCGGCGCAGCGCGCGCAATTCGAGCAGCATCGCTATTTCGATGTGATCGGCTGCGATAGCGGCAAGACCTATCGCATCCATTACGGCACCGCCGCCAACGTCCATGAGATCGACGGCGACGGGCACGCGACGATGGGGTGGTGTTTCGTGCCCTCGGGCTTCCTGGTGCCGGGCGATGTCATGCTGGCGCAGAAGATTGCGCTCGAGACCGACGAGAACGGCGCGCTCGCGCTCGCCAACCGGTTTCCGCCGGCAACGCACTCAGAACATTTTTACCGCCGGCCGTTCTAGCGCTGGCCGGCCGCTTCGATCAGTGCGTGGTGCGATAGGCATCCAGCGCATGTGCGGCGAAGACGCCGATGCTGCAAAGGGCGAGCAGGCCTGAGATCAGCTCGATCATAGCTCGTCCTCCTCCAGCCGGAGGGCGACAAGATTTTGGCAGCAGGCATAGTCGCGGATGAGGTCCAGAAAGAACTGCATGGTGGCCGTCCCTGTCTATTTATTTTGATAACCACCTAACCGGCGATCTGTTTCAGGCGTGTTTCGTCGCATCAGGAAAGGGGTTTCTCGGGGAACCGGAGGGCTGGCTTGTGCGACGCGAAGCCGCTATGTCCCGCTTCTGGACATCCAGATTCTGGCAATCCTTTCAGCCGCAGCCCCGGCGGGCGGCGCATCACATTGCGAGGCAAAATTGTGGCGCAAAAGATCCCGGCGCAAGTTGAGTGGTTCGACGATCTCACCATCGGAATGCGGTTCGAATCGCCGGAGGTCGTGGTTACCGAGGCCGACATCAAGCGCTTCGCCGCCGAGTACGATCCGCAGCCGATGCACCTCGACCACGAGGCCGCCAAGGACACCCTGTTCAAGGGGCTCGCTGCGTCGGGATGGCACACCGCCGCGATCGCCATGAACCTTGCGATCCAGGCCCGTCCGTTCGGCCCGCATCCGCTGATCGGTGCCGGCGTCGACGGCCTGCGCTGGACCATGCCGGTGCGCCCGAATGACCGGCTGCATCTGGTCGGGGAGGTGATGAGCCTGACGCCCTCGAAGTCGAAGCCGCAGGGCATCGCGCTGGTGAAATGGACCATGTTCAACCAGAACGGCGAGGAGGTTTACACCTTCACCCCGATCGCGATCGTGCCGCGGCGAGGGTAGGGCCCCGCCGTTCGCCTGGCCTTGCCGCCGCGCCCGACACCCTTGCGGGCTGCCGGGAGAGATGGTCCTCTCCGCGTGGGGGACATGCTGGAGGCTGACATGAGACGATTCCTTCTCGTCGCCGGACTTCTCGCAGGCGTCCTCGGCGCCGCCGCCTTGAGCACAAGGCCTGCGCTTGCGCAGCAGTCCAAGGTCGGCGACTGGACCATCGAGAAGCGCACGCAGGACACGCATTGCAATGCGAGCCGCGGCTACAAGGACAAGGACGACGAGAACCGGGACTACGTCATCGTCATCACCTATTCCGAGAAGGCCATCGTGATCGTGATGATCTATGATGGCTGGGAGTGGGACACGGTCGGCGAGATCCTCCGCGCCGATGTCGGCACCGACGATGCCGACATCATGAAGAAGGCCAAGTGGGAGGTCATGGACAAGACCACCGTGCGCGGCATCTTCGAATACGATCAGTCGATCATGGACCGGCTGTCGAAGGCCAAGCGCCTCACGCTCGACTTCGACGACGATGACGACGACAGCATCGAGATGCAGATCCCGCGTGCCGGCGAGGCGATCGCCGCGCTGAAATTCTGCGAGGAGAACCGGAAGTAAATTGCCAGCTTCCGCGGCTGATCTCGCGGGAGATTTCGGCAACGGGCGATGGCTGCAGCGAGAGGGTGCGTGATCCGGCACACACAGCCCAATCGCTGTTCGTATTTATCCTAGTCTTTGGCGAAAACGTCCAAGCCGCTTTTTGCGCTTGCCGTTACGCAAGGACGATGTTCGATATTCCAGAATCTCACTGCAAGATTTTTTCCTCGTCCAAAGCGGCGATCGGCCGGCCCGTCGCCTTCGTGAGTTCCCGGTGCAACCGCGATCGGGACATCGCGCAGATCGCGGCCGAAGATCGATGACGATGCTCCAGGCAAACCGCTTCTCCTCGCTCGTCGGCGAGATCTACGATGGGGCGGCCAATCCCGCACTGCGCGGCGCCGCGCTGGAGCAGGTTTCGAATTTTGTCGGCGGATGTGCCGCCACCATCCTGTCCCGGGATGAGGCAAGGCGCTCGCTCGAGATTCACCAGCACTTCGGCACCGAGTCCCGGTTCCGCCAGCTCTATCGCGACCGATATGTCGAGCTCGATCCGCTGCTCGACCACCATCTCGGTCTCGCTACGGAACAGGCCGTCGGCGTGACCGACATCATGCCGCATGCGGATTTCGCGGCCACCAGCTTCTATCGCGACTGGCTGGAACCGCAGGGCGCGATCGATCTTGCGACGGTGACGCTCGAGCGATCGGACGCGCGCACCACGATTCTGCAGGTGTTGCGGCATCGCTCGCGCGGCACCGTCGACGAGGCGATGCGCGAGCGGATGCGGCTGCTCGCACCTCACATCCAGCGGTCGCGGGTGATGGGCCGCCAGATCAGGGCGCGCACGCATACCGTGGACGATCTCGCCGATGTTCTCGATGGATTGAGCACGGCGATCTGCCTGCTCGACGCGGAGGGGAGGGTCGTCCATGCCAACGCCGCGTGCCGTCAGCTCTTCGCTGATGCCAATCTGCTCGCGATGGTCGGCGACAGGATCGTGGCCCGCAACACCCAAGCCGACAAATTATTCCGCAACATGCTCGAAATCGTTTCGGACCGCGGAACTGATTCCGTCGCTCGCCGTCAATTCGGGCTCGCGACCTCCGTCGACGGGGAACACTATCTGCTGCACGCCGCGGCGTTGAAGCGGGAACACCATCTGCCGCGCGACATCGCGGCCACCGTGCTGTTCGTTCAGAAGGCCTCGATGCTGCCGTCACTCGTGCCCGACGCAATCGCCTCGGCCTTTCGGCTGACGCCGTCCGAATTGCGCGTGCTGATGGCGATCGTCGAGATCGGCGGTGTGCCGGATATTGCAGCAAAACTAGGCATTGCCGAGACGACGGTGAAGACGCATCTCGGCCGGCTGTTCGAAAAGACCGGCGCCGGCAGGCAGGCCGATCTCGTCAAGATCGCGGCCGGCTTTGCCGCGCCGTTCGTTCAGCGGACGGATCGCGGCAACGACGCGGTGTGATCCATTTCACAGCGTGAGGGCTGAGACCGCGCAATCTCAATCCATCGTGATGAGCAAGGCGCGTGAGTCCTCCGAACGTACGACGCGCATCGTTTGAGACTTTCGTATATGCGCCACGCGAAATGCTGAGGGCGGCATGCGCCACGACGAATAAAGCGCGATGCATATCGAGCGCGGAGCGCGGCGGACGGTGGTGGATGGCCAAGGCTTGCTCGTTGGTTGGAGAGATTGCAGTGAGCGGCAAGGACGAATTTTCCATTTTCAATGTTTCAACGGACCACATTCCCGAAGACGAGCGCGTGCCGTTGCTGCGGGAGTTCTATTGCCGTGGCGTGCTGAAGGCGGAGGTCGAGGCGAAGGAAGCAAAGCCGGCCGCGCGCTTCACCTCGCACGTCCTGCCGGAAGCCCAGTTGCTGCTCGGAGGATTGTGCGGAGCGCGGGTCATTCGAACGAAGCAATTGGTTGCCGATGGCGACGACAGCCTCGCCCTGATCGTCAACAGATCAGGCGTTCTCGGGATATCCGAGCGAGGGCACGATCTGAGGCTCCGGGCGGGAGAGGCGGCCCTGACCAGCGCGGAGGACGTCACGACCTTCGAGCGCCTGGCGCTCGGAAACGGGTTCTCGCTGCGCGTGCCGCGGCGCGTGCTGGCCCCTATGATCGTCGATGTCGACGATACGGTGATGCGCATCATCCCGGAGAATGCCATCGGACTTCGGCTGCTCGTCGATTACGCAATCGCGCTGCTGCGCGAGAAGACGTTGGAGGTGCCTGCGATGCGGCAGCTCGGCGTCGCGCATCTGCATGATTTGCTGGCGCTCGTTCTCGGCGCCACGGATCACGCCCGGGAATCGACCGGACGGCGCGGCCTCAAGGCGGCGCGGCTCCAGAAGGCGAAATTCCTCATCGTCAACAATTGCTGGCAGCAGGATATTTCGGTGGCGAATGTGGCCCACGAGCTCGGCGTGACCCCGCGCTATCTCCAGCGGCTGTTCGAGGCCGACGGCAAGACCTTTTCGTCCTTCCTGACCGAGCAGCGTCTGAAGCGTGCCCATCGCATGCTGCGCGAGCCCGATTTCGCCGAGCGGCCGGTCAGCTCGATCGCCTATGACGTCGGCTTCGGCGATCTCTCTTATTTCAATCGCTGCTTCCGGCGGGCCTATGGCGCAACGCCGACCGACGTCCGGAGCGGCGGGACGCTGTAACGGGCCCGACTGAGTTTCAGCCAAATATCGCATTAAGCAGGGAAGAATTTGACATGATCCTTGATCGTGGAGTCATGACTTCAGCTCAGTGGCTTTATCGCAGTTCATGGTCATCGCGCAGACCGGCAATGGCCAGTTCTACGGCGTGACCCACGTCCAGCGCATCAACACGCAGGGCGGCCTCGTACGCGGTCCATGCAATCAGCCCGGTGCCCATCGCAGCGTGTCGTATTCGGCCGACTACGTCTTCTGGCGCGCGGAGTAGGTGATGACGCCGTGCTTCGTGCGGCGAGTTGGAGTTTTGGAATGCGCCGTTTCTTCTTTGATCTCCTGGTCGACAACGTCGTGAAGATCGATCCGGGCGGGATGGTGTTCGAACATGCCAGGGCTACGATCGTGGTGGCCGACGAGATGGCGCGGCACCTCTTCGTCTGGCGTGACGATCTGCGCGATCGCGACGCCTGGATCCGCGTCAGGGATGCCGGTGGGCGCGAGGTTTATCGCACCGCCGTCTGGGCCGAGAGTCCGGAGAAGGTCGGCTGGGATCAGGCGTAGTCCCTTCGAAGGATGGTGTAGCAAGGCTGCACCAGTTCGAAGCCAAGCGTCTTCAGTTCGTTCTGGGCCGAAAGCCGGTCGCCTCCGTCCAAGTCGAAACCGGCACCCCTTTCTACGTTGGCGTTCAGCGAATCCAAATTCGCAAGAGCGGTCTCCTCCGATCGGAGGATGTCGCATGCTCAGGTTGTGTTATGCTGGGTGATATTGATCACTCAGGCCATTTACAACGATGCACGGACCGCGGAAACTGCCCGAACTGGTCGAGTCCATCTATGATGCCGGGCTCGATCCCACGCTATGGAATAATGCCGTCACCGGCATCCGCGATTTCGTCGGCGGCCAGGCCTGCGGGCTGTTCTCCAAGGATTCCATCAGCAAGTTCGGCGTCACGCATTATTATTGCGGCGCCGATCCGCACTACATCCAGCTCTATTCCGAGACCCATTCGAAGTTCGACCCGCTGACGGTGCTGCCGCCGCATGGCGAGATCGTCAGCATCCCCGATCTCGTCAATTTCGACGAATATCGGAGAGGGCGCTTTTACCAGGAATGGATGCAGCCGCAGGGCTGCAGCGACGCGGCCAATGTCGTGCTCGAGAAATCGAATGCGAGCTGCCCGGTGATGATGACGGTGCTGTCGGGCCGGCGCATGGTCGATCCCGCGATGAAGCAACGTCTCTCGCTGATCGTGCCCCATGCCAGCCGCGCGCTCTTGATCAACCGCGCCATCACCTCGCAACTGACGCTGGCCACCGCGCTTGCCGATGTGCTGGACAATCTGGCGTCCGGCATCTTCCTGCTCGATGGCTTCTGCCGGGTGGTGCACGCGAATTCCGCGGGGCATGCCTTGCTCGCGGCCGACGACGTGGTGCGGTCGGTTGCCGGCCAGCTCGTGACCTGCAGCCCGGAGGCCAATCAGACGCTGCGCGAAGCGTTTGCGGACCGTAACGATGCAGCCCCGCTTGCCGCGAGGGATCGCGCTATACCGCTGCTGTCGCCCAGCGGCGAGCGCTACGTCGCCCATATCTTGCCGCTGTCGTCGGTGCTGCGTAACGGCAGCGAGCGGGTGGTCGATGCCGCCGGCGCGCTGCTGCTGCGCAGGGTCTCGCTCGGCGGGCCGTCCTATGGCGAGTTGATCGCGCGGACGTTCGACCTGACGCCGGCCGAGCTGCGCGTGTTCCTGTCGATCGTCGAGGTCGGCGGTGTGCCGGAGACGGCGGCCGCGCTCGGGATCGCGGAGACGACGACGAAGACGCATCTGCATCGCGTCTTCGCCAAGACCGGCGTCTCGCGTCAGGCGGATCTCGTCAAGCTGGCGGCTGGATTTTCCAATCCGTTAGTCAACTGATCGGTTGTTCAGGGCTGCCGGAGCTGAACCTTTTGCTTCCGCGATAGACTCACAGGAGCCGCGAGGCATGAAGACCGTCTCGTCCTCTCCATGTATCAATACTGGCTCCCCCGATGCCCCGATCTCCGAAGCAGTCCGACCTCATCGAGAGCATCTATGATGCCGGTCTCCACCCAGAGTTGTGGAGCGATGTCGTGATCATGCTCAATGATTTCATCGGAAGCCGGGCCTGCGGCCTGATCTCGAAGGACCCTGTCAGCAAATCGGGCGCGACGCATTACTACTGCGGGGTCGACCCGCACTACATCAAGCTCTATGCCGAGACCTACGCCCAGTACGATCCGCTCGCACGGTTGCCGCGCTACGGCGAGGTACGCAACATCCCCGATCTCGTGAATTACGACGAGTATCGACGCGGGCGCTTCTATCAGGAATGGTTGCGGCCCCAGAGCTCTATCGATGTCGCCAACGTGGTGCTGGAGCAATCGAAGTCGCCGTGCCCGATGCTGCTGACCGTGATCCCGGGCAAGGGCATGCTGGACGCCGAGAAGCGGGCGCGGATGCAGTCTCTGGTTCCGCATGCGACTCGGGCGCTGCTGATCAACAAGGCGATCGAGCGCAAGCAGCAGCGGTCGATCGCGCTCGCCGACGTCGTCGACCGGTTGAATGCCGGCGTGATCCTGCTCGATACCGCCTGCAACATCGTCCACAGCAATCCGGCCGCGGAGACTATACTCGCAGCCGACGATTTTCTGCGCTCCGTCGCGGGCCGGCTGGTCGCAAGGTCATCCGCGGCAAGTGCGGCCCTGCGCGAAACCTTCCGCGACGCAGGCGAGGTGGCTCTGGCCGCGGCCTCGGGACGCAAGATACCGCTGACGTCGCATGACGGCGCCTACTACGTCGCGCATGTCATCGCGCTGCCGTCGCTGCTGCGTGAAGGTGCGGCGGAGCGCACATCCGCCGTCGGCGCTCTCTTCGTCTGGAAAGCGGAACTCGACAGCCGCTCCTCGGCCGGATTGATCGACCGCACCTTCGATCTGACGCCGGCGGAACTGCGGGTGTTGCAGTCGATCGTCGCGGTCGGCGGCGTGCCGGAGACGGCGGCGGCACTCGGCATCGCCGAGACGACGGTGAAGACGCATCTGCATCGCGTGTTCGCCAAGACCGGCGTCAGCCGTCAGGCCGATCTCGTCAAGCTCGCAGCCGGATTCTCCAATCCGCTCGTGCACTGACGAGTGCGCGCTGCGACTCGCAGCAGCTCGCAACAGGTTCAATCAGGAGCATCATTAGAAAGTTATCGCGGGTCGTTCGATCGAATGACGCGATTGTGCGCGTTCTCACTTACGAGACGTCACCTGTTCTGTTGTTCGGCGTATCAGCGATCAGTGTGAAGCAGCTCACTGCCGGCGGAAGTGAATCCCAGCAAGCTCTCGTGCAGGTTGAAAGGAGATCGTCATGCGAATGGCCTCTTCAGTCCTGTCAGAAAAGTTCCGCGACATCGTCGCCCGCGTCGGTGCGGCATTCCGCGCGCAACGAGAAATCGAGGCGCAGCGCGCGCTGCAGCGCTATCGCCACTTGCTGCAGCAGTCGGAAGACATATCGCGTTTGGGTGAAACTATTCCCGTCTCCAATGAAGAGGATGTCTTGGACAATGCCGACCGAATTGATCCGCGCGAGCGCGCGACCGGCCAGCCCACCTTCGAACGCGCGCAATTTGAACATCGTCGCCATCGCGCTGACCGCGGCGCTCGTCACGCTTCAATTGGCAGGGCTTGCCATGCTGGAGCGCTCTCACGCCCATCCGGTCTCCCAGCCTCTCATCCAAGCGCATGATGCGGCGCTCTGTGGCGGAAGCACTGAGGCTCCCGCGACCCATACGCCCTACGATTGACGGAGGACGCAGCGTGCCTGACATCACGACCAGCCTGCTGGTGAGCATCGCCGTGTTTGCCGGCGCCTTCGTCTCGGGGCTCTCGGGTTTTGCCTTCTCGGCGGTCGCGGGTGCGATCCTGCTCCGCGTGTTTCAGCCACTCGAGGCGGTGCCGCTGATGATGGCGTGCAGCATCGGTGTGCAGGCGACCAACCTCTGGGCGCTCCGGCGCAGCATCCGCTGGGAAGGCAGCTTGCTGCTGATCGTCGGCGGCCTGATCGGCGTGCCCATCGCGGTCTCGCTGCTCCAGTCCACCGACACGCATCTGCTGCGGCGTGGGTTCGGCATCATCGTTGCGCTTTATGCCGCCTACATGCTGCTGCGGCCGACGCTGGTGACGGCCGGCGAGGCCGTCGGCCGTCACTGGGTCGCGCTGATCGGCTTTGGGGGAGGACTGGTCGGCGGGCTCACCGCGATGCCGGGCGCGATCCCGACGATCTGGTGCGACATGCGCGGCATGCCCAAGAGCGAGCAGCGCGGTCTGGTGCAGCCCTTCATCGCCGCGATGCAGCTCTTTGCGATCGCATTGCTGGTCGCGCATCAGGATCTGTCGTCAAAGGTCTTCGTCGACCTCGCGATCAGCCTGCCGGCACTGTTTGCGGGATCCGCGTTAGGGGTGATCGCCTTCCACAGGGTCAACGAGACGGTCTTTCGCAAGACCGTGCTCGTTCTGTTGCTGATCTCAGGGATTTCGTTGGTCTAGTGACCGGTGGTGTGGACGACCGGCGCCGCGCTGATGTCGCTGCCGTGATGCACCAGCGGCTTGTTGCCGGTGACGGTTCGCAGCAGCACGTAGAACACCGGCGTCAGGAACAGGCCGAACACGGTGACGCCGATCATGCCGGAGAACACCGCAACGCCCATCGCGCGCCGCATCTCAGAGCCTGCGCCGGTCGAGAGCACCAGCGGCAGCACGCCCATGATGAACGCCATCGACGTCATCAGGATCGGGCGAAGCCGCAAGCGGCTCGCCTCGATCGCGGCCCGGATCGGCGTGCGTCCGGCGAATTCGAGCTCGCGCGCGAATTCGACGATCAGGATCGCGTTCTTCGCGGAGAGGCCGACGAGCACGATCAAGCCGATCTGGGTGAAGACGTTGTTGTCGCCCTTGGAGATCCAGACGCCGAACATCGCCGCGAGCAGACCCATCGGCACGATCATGATGATCGACAGCGGCAGCGTCAGGCTCTCATACAGCGCAGCCAGCACCAGGAACACCAGCAGGATCGCCAGCGGGAACACCCAGAGGCCCGAATTGCCGGCGATGAACTCCTGATAGGTCAGGTCGGTCCATTCGAAGGCAAAGCCGGGCGGCAACGTCTCAGCCGCGATCCGCGTTGCGGCCTCCTGCGCCTGGCCCGATGAGAAGCCAGGCGCAGCCGCGGCGTTGATGTCGGACGACAGGAAGCCGTTGTAGCGGATCGCACGCTCGGGCCCCGCGCTCTGGCGGATCTTCAGCAGCGCCGACAGCGGCACCATGTCGCCGGAGGACGAGCGCACCTTCAGCTGCCTGATGTCGTCGGCACGGGCGCGGAACGGCGCATCGGCCTGGACATAGACGGAATAGGTGCGGCCAAACTTGTTGAAGTCGTTGACGTAGTAGGACCCGAGGTAAATCTGCAGCGTGTTGAAGACCTCCGTCACGGGCACGCCCAGCTGCAGCGCCTTGGTGCGGTCGATGTCGGCGAACAACTGGGGCACGTTGACCTGGAAGCTCGAGAACACGCCTGCGATCTCCGGCGCCTTCTGCATCGCAGTCATGAATGCCTTGGTCGCGTCGTTCAGCGCCTCATAGCCGAGACCAGCACGGTCCTCGATCTGCAGCTTGAAACCGCCGATGGTGCCGAGGCCGTTGACCGGCGGCGGCGGGAACATCGCGATGAAGGCTTCCTGGATGCCGGCGTACTTCTTGTTGAGATCGGCCGCGATGGCATTGCCGCTCAGCGCCGCACCCTTGCGCTCGTCGAACGGTTTCAGCGTCGAGAACACGATGCCGGCGTTGGACGAGTTGGTGAAGCCGGAGATCGACAGGCCGGGGAAGGCCACCGAGCTCTCGACACCGGGCTGGGTCAGCGCAATGTCGCTCATCTTGCGGATCACCTCTTCGGTGCGGTCGAGCGTCGCACCATCCGGCAGGCGCGCGAAGCCGACCAGATATTGCTTGTCCTGACCCGGCACGAAGCCGCTCGGCACCTGCTGGAACAGGAAGGCGGTGACGCCGACCAGCACCACATAGAGGCCCATCACGGCGGCCTTGCCCGAGATCACCTTTGTGACGGTGCCGCTGTAGTTCTCGGATGAGCGGGTAAAGGCCTTGTTGAAGCCGCGGAAGAACCAGCCGAGGCCTTTCTCCATGATCAGCGTCAGCTTGTCCTTCGGCTCGTTGTGGCCCTTGAGCAGGAGGGCCGACAGGGCAGGCGACAAGGTCAGCGAGTTCACCGCCGAGATCACGGTCGAGATCGCAATCGTCAGCGCGAACTGCTTGTAGAACTGCCCGGTAAGGCCGGAGATGAAGGCGAGCGGCACGAACACCGCGATCAGCACCATGGCGATGGCGATGATCGGGCCGGAGACTTCGCGCATCGCCTGATAGGTGGCATCGCGCGGCGACAGCCCGCCCTCGATGTTGCGCTCGACGTTCTCGACCACGACGATGGCATCGTCGACGACGATGCCGATGGCGAGCACCAGGCCGAACAGGCTGAGCGCATTGATGGAGAAACCGAACACGTGCATCACCGCGAACGTGCCGACGATCGACACCGGCACCGCCAGCAGCGGGATGATCGAGGCGCGCCAGGTCTGCAGGAACAGGATCACGACCAGCACCACCAGCGCGATCGCCTCCAGCAGGGTGTGGATCACGGCCTCGATCGAGGAGCGCACGAACTGGGTGGGGTCGTAGACGATCTGGTAGGACACGCCCTCCGGCATGTTCTTCTTGATCTCGGCCATGGTGGCGCGGACGTGGTCGGAGATTTCCAGCGCGTTGGAGCCGGGCGCCTGGAAGATCGGGATCGCCACCGCCTGCTTGTTGTCGAGCAGCGAGCGCAGGCCGTATTCGGAGGCGCCAAGCTCGACGCGCGCGACGTCGCGCAGGCGCACGACCTCGCCGCGCGTGCCTGTCTTGACCACGATGTCGCCGAACTGCTCCTCGTTGGCGAGCCGGCCTTCCGCGTTAACGGAGAGTTGCAGGTCGATGCCCTTGACGTTGGGGGAGGAGCCGACCACGCCGGCGGCGGCCTCGACATTCTGCGCCTGGATCGCCTTGACGATGTCGCTGGCGGTCAGGCCATGCTCGGCCGCCTTCTGCGGATCGACCCAGACCCGCATCGAATAGTCGCCGGCACCATAGAGCTGGACGTCGCCGACGCCGTCGATCCGCGCCAGCCGGTCCTTGACGTTGAGCACCGCGTAATTGCGCAAATACGTCATGTCGTAGCGGCCGTTGGGCGACAAGAGATGCACGACCATGGTGAGGTCGGGCGACGACTTCTTGGTGATGATGCCGAGCTGGCGCACCACGGCGGGCAGGCGCGGTTCGGCCTGCTGCACGCGGTTCTGCACCAGCTGCGTCGCCTTGTCGGGGTCGGTGCCGAGGCGGAACGTCACCGTCAGCGTCATCGCGCCGTCGGTGGTCGCCTGGCTCGACATGTACAGCATGTTCTCGACGCCGTTGATCTGCTCCTCGATCGGCGTCGCCACCGTTTCCGCGATCACCTTGGGATTGGCGCCGGGATAGGTCGCCCGCACCACCACCGAGGGCGGCACGACGTCGGGATATTCCGAGATCGGCATCGCGAACAGCGAGATCAGGCCGGCGAGGAAAATCAGCACCGACAGCACGCCGGCGAAAATCGGACGATCAATGAAGAACTTTGAGAGATTCATGGCTTTGCCCCTGCGCGAGAGACAGCTCTCCCGTTGTCCGGGACGCGGCAAATGCCCGCGAACCCGGAAGCGAGATGCGATGTCTTGGTCGTTCTTTGATCATTCCGGGCGCGCGTCATGCGCCGCCCGGAATGAGGTAATCAGCGTTGCACCACGTCCTGGTTGCTGTGGTTCGATGCCTGTTGCGGCCCACGCGCGCCCATTGCCGCCACCTCGGTCTTGAGGAGGGCGCCCGGACGCACGCGCTGCAAACCGTTGACGACGATGCGGTCGCCAGACTTAAGGCCTGCGGTGACGATGCGAAGTCCATCGACTGCACCCCCAAGGGTGATCGGCCGGTAGACTGCGCGACTGTCGTCGCCGACCGCCATCACGAACTTCTTGTCCTGGTCGGTGCCGATCGCGCGCTCGTCGATCATCACCAGCGTCTGCTGCTTCGGCTGGCCCATGCGCACGCGCGCGAATTGGCCGGGGATCAGGCGCCCGTCCTCGTTCTGGAACACCGCGCGGACACGGATGGTGCCGCTCTGGCCGTTGACCTGGTTGTCGATGAGCTGGATGTGGCCCTTGGCGGAGAGACCGCCTGACGTCGCCATCTCCACCGGGATCTGGTTGAGATTGCCGCGCCGGCCGGTGGCATCCGCAATCGAGTTCAGCGCCCGCAGCACCACCTCTTCATCGGCGTCGAACGAGGCGTAGATCGGATTGACCGACACCAGCGAGGTCAGCACCGGGGAGGCAGTGCCGGCGGCGACGAGATTGCCGACGGTGATCTCGAACTTGCCGACGCGGCCGTCCACGGGCGCGCGCACCTCGGTGTAGTCGAGATTGAGCTTTGCGGTCTGGAGCGTTGCTTCGGCGGCCTTCACGTTCGCAATGGCTTCGCGGTTGGCATTGTCGCGCTGGTCGTAGTCACGCCGCGTGACCACCGCGTTGCCGACCAGCTGTGCGCCGCGCTCGAGCTCGCTCTGGGTGAACACGACACGCGCCTTGGCGGCCTCGAGCTGGGCCGCGGCCTTGTCGACCTCCGCGGCGTAGGGCGCCGGATCGATCTTGAACAGGACATCGCCGGCCTTCACCAGCGCGCCTTCGGTGAAGTTGGTCGCCAGGATCGCGCCGGCCACGCGCGGGCGAAGCTCGACGCGTTGGATGGCCTCGAGCCGGCCGGAGAAATCGTCCCACAGCACGGTCTGCTTGGGTTCGATCAGCGCGACGGTGACGGGGACGGCTTGCTCAGCCGCAGCGGCCGTTGCCGTCGCCTGGGCTGCTCGGAAGTAGTGGCCGGTCGCGATCGAGCCGGCTACGGCGAGGGCGCCCACGACGGCGACGCCACCGAGAAGGCGGCGGAAACGGCCGGTGCGGGCGGTATTTTGGGCGGGATGCATTTGCGCGCTCCAGATATGTAGTGTTCACTACAGATGTGGAGCTGGATGTCGCAGTGCAAGATACTTATGTACCATTCACTAAGAAAATTGTAGCCGCTTACCGCAAGAATTGGAAGGCGAAAGAGAAAAGAAAGACAGAACAAATAGATAGGGTCTGGCGTTAACCTGAGGGATAGCGCGGATTCGTAAGGAGAACAGGCACATGGGCATGGGTCGCCCCCGCGAATTCGACGCCGACGTCGCGTTGGATCAGGCGATGGAAGTTTTTTGGCGCCATGGCTATGAGGGCGCCACCATCGCCCAGCTCACCGAGGCCATGGGCATCAATCCGCCGAGCCTCTATGCCTGCTTCGGCAACAAGGAGGGCCTGCTGAAGGCCGCCCTCGACCGTTACACCAAACTGCGCGGCGTCTGGATGGACGAGGTGGTCGCTGCACCCACCGCCCGTGATGTTGCCGAGCGTATGCTGATGGGCATCGCCGAGAAACAGACCGATCCCGCCAATCCGCCCGGTTGCCTGCTCGTGCAGGGCGGCATCGCCTGCGGCACCGGCTCCGAGAATGTCCCCTTCGAGCTCGCCGCCCGTCGCGCCCAGAACGAGGACCAGCTCCGCGACCGTTTTGTGCGCGCCCAGGCCGACGGCGATCTCAAGCCGGGCGCCGATCCCGCCGCGCTCGCGCGCTATGTCTCGGCAGTCTCAGTCGGCATGGGCGTGATGGCCTCTTCGGGTGCGGACCGCGAAGCGCTGCGGCAAGTGGCGAGCGTCGCCGTGCAGGCGGTCGAGGCGCAGTCAGCCGACAGAACGTAGTCGGCCTCTTTCACCGCGCAGACTACTTCGCAGCCAGAGCCGGTGGCGGGACGAAGCCGCCGAACTCGCGTTCGATCAGTCCGGCCAGCGCGATCGTCGTGCGATCTTCGAGGTATGGCCCGATGATCTGCACGCCGACCGGCAGGCCGGAAGGCGTGCGCTCGATCGGAACGGCGGTTGCCGGCAGTCCGCAGGTCGAGGCGGGATCGGCCCAGATGAAGCAGGCATCGGAGTAATCATAGAGCTTTCCGTCGATGTCGAGTTTCCGCGCGTCGAACGGCTCGGAATGGTCATGTGGGAAGGCCGGCACGGCGGCGACGGGATAGACCACCGCGTCGAACTCGCGGAAGAGCTGATACCATTTCTGCTGCAACTGCAGTCGGGCCGCATCAAGCACCAGCCAATCGCGGTGGATCATGCCCCAGCCGCGGGCGCGCTCGGCCTGCAGGCTGCGGTCGTCGGGCGAGAGTGCTGCGGCAGCTTCTTGTGCCTCGGCGAGGGCGGCCGGTGTCAGGCGCGGGCTTCGCGCGCCGTTGAGCAGCTTCATGTAGAGCCGTGCGGACTCGGCGAGATCGGGCAGCGACGCGCTCGCGCGTGCGACGCGTGCGCCCAATCGTTCGAGCCGCTCAGCTAACCGTCCGATGGCAGAACGCACGACGTCTCCCGTCGGCATCAGCGGATGGGTATCGATCACGAGGATCCTGAAATCCCTGAGCTGGCCATGGCGCGGCGCGGGCAGCGCCAGGCGATAGCCGATCCCGTCGCGCGTCTCGTCGGGGCCGGCAATCACGTCGAGCGACAGAGCGAGGTCCGAGGCGGTGCGCGCCATCGGCCCGACGACGGCGAGATCGCCCTGGCTGGGGACGGGCGGCGCCGGCGGCAGGCTGTATCCGCGCAGCGGCACCAGGCCGAGGCTCGGCTTGTGTCCGAACACGCCGCAGAAATGCGCGGGCACCCGGATCGAGCCGCCGATGTCCGAGCCGATCGAGAGCGGGCCGAAGCCAGCGGCCAGCGCCGCCCCGCATCCGCCCGAGGAGCCGCCGGGCGAGCGGCCGAGATCCCACGGGTTTTTGGTCGCGCCGTAGATCTCGTTGTAGCTCTGGAAGTCCCGGAGGCCGATCGGGATGTTGGTCTTGCCGATGATGACGGCGCCCGCCGCTTTCAGCCGCGCAACGAGGAGGGCGTCTTCCGCCGGCTTGAAATCCCTGAAGTGCGGAAAGCCCCATGTCGTCGGCAGGCCGGCGACGTTGAATGGCTCCTTCAACGTCACGGGAATGCCGAGCAGCGGCAGTCGCTCACCGCGGGCAAGCGCGGCGTCGGCGGCGCGCGCGGCGTCCCTGGCGCGGTCGAAATCGCGAACGATGATCGCGTTGATCGGTCCGTCCAGCGCCTCGATGCGGGCGATCGTGTGCGCGAGCAATTCCGACGCAGAGATCTTGCGCGCATGCAGGGCGCCAAGGAGTTCGCCGATCGAGCCGTAGTTCAGGTCAGCAGCATCTGCGGTCATCACGTGCTCCCTTATATCCCGGCCGAGACCTTGTAGCCCGGATGGAGCGCAGCGCAATCCGGGACATGTCCCGACACGGACGCGGGACCCGGATTACGCTATCGCTCCATCCGGGCTACGAGGCTGCATAGACGCCCGCCTAAGCGGCGTCCCGAGCCATACAGGCCGTGCTCGTCCGGCAGACTCTCAGGACGCTTCCTTGAGAACCGGAGCCGCCGTTTCCTCTGCCTTCAATTCTTCGAGACTGCGATGCCGCGGCTCGATGCCCATCGCCCAGACCGTGATGATCTGCACCACCAGGAGGCCGATCATCAGCGCCATCACGCCGGCCACGCCGCGCGTCTCGAACAGCGAGACGACGAGGAACGGCGTAACGATCGTGGCGCCGCGCCCCAGCGTGTTGACCATGCCGGAGGCGCGCAGCCGGACCTCGGTCGGAAACAGTTCTGGGATGTAGATGCCGAACAGCAGGGCGACCAGGACGTAGATCGGCACCGTCAGCGCAAAGCCGACAGCCGGCAGCAGGATCGGATCCGAGATCATGGGATAGAGGATGCCCAGGGCCACCGTGATCAGCGACGCGCCGATGATGGTCGGCTTGCGGCCCCAGCGGTCGGCGGTCAATGCGCCGATGGCCGAGCCGATCGGTGCACCGAGTGCCATCAGCAGCGAATAACCGAACGAGGTCGCAATCGAGAGGCCCTGCTTGACGAAGAACACCGGCAGCCAGGTCACGAAACCATAGAGCAGGGTGTTGATCGTGATCAGGCAGACCGAGCCGACGATCATCCGCGACAGCAAGGGCGCGGTGAACAGCGTTCCGAGATCGGCCGCGACAGGAGCTGACGTGACGGTCGCGGGAGCAGGCAGGGGCTGGCCTTGCGACGCCTCCTTCTCGATGGCCTGCATCAGCGCTTCCGCTTCCGCGGTGCGCCCCACCGCTTCCAGCCAGCGCGGCGATTCCGGCAGCGACTTGCGCATGTACCACACCACGAGCGCACCGATGCCGCCGAGCACGAACATCGAGCGCCAGCCGAACTGCGGCACCAGCACGGACGCCACCAGCAGCGCCACGGGCAAACCAGTGACGACGCACACCGTGGTGAAGCCGAGCCACTTGCCGCGGGTGCGCGCGGGCACGAATTCCGTCATCGTCGAATAGCCGACGACGTTCTCTGCGCCCAATCCAACGCCCATCACGAAGCGGCAGGCGATCAGGAAGGCCATGTTCGGCGAGAATGCCGCAGCGAGGGAGGCAAGGCCGAAGAGGAGCAAATTGAACTGATAGGTGAAGCGGCGTCCGTAGCGGTCGCCGAGGAAGCCGGTGCCGAACGATCCCAGCATCATGCCGACGAAGGTTGCGGAGATGAAGGCGGCGTTCTGGGCGAGGGTCGAAAAGCCTGATTTCAGCGTCACGCTGAGCACGGTCCCGGCGATGTAGATGTCGAAACCGTCGAAAAACATGCCGATGCCGATCAGCAGCATGATGCGGCGATGGAATGGCCCGATCGGCAGCCGATCAAGACGGCTGCCTGCGTTCACCGATGTCGACATTTGCGCTCTCCCTTGACTGTCGTTCTGAGTGATGCGGCCCGCCTTCTCTGAGCGATCTGCCGCTAGTCGTTTCTGCTAATTCAGTCGCTTCTGGTTGGCCGTGTCGCGGTACCAGTCGAACGGCTGCTCGTGGGTCGCGACCATCACGCTCTTGGTGTTGAAATGGTCGTTGAAGCTCTCGGTGCCGCATTCGCGGCCGATTCCGGAATCGTCGACACCGCCCCAGGGCGAGGCCGGGTCGAGACGGTGGTGATCGTTGATCCAGACGATTCCGGCCTTGACCGACGCTGCGACGCGGTGCGCGCGGGCGACGTCGCGGGTGCGGATCGCAGCGGCAAGGCCGAACGGGGAGTCGTTGGCGAGCCGCAGTGCGTCGGCCTCGTCCTTGAACGGCGTCACCGAGGTGAAGGGACCGAACACTTCCTCCTGGAATATCCGCATGTCGGATTTGACGTCGGCGAACACCGTAGGCTCGACGAAATAGCCGTTGTCGTGGCCCGGCACCTTCGCGGCGACGCCGCCGGTGACGAGACGCGCGCCGTCGGCGTGACCGTAGCCCGCATAGGTGAGAACGCGGTCGCGCTGCTTGGCTGAGATCACGGGACCCATTTGGGTGCCGGGATCGAAGGGATCGCCGACGCGGATCGTGCGGGTCTTGGCCTGCAGCTTCTCGACGAACTCGTCGTAGATCGAGGCCTGGACGATGTGGCGCGAGGCGCAGACGCAGGTCTGGCCCGCACCGATGAAAGCACCGAACGCGGCATAATTGACGGCGCGGTCGACGTCGAAATCGTCGAACACCATCACCGGCGTCTTGCCGCCGAGCTCCATGGTCTGGTGTGCAAACACCTTTGCGGCGGCGCTGCCGGCGATGCGGCCGGCCTCGGTGCCGCCGGTCAGGACCAGCTTGTTGATGTCGCCGTGTTCGGCCAGCATCTTGCCGGCGCTCTGGCCAAGGCCGAGCACGATATTGAAGACGCCGGGCGGCAGGCCCGCTTCGGTGAAGATCTGCGCGAGCTTCAAGGTCGTCAGCGGCGTGTATTCCGACGGCTTGACGACGGTGACGCAGCCGGTCGCCAGCACCACCGCGAGCGACTTGCACAGGATCATCAGCGGGTGATTGAACGGGGTGCAATTGGCGACGATGCCGATCGGCGTGCGGAGCGTGTAGTTCAGATACGCACCTTCGACCGGGATCACGGAGTCGCGGCGCGACAGCGCGACGCCGGCGAAGTAGCGGAAGAAATCGGGCAGGCGGGAGAGCTGGGCGCGGGTCTCGTTGACCGGGCGACCGTTGTTGAGGGTCTCGAGCCGGTACAGGCTGTCGAGATTGGCCTCGAACGCATCGGCGAGCTTGTTGACCAGCCGAGCCCGCGCACGCGTGTCCATGCCGCCCCAGGCCTTGCCTTCGAACGCGGCGCGCGCGCTTTTCATGGCGCGGTCGATGTCCTCAGTGGTTGAATTGGGAATGCGGGCGATCACGTCGCCGGTCGCGGGATTGCGGACATCAAGCATCGCGCCGGCGCCGGCTTCGACTTCACGCCCATCGATGAAATTGCCGTGGATCTCGACGTCGATCGACGCGGGTTTTGACGGAATGTTCATGATGATCTCTCCTCGACGATGACGGCGTTACGCTTGAGCGCCGGCAGAACGCGTTTTTCGGTAGCCCCGATATGGGCCTTGATGATGCGCGCGGCGGTTCGCGTCTCGCGCTGCTGCATGGCGTCGATCAGGGCGACGTGCTCGGCAACGAGCTTCGCCGGATCGTGGCCTTTCAGATTGGAGATGCTGACGCGGACGAGGCGATCGGCCTGGCCGATCAGGTCGCACAGTGCGGCTGCCATGCGGCGATTGCCGGACGCGTGCGCCAGCGCGGTGTGGAAGCCGCGATTGTAGGCGATGAAGTCTTCGTGGTTGCCCGAGAAGCGGCGGAATTCGTCGAGCGACTTCAGAACGGAGTCGGGCGCGCTTTCGATCGCTTCCGCGACGCAGGCCGGCTCCAGCGCGAGGCGGAAGCGCAGGAGGTCGCGGGCATCCGAGAGCGAGATCGGCGTGACCCGATAGCCCTGGCGCGGCTGCACCGTCACGAGGTGCTCGCGCTGCAGCCGCAGCAGCGCATCCCGGACCGGTTGCCGGCTCACGTCATAGCGTTCGGCCAGGTCCTGCTCGCGCATTTCATCGCCCGGCGCAAGGCGACAAGCTAAAATATCAGACCTGAGACGATCGTAGATATTTTCGCGCAAAAGCATCATTTTGGCCCGGCTCCTTGGCGTTAATATCCCAGTCGTGATATTTCACGTCAAGGGCCAGATGCTTGAATCCCCTGACAGTTGATTTATCAATCAGGGCGTCTGGTGCGGGCGAAACGGCACGCGAACGGCACGACGAAGTGAAGGAAAGACCGGATATGGACAGGCTTTTTGCCAACGGCACCGTCAACGCTGCGCAATCGGGCGAGGGGCCGCCGTTGTTCCTCTTTCACTCGCTGTTGTCGGATCGCGCGAGTTTTGATGCGATCGTGCCGGAGCTTCAGCAATCGTTTCGCACCATCGTGCCGGAGTTACCGGGATTCGGCCGCTCACGCGCCGTCGAAGGCGGGCTTGCGGCGGTCGCGGACCGGATGGCGGAGGCGGTGCGCGATGCCGCGGCCGGCGCGCCGGCGATCGTGCTGGGCAATGGCTATGGTGGCTTCGTCGCGCTGCAGATGGTGATCCGGCATCCGGAGATCGCGAGCCGGCTCGTTCTCGCCGACAGCGGCGCGGCGTTCTCGGAGCCCGGCCGCGAGGCGTTTCGCAACATGGCGAAGGTGTCGCGCGAGAAGGGACTGGAGGCCATCACCGACGTCGCCATGCGGCGCCTGTTCGCGCCCGAATTCCAGGAGCAGCATCCGGAACTGATGCAGGATCGCCGTGCGGCCTTTCTGCGCACTGGTCCCGACGTGTTTCGTGCCGCGTGCGATTCCTTGGCAAGCCTCGACCTCCGTTCGCAACTTGCCGCGGTGAACATCCCGGTGCTCGTGATGGTCGGTGAGCACGACGAAGCAACGCCTCCGCCGATGTCGCATGAGCTCGCTGCCGGATTGCCGCACGCCGAGCTGAAGATCATTGCAGGCTGCGCCCACGTGCCGCAGCTTCAGTCACCGTGGCAGTTTCTCGAAGCTCTCGAGGGGTTCCTGCTCTGACCTGAGCCTCGCCGAAGCCGGACGATGTTCGACACGGCGATGCCTTCCGAACGGTTAATGGTTCGGCCGGGCGGAGAGTTCACAAACGCGGGATCATGTCATTCTGCTCCTGTTTTGCCCGACGAGTCAAACCTCGCCGAGGACGGCGCCCGCGCGAATTTCTTCAATGATTTGTACTGTGCATGGGGTTGTTTTCGCACTTTTTGTCGGAGCAACCTCAGGCGGTAAGAATCAATTCATCCGCCGTCCGCATTGAGCCGGAACTCCTAAGAGTTTTTACACACAGTTCTGGCACGTTCCCGCGCGTCAAGATCCGCAACCCGCATCGTGGCGTCTCATTGCGCGCACGAAAAGACGGGAGCCGCGGGCATCGAGGGGGCGTAAGCCATGACTGCAGTTGCTTCCGACGCCGGTCGCGCGAAGGGTGGGATCGTGCCGATCCTGCTGTGCGTCGTGCCATTCAGCCAGATCCCGCTCGATGCCTATACGCCGGGCCTGCCGCAGATGGTGGTGGATCTCGCAACCGATTCCGCATCGATGCAGAACACCGTCACCGCCTACATGCTCGGCATGAGTCTCGCGCTGGTGCCGGTCGGCATCGCCTCCGATACGCTCGGCCGCCGCAATGTCCTGCTCGCGGGGCTGTCGGTCCTGATCGCGATGAGCATCGCCTGCGCGCTCGCCACCAGCGCCTCGCTGCTGCTGGGCTTGCGCTTTCTGCAAGGTATCGGCGGCTGTACGTGCCTCGTCGTCGCCTATGCCGTCGCAGCGGATTGCTATCGCGGCGGTGAGCTGACGGCGATCTCCGGCCTGCTCGGCGCGGCCTGGGGGCTTGCACCCGTGCTTGCGCCTGCCGCCGGCGGCTTCATCGTCGAGCTGACGTCCTGGCGCGGCGTCTTCGTCATTATCGCCATCGCCGCGGCCATCGTCGTTGCGATCGTCGTATTTCTCTTGCCCGAGACGTTGCCGGCCGAGCGGCGGGCGCCGTTCGATCCGCGCCGCACCGCCGGTATCCTGCGCGATGCGCTGGTCCGTCCGGGCTTCCTCGCTTTCGTGCTGGTGTTCGCTGCGGCCGCGAGCGCGCAGCTCGCGTTCGGCGTCGTCGCCCCGTTCTTCTACCAGACCGGCCTTGGCTATTCGGCGGCCATCTACGGCCTGGTCGCGCTCGGCCTCGGCGGCGTCAATCTCGCCGGCGAGCTCGGCTGCGCGCATTTCGCGCGCTTCATGCCGGCGCGCGTGATGGGCTTTGGCGCCTTCGCGCTGTTTCTCGCCGGTGCTGCGGTCCTGACCGTAACAGGCATGACCGTCGGTCTCGATTTCGCGTCGATCACCCTCGGTGGCGCGCTGGTGCTCGGCGGCTGCGGCGTGCTGTGCCCGATGATGTACGGCATGGCGCTCGGCCTGTTCGAGCGCGACCACGGCCTGATCGGCGGTCTCATCAGCGCGCTTTGCTATCTCGCGGTCAGCGGCGCCATGGCGATCGCGGCGGTGCTGCCTGAAGCCACGCAGGCGCCGATCGGTTGGCTCTATCTCGGCCTCTGCGCCGTTGCGGGCACGCTGCTCGCGATCTCTTTGCCCTCGGCGCGCCAGGCCACACAGACTTAAGGAAGGAACCAGTTCATGACCACTGTTGGCATTCGCGGCACGTTTTTCGACTTCGTCGACGATCCCTGGAAGCACGTCGGCAACGAGCAGGCCGCCGCGCGCTTTCATCAGGACGGCCTGATGATCGTCACGGACGGCGTCATCAAGGCGTTCGGTCCCTACGACAAGATCGCCGCCGCGCATCCGGGTGTCGAGATCATCCACATCAAGGACCGCATCATCGTCCCGGGCTTCATCGACGGCCACATCCATCTGCCGCAGACCCGCGTGCTCGGCGCCTATGGCGAGCAGCTCCTGCCGTGGCTGCAGAAGTGGGTCTATCCGGAGGAGCTGAAGTACAAGGACCGCAATTACGCGCGCGAAGGCGTGAAGCGTTTCCTCGATGCGCTGCTGGCCTCCGGCACCACCACCTGCCAGGCGTTCACGAGTTCCTCGCCGGTCTCCACCGAAGAGCTGTTCGAGGAAGCGTCCCGCCGCAACATGCGCGTCATCGCGGGCCTCACCGGCATCGACCGCAATGCGCCGGCCGATTTCGTCGATACGCCCGAGAATTTCTATCGCGACAGCAAGCGGCTGATCGCGCAGTACCACAACAAGGGCCGCAACCTCTACGCCATCACGCCGCGCTTCGCCTTCGGCGCCTCGCCGGAGCTGCTGAAGGCGTGTCAGCGCCTCAAGCACGAGCATCCGGATTGCTGGGTCAACACCCACATCTCCGAGAACCCGGCCGAATGCAGCGGTGTGCTGGTCGAACATCCGGATTGCCAGGACTATCTCGGCGTCTACGAGAAGTTCGACCTGGTCGGCCCAAAATTCTCCGGCGGCCACGGCGTCTATCTCTCGAACAGCGAGTTCCGTCGCATGTCGAAGAAGGGCGCGGCGGTGGTGTTCTGCCCGTGCTCGAACCTGTTCCTCGGCAGTGGCCTGTTCCGCCTCGGCCGCGCCACTGATCCCGAGCATCGCGTCAAGATGTCGTTCGGCACCGATGTCGGCGGCGGCAACCGCTTCTCGATGATCCACGTGCTCGACGACGCCTACAAGGTCGGGATGTGCAACAACACGCTGCTCGACGGCAGCATCGATCCCACGCGCAAGGATCTCGCGGAAGCCGAGCGCAACAAGCTCTCGCCCTATCGCGGCTTCTGGTCGATCACGCTCGGCGGCGCCGAGGGTCTCTATATCGACGACAAGCTCGGCAATTTCGAGCCGGGCAAGGAAGCCGATTTCGTCGCGCTCGATCCGAACGGCGGTCCGACGGCGCAACCCTGGCATCAGTCGCTGATTGCCGACGGCGCCGGCCCGCGCACGATGGACGAGGCCGCGAGCATGCTGTTCGCCGTCATGATGGTCGGCGACGATCGCTGCGTCGACGAGACCTGGGTGATGGGCAAGCGTCTCTACAAGAAGAGCTGAAGCCGCCGCGATGAGCGCATCTCCTGAGACAGCCGGCCAGCCGGTCGCCCTCGTCATCCAGCGCCGCATTGCGGACGACGGCTTTGCCGCGTTCGCGCGCTGGAACGGCGAGGTCGGCGAGGTGCTCAAGACCTGGCCGGGCTTCCTCAGCCAGGAGGTAGTGCCGCCGCAGCCGCCGGCGCATGTGGACTGGGTCACGATCCTGCGCTTCGCGAACCCGGGCGCGGCACGCGCCTGGCTTCAGAGCGAGGTGCGGGCGAAGCTGATCGCTGAGGTGCAGCGGCACTTCGTCGGTTCGGAGGATGTCCACATCCTGCCCGACACCGGCGTTCAGCGCGACACCGCAGTCTCCGCCGTCATCTCCTTCATGGTGCCTGACGGGCTCGAGGACGCGTTCCTGAAATGGCAGCAGCGCATCCAGGCAGCTGAAGCCGAGTTCAAGGGCTTCCTGCGCCACAAGATCGAGCGGCCGCTTCCGGGCCTGCACGACGAATGGATCGTCATCCTGTCGTTCGACGGCGACGCCAATCTCAACGCATGGCTCGGCTCGCCCTTGCGGCAGGCGCTGCTGAAGGAGGGCGAGCGCTTCAACGCCGGCATGAATGTGAAGCGCGCCAGCTACGGCTTCAATTTCTGGTTCCCGACGGGAAAGACCCAGACGCCGGAGCAAAGTGCGGGCCTGATCTGGAAGAGCAACCTCATCGTGCTCCTCGTGCTCTATCCCGTGGTCTATCTCTGGGGCTTTTTCATCAGCCGGCCGCTGATCGACAGCCACGGCGTGCCGATCTGGCTGTCGCTGTTCGTCGGCAATCTCGTCAGTACCCAGCTGCTCGGCTGGTGGCTGGTGCCCGCCGCCTTCAGGGCGCTCGACTGGTGGGTGACGCCGAAGGCGGCGCTCGGTCGCCAGATCGCGGGATACGCGCTGCTTGCTGCGCTCTACGCTGCGTCGATGGGCCTGTACGCGTGGCTGCTCGCGTGGCATTGGGGTCGGTGAGACCGTCCACCGTGCTGTCGCGGAGAAGGGCGGTCGCTGGACACTGACGGCCATGTTCGCCCTGACATTTCTCGGGACCTCCGCAAGCGTTCCCTCGGCGGAACGCAATCACCCCGCTCTCCTGGTGGAGGCGGCCGGTCAGCGCATCCTGGTCGATTGCGGCGAGGGCACGCAGCGGCAATTGCTGCGCAGTGGCGCCGGCTTTCGGCGGCTTGACCGCATCCTCCTGACGCATGCACATCTCGATCACGTGCTCGGCATCCCCGGCCTGTTCTCGACGCTGCGCCTGCGGCAGAGCGCCGAGGTGATGACCCTTCACGGCGGAGCGGCGACGCTCGACACCGTCATCCAGATGCTGGCGGGCATCTGGGGCGCGGGCAGGGCGCCGCTTTCGGCGGAGTTTGCGGCGCTGACCGAAGGACGGTTCATCGACGCCGGTGACTTCAGCATCGACTGCTTTCCGGTCCGCCACCGCGACACCGACAGTTTTGGATTCGTCTTCCAAAGTCCCGCACGTCGCCATCTTCGGTCCGATCGCCTCGCGGCGCTCGGCGTGCCCGACGGTCCCTTGCGCGGCGAGCTGGCGCAGGGGCGACCGGTCGTCATCGCCGATCGGACGATCGATCCGGAGGATGTCCTGGGGCCGCCGAGCGGCGGCAAGAAGCTCGTCGTGATCGGCGACATCGAGACCACCGAGGGGCTTTCGCAATATGTGGCTGATGCCGACCTGCTCGTGATCGAGGCAACCTTCCTCGATCGTGACGCATCGACCGCGCGGGATTACGGCCATCTCACCGCGGCAGAGGCTGCTTCCTTCGCGGCTGCGAACAATGTGGGACAGCTCGTGCTGAACCACATGTCGGGACGCTACGAGGACGCAGAGATTCTCGCCGAGGCGGCAGCGATCTTCCCGAACAGCAGGATCGCGGCCGATCTCGACAACATCGTCATCTGAGAGGCGCGCCTATACTCAGCTCGACAATCCTGACTTGATTGCGAGATCCTGCACCTTGCTCGTCACCTGCATCAATCGCGGCAGCGCCTGGTCGCGAAAGGCCGGCATGTCCATGCGCATCGCATCGACGGTGACACTTAAGCCGCCGATCACAAAACCCTGGGCATCGAAGATCGCTGTTGCCAGCGTCCGCAAGCCATAGGCGTTCTCGCCATCGGAGACGGCATGGCCTTTCTTCTTGACCTGGTCGAGCCGCGCGAGCAGGGCATCGAGATCGGTCAGCGTCCGCTCCGACAGTTTGACGCGGGGGCGCGCTTCCAATCGCGCGATCTGCTCGTCGCGCGCCAGATGCGCCAGCATGACATGGCCGAGCGCGGCGCTGTAGGCGGGAATGCGCGTGCCCGGCCGGCGATCCATCTTGTGGCGGTCGAGGCCGGCGCCGATGCGCGCGAGATAGATTACGTCGCCGCCGTCGAGGATGCCGAGCGAGGCGGCATCGCCGACATCTGGCACGAGGTCGCGCAACAGGGGCTCGACGATGGTCCGCAAGGACCCGTGCGACAGCACGGTGTAGCCGAGGTCGAGACAGGCGAGGCCCAGGCGGAACCGGCGGCTCTGCGGAATGGCCTGGAGATAGCCGAGCTCGACCAGGGTCTGGATCAGCCGGAACGCGGTTCCACGATCGAGATCGGCCCGTGCGGCAATCTCACTCAGGGTGAGCTCGAAAGCCTCGCTGGTGAAGCTCTGAAGCACGCCAAACGCCTTGCCGACCGAAGCGACATAATTCTTGGGATTCTTTGAGTTAGCTTCAGCTTTGCGCTTCGCGGCCTTCTTTTGCACCTTGGTCATGCTGGAATGCCCGCCATGACAGCATCGCCCTTGACGCGGGGGCGCGCTGATTTTACGACAACATCAGCAAATAACAAATGTTCGCATTCCGAACAACATCGTTCTGGCGATCGGAGGAAGTTTTGTCGACATCGTCGCTCCACCCTCATGGCGTGTTCTCCGCCGCATTGACGCCGCTCGACGCCGAGCTCGCGCCCGATCACGCGCGTTTCGTGGAGCATTGTCGCTATCTCCTGGACGAGGGCTGCCACGGTATCGCGATGCTCGGCACCACCGGCGAGGCGAACTCGTTCTCGGTGGCCGAGCGCACGGCACTGCTCGAGGCCGTGGTGGCCGCCGGCATCGCGCCGCAGCGGCTTCTGCCCGGCACGGGCGTTACGGCGCTCACCGAGACCATCGCGCTGACGCGTCACGCGCTGTCGGTCGGCGTCGACACCGTGGTGATGCTGCCGCCGTTCTACTACAAGAACGTCACCGACGACGGCGTTTTCGCTTCCTACAGCGAAGTGGTGCAGCGTATCGGTGATGCGCGCCTGAAAGTCGTCCTCTATCACTACCCGCAGATGTCGGCGCAGCCGATCTCGCATGCGCTGATCGAGCGGCTGCGCAAGACCTATCCTGCGACGTTCACCGGCATCAAGGATTCGTCTGGCGATTTCGCCAACATGACCGCGATGGTCGAGCGCTTCCCCGGATTCGCGGTCCTCGGCGGCGCCGATCCATTGATGCTGCCGCTGCTGCGCAAGGGTGGCGCCGGCTGCATCACTGCGACCTCCAACGTCGTCGCGCGCAGCCTTGCCTATGTCTACAAGCACTTCGGCGATAGCGATGACGACCCGGCACTGAAGGCGGCCCAGGCGCGCATCGTGAAGGGCCGCGAGCTGGTCTCGCGCTTCCCGCAGATGGCGTCGCTGAAGGCGCTGGTGGCCAATCGTACCAGGCATGCCGGTTGGCAGCGTCTGCGGCCGCCGCTGGAGTCCTTGCAGCCGGACCAGCTGAAAGAGCTGCTCGCGAATGCTGCGGCATTCGCGGCTTCCGCCTAGGTTCGGCACGGACGACGAGGCGACCCGATGTCCGACTCTTTCCAGGATGCGCTGGCCGGGCTTGCCGCAATCGTCGGCGACAAGCACGTCATCGCGTCCGGAGCCGACCAGGAGCCCTATGTCGTGGACTGGCGCGGGCGCTATCACGGCCGCGCCGTCGCGGTGGTGAAGCCGGGCTCAACCGAAGAGGTCGCTTCCGTCGTCAAGTTCTGCGCCGAAAGGCGGCTAGCGATCGTACCGCAGGGCGGCAATACCGGCATGTGCGGGGCGGCGACGCCCGATGACGGATCGGGAAATGTCGTGATCCGGCTCGATCGCATGCGCGCCGTGCGCAATGTCAGTCCGCTCGCCAACACGATCACGGTCGAGGCCGGCTGCATCCTCGCCGAGGTGCAGAACGCGGCGAAAGCCGTCGATCGCTACTTTCCCCTGAGCCTCGGCGCCGAAGGCACCTGCCAGATCGGCGGCAACATCTCGACCAATGCCGGCGGCACGGCGGTGCTGCGCTATGGGCCGACGCGCGATCTCGTGCTTGGTCTCGAGGTCGTGCTGCCGGACGGGCGAATCTTCAACGGCTTGCGCGCGCTGCGCAAGGACAACACCGGCTACGCGCTCAAGCAGCTCTTCATCGGCGCGGAAGGCACGCTCGGCATCGTCACCGCGGCGGTGCTGAAACTGTTCGCGCCGACGCGCAGCTCGGCCCTGGCGCTGTTGAAACTTCAGGGCGTCGAGCAGGCGCTCGAGATCATGGCGCGCCTGCGCGGTGCGGTCGGCGACCGCCTCGGCAGCCTCGAGATCATGTCGCGCTCGCAGATCGAGGCGATCGCCGCGACCGTGCCGCATGTGACCATTCCCTTCGAGCTGACGACGCCGTGGTACCTGATCGTCGAGCTGACCGATACGCTTGCCGGCGTCGATCTTGACGAGCCTCTCGCCACGGTGCTTGCGGATGCGATGGAGGCCGGGCTCGCTGAGGACGCGATATTGGCCACCAGCCTCGCTCAGGCAAAAGCGATCTGGGCCGTGCGGCACAGCGTGTCCGAAGGCAACAAGCGCAGCGGCTATGTGGTGTCGCATGACAGCGTGGTGCCCCTGGAGCGCCAGGCGGCCTTCGTCAACAATGTCGAGGCCCGGATCAAGGCCGCTGTGCCGCATGCGAATGTTGTGATGCACGGCCATATCGGCGACGGCAACATCCATGTCGTGGCCCTGATCGATCGCGTGCATTGCCAGGATCCGGAAGCGACGGCGAAGCTGGTGTCCGAGATCAACGAGATCGTCGACGATGAGACCGCGGCGCAGGGCGGGGCGATCAGCGCCGAGCACGGCATCGGCATCACCAATCGCGGCCGGCTGGCCCGCGTCACCGATCCCCTCGATGTCGAGCTGATGCGCGATATCAAGAGGTTGCTCGATCCGAACGGCCTGATGAATCCGGGCAAGATTTTTGCCGGGGGAGGCGTGCAGCGATGACGAGCGTCCGCCTGCTTGCCGACGATCTCACCGGTGCGCTCGATACTGCGGCGGAGTTCGTCGGCCTGTGCGGACCGTTCGACGTCATTTGGGCGGATGCACCTGCAGTGCCAAAGGCGCAGAGCCTCGCGATCGACAGCGGGACCCGCGAGCGATCCAAGGCCGAGAGCGTCGAGATCGTCGGACGACTGGCGCCGCAGCTTCAGGGCGCGACAATCGCCTACAAGAAGGTCGACAGCCTGCTGCGCGGTGCGTGGGCGGCCGAGCTCGGCGCCTGTCTGCATGGAGGCCAGTGGGCCTCCTGCGTGGTTGCACCGGCCTTCGACTATCAGGGGCGCCGCACCGCTGGTGGCCAGCAATTCGCGCGCACGGTGCAAGGCGAATGGCATCGCGTCGGCGACAATCTGCTGGATCAACTCAGGCAGGACGGCATCGAGGCACTGTTGGCTGGAGCTGACACGCTGTCGCAGGGCGGCGTTCAGGTGTTCGACGCCGAGAGCGACATTTGCCTTGACCGCGTCGTCGAGATGGCTCGGCGCATGCCTGGGCCGGTGCTGTGGTGCGGCAGCGGCGGATTGGCCGGCGCGCTGGCACGCAGCCACCGTGCCGATACCCCGTCTGAACTGAAGCGGCCGGTGCTGGGACTGTTCGGCTCCGACCAGCCCGCCACGGCCGCTCAACTCGCGGCCTGTGGCGAAGCCACCATCGCGCTGGCCGGAGGCGAGGGCGGCGCCGGAGTTCAGCGCAAGCTGGCCGACGACGGTGTGGCCTTGGTACAGTTCGCGCTTCCGGATGGCCTGTCACGCGCCGAGGCAGCGCAGCGGATCGCACGCGAAATGGCGGCGCTGATCACAACTCTCGAACCACCGGGTACGTTGATTGTTGCCGGCGGCGAGACCTTGAAGGCCGCATGTGTTGCCCTTGACGCGCACGCCCTCCAGGTGACAGGGCGTATCGTGCCGGGATTGCCGCGCTCGATCCTGCAAGGCGGTCGCTGGGCCGGGGTCGACGTCATCTCGAAATCCGGTGCATTCGGTCCCAGCGAGCTGTGGCGCGACTTGCTCCGGGACAATCATCTGCTCAGAATGGAGAGTCCGACATGACCTCTCGTCATCTTGCCATCACCATGGGCGATCCCGCCGGGATCGGGCCGGAGATCATCGTCAAGGCCTGTGTCGGGCTGAAGGACAGGATCGCAAAGGGCGATCTGCGTCTGTTGGTGATCGGCAGCGGCGCGGCGCTCGATGGTGCGAAGGCTGCGCTCGGCGCCGACGTCGCGATCCCGGAGGTCACGGCCGACGATCGCGAATGGCCCAATCTCTGCTACCTGCAGGCCGACGCCGAGGGCGATCCGATCAAGCCGGGCGTGCTCAGCGCCGATGGCGGCCGCTTCGCTTACAAGGCGATCGAGCAGGGCGTGCGCCTGACGCAGGCCGGCCGGACCGCGGCCATCGTCACCGCGCCGCTGAACAAGGAAGCCCTCAACAAGGCCGGCTATCATTTCCCCGGCCATACCGAAATGCTGGCGCATCTCACCGGCGTCCGCGGCTCGGTGATGCTGCTCGCCCACGGCAACATGCGCGTCAGCCATGTCTCGACCCATGTCGCACTGGAGGACGTGCCGAAGCGCCTGACGCCGGAGCGGCTGCGCATGGTGATTGATCTCACCAACGATGCCTTGCTGCGGCTCGGCATCGCGAAGCCGAAGATCGCGATCGCAGCGCTCAATCCGCATGCTGGCGAGGGCGGTCTGTTCGGCCGGCAGGACATCGACGTGTCGGCGCCGACGATCGCGAAAGCGGTCGCCGACGGCCTCGACGTCGTCGGCCCCGTGCCCGGCGACACCATCTTCGTCAAGCTGCGCGCGGGCCAGTATGACGCCGCGGTCGCGATGTATCACGACCAGGGGCACATTCCCGTCAAGCTGCTCGGCTTCCAGGTCGATCCCGCAACCGGCCGCTGGCAGGAGCTCTCCGGCGTCAACATCACGCTGGGCCTGCCGATCATCCGTACCTCCGTCGATCACGGCACCGCCTTCGACATCGCCGGCAAGGGCATCGCCAACGAGCACAGCCTGATCGAGGCCATCGACTATGCCGAACAGTTGTCGGCCGGCGCTTCCGCAGCAAAGTGACGAGATCGTACGCACAATGACCAACGCTTTCACGCCCATCGAAATCCAACGTCCAGGCATCCTGGAGTTCGGCAACGGCACGATCGGTGCTGCGGCGCGCTTCGCCGAGCGGATCGGTGCAAGGCGGCCGCTGGTGATTTCCGATCCGTTCAATGCGCGCCGCGTCGACACGCTGGCGCTGCCGGGCGCGGTGAAAGTGTTCGGCGACGTCAAGCCCGAGCCGGATCTGCCCAATCTGGAGAAGGCGGTGGCGATGGCGAAGGAGGTCAAGCCCGATCTCGTCGTCGGCTTCGGCGGCGGCAGCGCGATGGATCTCGCCAAGCTGGTCGCGGCGCTCTGCACGAATGATGTGGCCTTTGCCGACATCGTCGGGCCCGAGAAAGTCGCAGGGCGCAGTGTGGCGCTGATGCAGATCCCGACCACCTCCGGCACCGGCAGCGAGGCCGGCACCCGCGCGCTGGTCACCGATCCCGTCAGCCAGAACAAGCAGGCGGTGCAGAGCCGCTTCATGATGGCCGATATCGCCATCGTCGATCCCGACCTCACCATGACCGTGCCGAAGGAGGTCACCGCCGCAACCGGCGTCGATGCGCTGGCGCATTGCGTCGAGGCCTATACCAGCCGCAAGGCGCATCCGGCGATCGATCTCTATGCGCTCGAGGGCGCGCGGCTGGTCGGCCGCTATCTCGCGCGCGCCGTCGCCGACGGCGATGACCGCGAGGCCCGCGCCGGCCTTTCGCTGGCGTCGCTCTATGGCGGCTATTGCCTCGGGCCGGTGAACACCACCGCGGGCCATGCCGTGGCCTATCCGCTCGGCACGCGCCATCACGTCGCCCATGGGCTCGCCTGCGCGCTGATCTTCCCGCACACGCTGGCCTTCAACATGCCGGCGGTGGAGGCGAAGACGATGGCCGTGCTCGGCGCGCTGGGGCTGCCGGCGCGCGGCGATCCGAAGCTCGCTTTCGATGCCACTTACGGGTTCTGCAAAAATCTCGGCATCGAGATGCGGCTGTCCGCGCTCGGCGTACCCAAGAACGATCTCGGCGTGATGGCCGACGAGGCGCACGCTATCAGGCGCCTGCTCGACAACAACCCGCGCGATTTGAACCGTGATGCGATCCTGAACATGTACGAGGTCGCGTTCTGACATTTCTGCGGCGCGCCGCAGCCAATCAACAACACAGTGAAAGTAGAGGAAACTTCGATGAGATCGATGTGGCTTGGTCTTGTGTCGGCGGTGCTGCTGGCGACGTCACCGGTGCAGGCGCAGGAGGGCTATCCGTCCAAGCAGGTGACGGTGATCGTTCCCTTCGCCGCCGGCGGCACGGCTGACATCTTCGCGCGCATGGTCTCGAACCATCTGCTGGTCAAGCTCGGCAAGCCCTTCGTGGTCGAGAATGTCGGCGGCGCCGGCTCGATCCTCGGCGTGACGCGGCTCGCCAAGTCGGCGCCTGATGGCATCACGCTCGGCCTCGCCAGCACCTCCGCGCTCGCGATCAACCCGTCGCTCTACGGTCCGAAGCTCAGCTACCAGCCGGATAAGGATCTGACCCCGGTCGCGCAGATCAGCGTCGTGCCCAACGTGCTCGTCGTCAACCCCAACAAGATCAAGGCGCGCACCGTGCCGGAGCTGATCGCGTTCCTCAAGGCGAACCCGGACAAGGTCTCGTTCGGCTCGGCCGGCGTCGGCACCTCGCAGCATCTCGCCGGTGAGCTGTTCCAGCAGATGACGGGCACCAAGATGGTGCACGTGCCCTACAAGGGCTCGAGCCAGATGCTGACGGATCTCCTCAGCGGCCAGATCGATCTGGCCTTCGATAATGTGCCGCTGCTGTTGCCGCAGGTGAAGACCGGCCAGCTCGCGATGCTGGCGACCGCAACACCGAAGCGAGCCGATTTCGATCCGCAAGTCCCGGCCGTCGCCGAATTCCTGCCGGGCTTCGAGGCCGTCGCCTGGCACGGCTTCTTCGTGCCGGCTGGCACGCCGAAGCCGATCGTCGAAAAGCTCTCGGCCGAGATCCGCGCCTTCATGCAGCAGCCCGAGACGGTGCAGAAGATGGCTGAGCTCGGCGCCTCCGCGGTCGCGATCGATTCCGAACCCTTCAAGGCCTACATCGCCTCCGAGACCGAGCGGTGGAAGAAGGTGATCGAGGCCGCGAACATCAAGCTGGAGTAGGCGGGGGGCTGCCCAACCCGGGGGCATGCTCCCGGGCACGCGCCGCCAACCAGGGGGCGGAAGGCTGGATCGAAATCGGTGCGCGATAGGCTGCGAAGGCGAATTCCGCAGCCATTGCAACAAGATGCTATTCTTTCTTCATGTCGGCGGCCGATCCCCGGAAAGAGCCTCCCGGCCCGCAGCCGACCGGCCAGCGTGAGCGGCCGGGGCGTCCGGCCGTCGCCGGGCGGATTTGCGATCGCGTCGAATTCACGGGCAATTCACGTTCGGTTTCGCCTCGCCCGCCATGTTGCGCCCGCGACTGAAGGATCGCGCAACTTGGCAAAGGAGACGCGTGTCATGACCGTCCTGCTGAGAAACACCTTTAGGGCCTGGATCGACCGTGCGCCGGGCGCGCCGCCCAAGCTGGTCATGACCGGTGACGTGCGGGTCCCGACCGATGGCTGGCAGGCCCGGCTGACCAAGCGCTCGCCGCAGGGCATCAATCCGAAGATCCTGATCCTGGACGTGAGCGCCGAGCAGCCGGCCGGCTCGGCGCACGAGGAGATCACCACGATCCCGCTGCGCTACGAGGAAAGCCCGCCGCAGGACGAATACGGTCAGGTGATGATCGCAAACGGCCGGCGCGAGATCGTCGTTAACATCGGGCGTCCGCACTGATGCGGGCCGGGTAGGGGCTTGATCCAGATCAAATGCGGGTTTGCGCCCGCATTGTTAGCCTTACCGGTCAAGGTTGACGGGACATCGTGCTCACGCCGGCGCCCCAATCGTTCTATTTTGGATATCCGAAGAGTAACCCAAGATTGAGGGTACGATGTCCCGTTCGGTTGAATTGATCGTCGAAGGATATGTGCGGCTGAAGGATCGCGATGCGCTCCACGATATTCTGGCGCACCGGCAGGATCTTCTGCGGCAGCTGGTGTCGGTCACCGGCGTCGACCCAACGCAGGCCATCGCGCAGGTCAACGAGGAGATCACGATCATCGAAGCCGGGCTCGCAACGATCGCGCCGGAATAGGCCTGTCGTGGCCCGCGGACGGGTCAACAGCTCCTTGCACCGCAGCGCTTGCCAGCCCAGATGCGAGCGGGTAGAACGCTGCCACGCCTGAGCCGTGATTTGCGCCAAACGCGCTTCCGGCCGCAGTCGGACAAATCATCAAGTTATTGAATTTGTTCGACTATTCCGTTGGGGAATGGTGTAACGGTAGCACAACAGACTCTGACTCTGTTTGTCTTGGTTCGAATCCAGGTTCCCCAGCCAGCTCTCCGGCCGAGACACGGCCGAAGATCGGCGGCGCGCCCGGCCTGCGGGCCCCGCGAAGTTGATCAGGCCAATCACCGACAGCCAGCCGTTATTTTGGCGCCAGCAGGGTCAACGCCCGGAAGGATTTGTCGGGCTTGTCCGCCTTCTTGCAAATCTTGCTGCCATCGTCGGACAACAGCATCATGTTCGCGCTGCCCGGAATCGCAAACACCGCTTCAGGTGTGAAATCGGCGGGCATCGCCACGTCCTTCATCCTGACCGGCTTGGCGTCGCCCTCCTGGCCACTCCAGGTGTACAGCGCGAACGGCGGCTTGATGCTCGACTTGTCGGCGTCGAGATGGGGGCCGGCGACGATGACGTAGGTGTCGTTGATCCGCTCGATGCTGCGGATGCCGCGTCCTTCGAGATTTTCCAGCTGCCATGATTGGCCGAAGACGGGCTTCTTGCCGTCCGCCACCTCGGCCGGATTGTCGAGACGGATCACCACGGCATTGTTGCCGGGGCGCGGATTGCGAAATCCGATCAGGAGGCGGCCATCCGGCGTCGCAGCGAGACCCTCGATGTTGAACCCGTTGTCCGATTCCGGGGGCGGCCCATCCTTCTTCTTGTCCGGCGCATAGGCCTCGGCAAGCATCAACGGTTTCAGCTTTTCGTCAACGAACATGTCCTCGCGCAGATTCGTGTAGACTGCGGGTTTGGTCTTGTCGGCCGTGGAATTGACCGGCTCGAGGCGGGGTCCCGCCGGATCAGGCACGATCCGCGTCGCGAACAAACGCGCGCGGCCCGGCTCGGCGTCTCCGTCGGAATCGCGGCCGTGCGAGCCGATCCAATAGATGCGATCGCCGATCCGCGCTGCGCCCTCGATATCGGCTTCCTTGTACGCCGGTTTGCCGTCCGGTCCGGGTTGTTTCTTCTTTAACGGTGCGTCGAGGAACCCATCGAGATTGAGCCCGACAGCGTCCGGCTTTCCGATCTCGTAGGTGTTGAGGACATTGCTGTCGTCGTCGGCGACGGCAAAACGGTTTTGATCGAGAGCGACTGCCGCAGAGCCGTCGCAAGCGCCGCGATAGATGACGATATCGCCGACCGTTTGTGCTGCCGCCAGTCCAACGGCCATGCTCGACGAAAAAGAGGTGATGACCAGCAAGCGCAATGCGTAAGCAATCCGGGCCATGCGCAATTCCTCAAAACAAGCAATAAAAAGACCAGCATGCACGTGCATCGCAGGCGTGTCAAACGATGCAGCGCAACCGGCAAGTGCGTCGGATCGTCCCATGCTTCGCACCCCGCCGCTCGCGACGGTTTGCCTCATGTGAAATCACATTGTCGCCGTCGGATTGCCGCGCCGCCCATCGTCCTTGGGAGACACAACCCGAGGAGATCCATGATGCCCTATGTCGATGGTTTCGTGCTGGCCGTGCCGAAGAACAAGATCGAGGCCTACAAGGCGCTGGCGAAAACGGCTTGCGCGGTCTGGATGGAGCACGGTGCGCTCGACTATGTCGAATGCATCGGCGACGACGTGCCCTATGGCGAACTGACATCGTTTCCCCGCGCGGTGCTGGCGAAGGAGGACGAGGTCGTCGTGTTCTCCTGGATCGTCTATCGCGATCGCGAGACCCGTGACGCCGTCAACAAGAAGGTGATGGCGGATGCGCGGTTGAAGGGCGGCGATATGCCGTTCGACGGCAAGCGCATGATCTATGGCGGCTTCACGACGCTGCTGAGGGCGAGCGACGTGGTTGGTTGAGGATGTAGCAGGGGACCCGTAGCCCGGATGAGCGAAGCGACATCCGGGTGGTACCCCAGTTGCCCCTGATATCGCTGCGCTCACCCGGGCTATGATCCAGTCGACCGCTGCAGTTGCTATGCTTGAGGTGAGCGACGCCAGATAGAACGCTGCGCGCATTTTCGCGCGTAATCGATGCGGCCCGATGCAGCATCGTGGCAATTCGTTTCACCTTGCCGGTATCCGGCTGACATGCCATCCTATGGCCAGCCAGGCATAAACAAACGGAAGCAGGCGCTTAAGCCGAAAGCTTCCAAAAAATCTTGGTTGGGGAAACCCTTTAGGGAGGTCTGATTTCATGAATTTGAAGCACGTCACCGGGCTGCTTTGCGCGGCCGCGATGTCTTTTGGGCTGGGCTATAGCGCGCAGGCGCAGGACAAGGTCGTCAAGATCGGCGTGATCATGCCGATGTCCGGCGGCACCGCCTCGATCGGCGCGCACGCCAAGGCGGCGCTCGATGTCGCCACCGACATCATCAACAACGCCCATCCGGAGCTCGGCAACTTCCCGCTGGCCAAGAATGCCGGTCTTGCCGGCCTCGGCGGTGCCAAGGTCGAGGTGATTATCGCCGACAACCAGGGCAACCCGGCGACCGGCCAGAACCAGGCGCTGCGCCTGATTACGGAAGAGAAGGTGGCCGCGGTGTTCGGCTCCTATCAATCCGGCGTGACGCTGACCTCGAGCGCGATCGCCGAGAAATACGGCGTTCCCTTCCTGAACTCCGAGTCGGTCGCCGCCAATCTCACCGAGCGCGGCTTCAAATGGTTCTTCCGCACCACGCCGATCGCGACCGACTTCGCAAAGATCTATGTCGACTTCCTCGCCGACATCAAGGCGCAGGGCGCCAAGACCGACAACGTCGCGCTGGTGCATGACAACACCGAATACGGCACCTCGGTCGCGAACACCATCGCCGGCGCCTTCAAGGAGAAGGGCCAGCCGATCGCCCTCGACGTCGCCTATCCCGTCAACGCGACCGATTTGCAGGGGCAGGTGCTCCAGCTCAAGGACAAGAAGCCCGACGTCATCATCATGATCAGCTACACGTCGGACGCGATCCTGTTCGCAAAGACCATGCAGTCGCTCGACTACAAGCCGCCCGTGCTGCTCGCCGACGACGCCGGCTATTCCGATCCGTCCTTCACCAAGGCGGTCGGCAAGATCTCGCAGGGCGTGTTCAACCGCTCGTCCTGGGTGGTGGGGCCGTCGGGCTCGCCGTCGGCCATCATCGCCGACATGTACAAGAAGAAGAGCGGCGAGGAGATGGACGACACGGTCGCCCGCCAGATGCAGGGCTTCTTCGTGCTGGCCGAAGCCATCGACCGCGCCGGTTCGACCGAGCCCGCAAAAATCCAGGCGGCGCTGAAGGCGACGGACCTGAAGCCCGAGCAGCTCATGATCGGCTACAAGGGCGTGAAGTTCGACGACAAGGGCCAGAACATCCTGGCCTCCGGCGCCATCATCCAGCTTCAGGACGGTGAGAACTACGTCGCGGTGTGGCCGAAGGCCAATGCCGAGAAGCCGCCGGTGCTGCCCTATAAGGGCTGGTAAGATTTTTGAGGGCGGGGCCGCGCGCCCCGCCATTCCCGGAATGATCTGATCAGAGCAACGCGGCTCATGTCCTTTGTCCTCGTGCAGGTGATCGTCGGCGGGCTTCTGCTTGGCGCCGTCTACGCCCTGTTTTCCTCCGGCCTCACACTGGTGTGGGGCATGATGAACATCGTCAATTTCGCGCATGGCGATTTCGTCATGCTCGGCATGTACGTCGCCTATGTCGTGTACACGCTGATGGGCGGCGGGCCGATCCTCGGCGCACCGCTGGCGACGCTGGGGCTCGCCACCCTCGGCGTCATCGTCTACTTCGCCCTGATCCGCGGCATCATGAAAGGGCCGATGCTGGCGCAGATCCTCGGCACGTTCGGGCTCGCGCTGCTGCTGCGTTATTCCGTGTTCTGGTGGTTCGGTGCCAATTTCCTGTCGATGCCGCCGAATATCGTCGGCGGCACTTATGCCTTCGCCGGCCTGCGCATCGAGGCCTCCAGGCTGCTCGCCGGCGTCGTCGCACTGCTGGTGACGCTCGGGCTGCATCTCTTGCTGACGCGCACCTCGCTCGGCTCGAAAATGCTGGCGGTGGCGGAGGACCAGACTGCGGCCCAGCTCATGGGCATCCGGCCCGACACCATGCAGGCGGTCGCCTGGGCGATCGCGGCCGGCGCCACCGGCCTTGCCGGCGCGCTGATCGCGAATTTCTTCTACATCGTGCCGACGGTCGGCGAGACGCTGGGTATCGTTGCCTTCGTCACCGTCTCGCTCGGCGGTTTCGGCAGCGTGCCGGGCGCGCTCGTCGCGGGGCTCCTGATCGGCGTGATCGAGTCGCTGTCAGGCTATCTGATCGGTGCGATCTACAAGGACATCGTCGTCTACGTGCTGTTCCTGTTCTTCCTCTGGTTCCGGCCGCAGGGCCTGATGGGGAAGATGTGATGCGTCGCTGGATCTGGCTCTCGGTCGTCGCAGCCTTTGCGATCGCCTATCCGCTGCTGCTGTCCTCCCCGTTCCAGCAGCGCCTCGGCGCGCTGGTGCTGCTCTACGCCATCGCCGCGTCCGCCTGGAATATCGTCGGCGGCTATGCCGGGCAGGTCTCGGTCGGTCATGTCGTGTTCTTCGGCTGCGGCGCCTATGCCGCAATGGGCTCCTACGCCAAATTCGGCCTGTCGCCGCTGTTCGGTATTCCCGGCGGCATCGTGCTGGCGGTGGGCCTTGCCGCGGTCGTCGGCGTGCCGACGCTGCGGCTTTCGGGCCATTATTTCAGCATGGCGACGATCGCAGTCGCCGAGACGATGCGGCTGATCGTGACCAACACGGAATGGCTGGGTGCGGCCGTCGGCCTTTCGGGGCCGACCGTGCCGCGCAACATCTTCGATCTCTCGTTCCTGTCATCGCTGCCGTACTACTATCTCTTCCTGCTCGTGCTCGTGATCACGCTCCTCATCACCTGGTGGATGACCAATAGCCGGATGGGATTTTACCTGCGCGCGATCAAGGATTCCGAGCGCGCCGCGCGCTCGCTCGGCGCGCCGGCCAGCCGCACCAAGCTCTACGCCTATATGCTGAGCGCGGCTCTGACGAGCGTTGCCGGTGCGCTCTATGCGATGATGTTCGGCTTCGTCGATCCCGAGTCCGGTCTCGGCATCCTGATCTCGGTGAAGATTTTGATCATGGCGGCGCTGGGCGGGGCAGGGCTGCTGTTCGGGCCGCTGGTGGGGGCCGCGATCCTCGTGCCGCTGGAGGAGATCTCCAACAGCTGGCTCGGCGGCAAGGGCGCAGGTCTCACCTTCGTGGTCTATGGCGCGATCATCGTGCTGATCGCGCGTTTCCAGCCGGGTGGGCTGCTCAGCCTGTTCACGCGGCGGAGCAAGACAAAGTCCGATAAGGGAGCAAGCCATGCTCCTTGAAGCTCGCGGCATCACCAAGGCGTTCGGCAGCTTCAAGGCGGTGGACGATGCGTCCGTGACCTTGGAGCAGGGCGACATTCTCGGCCTGATCGGCCCGAACGGCGCGGGAAAATCCACCTTCTTCAATTGCCTCACCGGCGACCTCAAGACCACTTCGGGCCGCGTGCTGTTCGAGGGGACCGATATCACCGACTTCGCGCCGGAGCAGCGCGCCGGGCTCGGGCTCGCGCGCACCTTCCAGGTGCCGCAGACGTTTGAAGGCATGACAGTGCTCGAGAACGTCATGATCGGCGCATTCCTGCGCACCTCGCATCGCAAGGAGGCCGAGAGCAAGGCGCGCGCCGTGCTGGAGCGGGTCGGCATGAGCAGGCTGGCGGAGGCGCCTGCGCGATCGCTCGGCACGCCCGGCCGCAAGCGGCTGGAAATCGCCCGCGCGCTCGCGACCGAGCCAAAAGTGCTGCTGCTCGACGAGGCCATGGCCGGGCTCAACGCGCATGAGGTCAAGCTCGCGATCGATCTCGTCCGCGACATCCACCGCTCCGGGATCACGCTCGTCATCGTCGAGCACATCATGGAAGTGATCATGTCGCTCGCGAGCCGCGTGATGGTGTTTCACCAGGGCAAGGAGATCGCCCGCGGCTCGCCGCGCGAGGTCACCTCGAACCCTGCGGTGATCGCGGCCTATCTCGGCACGCGCGCGGCCAAGGCGGCCGCGGGCCATACGCCGGTCGAGCTGATGGGCGGGCCGGACCTATGAGCGGAGCGCTTCTCAGGATCGAGCGCCTCGAGGTGCGCTATGGCGACCTCATCGGCGTCTCCGACGTGTCGCTGGAGGTGCCGGAAGGCAGCGTCGTCGCGCTGCTCGGCTCCAATGGCGGCGGCAAGACCACGACGCTGAACGCGATCGCGGGTCTCATTCCCGTGCATGCCGGCTCGATCAGCTTTCGCGGCGAGGAGATCGTCGGCCAGAATGCGTTCTCCATCGTGCGCAAGGGGTTGGCGCTGTCGCCGGAGGGCTGGCGGCTGTTCGTGCAGCAGAGCGTCGAGAACAACCTCATGCTCGGCGCGACGCCGCTGCAGGACAAGTCGCGCCAGGCCACGCTGCTCGAGCGCGTCTACGAGATATTCCCGCGCCTGAAGGAGCGCCGCAACCAGCGCGCCGGCACCATGTCCGGCGGCGAGCGGCAGATGCTCGCGGTGGGCCGCGCGCTGATGAGCGACCCGAAGCTCTTGATGCTGGACGAGCCGTCGCTCGGCTTGGCTCCAGCGGTGGTCGAATCCATGTACGAGACTTTCGGCCGCCTGCATCGCGAGGGCCTGACCATCCTGCTCGCCGAGCAGTCGATCGAGCTCGCGCTGGAAGTGTCGGATTTTGCGACCGTACTTCAGGTCGGCAAAAGCGTGCTGTCGGGCACGGCCGCCGCGCTCGCGGAGGATCCACAGGTGCAGAAGGCCTATCTCGGCGTGGATTGATCAATCTCCGCCTGCAACAGCAGCAACAGGCAGGCGGCAAGCCGCGCTGAAGCGCGGCGCGCAGCACGCCTTCATGGTCGCGCATCCAGGCCACGATGCGGCTGATGACGATGTGGCAGAGCTTGTCGAGGCGCTTGTCCGGTGACGGCCGCCTGATCTCGCCCAGCCGTTGCTGGCGTCGCGCGCGCGAATGCCCAGATGGAGCGGCTGTAGGGGAGCTGCACCCACGCCGTCATTGCGAGCGCAGCGAAGCAATCCAGAATCCCTCCGCGGAAAGACTCTGGATTGTTTCGCTGCGCTCGCAATGACTAGGTGAGAGAGGCGAGCGCGCGAGCAGAAAAACTCTAGGGCAGTCGCTACTTGATCTTGTCGTAGGCCGCGGCGAAGTCGCCGAGCGGCATCGGGATCGCGATCGTCTCCTTGCCCATGTTCTGGAAGGAGACCTTCAGCTGCTTGCCCGACCGCAAGGCCGCGAGCAGGTCCGCTGCGATCGGCGTCGAGGCGTAGCAGCCGCGGTTCTCGCAGGTCTGGATCTGGAGGTCGACCGTCTTGCCCTCGTCGACCTGGAGCTTGGCGCCGACGGGCAAATTGAGGCCGAGCGGCAATTGCAGCAGTGCGATCGGCGTGCGGGTGTCGGGCGCGATGCGGATGTTGATCAGGACGATGGTCTGGCCGGTCTTGGTCAGCACCGCGTTCTGCTCCATCGCGCATTCGAGCGGCGCATCGCGGCTGACGCTGGTGCAGCGCACGACCCAGCCGGCCTGCTGCGCCTGAGCGGCGTCACCCTGTGGCTGCGCCGGAGCCGGCGCGGGCTGCGCAGCAGCGGCCGGGGGAGCTGCGTTCTTCTTGGCGCCCTGCTGGGCGTACGCCGCGCCGGTTGAGAGCAGCAGAGCGGCGGCGAGGGCGGCAAGTCTGGATTGCATGAGCATGGCGAAACCGCGTTGGCGTGAACCGGGGGCTTCGCTGTAGCGTCGCGGGAGCCGCGGCGCAAGTTTACTCGGCGGCTTGCTTAACGGCGCCGTGCTCGGAGACCTCGTGGCCTTCGCCGTCACCCGAACGGCCCCAACCGGAGAACCAGTTGTTGAGCTTGTCGAGATAGAGATAGACGACGGGCGTGGTGAAGAGCGTCAGCGCCTGGCTGACGATCAGGCCGCCGACCATGGCGTAGCCGAGCGGCTGGCGGATTTCGGCGCCGGTGCCGTGGCCGAGCATCAGGGGCACGCCGCCGAGCAATGCGGCCATCGTCGTCATCATGATCGGGCGGAAGCGGAGCAGCGCAGCCTGCCGGATCGACTCTTCCGGCGTCTTGTGGTGGTCGCGCTCCGCGGCAATCGCGAAGTCGACCATCATGATGCCGTTCTTCTTCACGATGCCGATCAGCAGGATGACGCCGATCAAGGCAATGAGGCTGAACTCGAAGCCGGCCGCCATCAGGATCGCGAGTGCGCCGACGCCGGCCGAGGGCAGGGTCGACAGAATCGTGATCGGGTGGATGTAGCTCTCGTAGAGAATGCCGAGGATCAGATAGACCACGACGAGTGCGGCGAGGATCAGCAGCGGCACGGTGCCGAGCGACTGCTGGAACGCCTGCGCGGTGCCCTGGAAGCTCGAATTCAATGTCGGCGGCGCGCCGAGATCGGCCATCGCCTTCTGCACGGCCTCGGTCGCTTGGCCGAGCGCGACGCCCTGCGCGAGGTTGAAGCTGATCGTGATCGCCGGGAACTGGCCCTGGTGGCTGATCGAGAGCGGGCGGACCGGATCGGTGGTCCAGGTCGCAAAGGTCGACAGCGGCACCTGGTCGCCGGTCAGCGGCGATTTCACGTAGAGCTTGTTCAGGCTCTCGAGGCTGCCCTGCAGCTCCGGCAGGATCTCGAGGATCACCTTGTAGGTATTGAGCTGGGTGAAATACTGCGTGACCTGGCGCTGCCCGAAGGCGTCATACAGCGTGTCGTCGATCAGCTGCGGCTGGATGCCGTAGCGTGCCGCGGTGTCGCGGTTGATCTTGAGCTGGACCGTGGTGCCCTGGGTCTGCTGGTCGGTCGCGACGTCGCGCAGCTCCGGCAGCGTCTGCATCTTGGCGAGGATCTTCGGCGCCCAGTCGTTGAGCTCGGCGAGATCGGCATCCTGCAAGGTGAATTCGAACTGCGTGCGCGTCGGCCGGCCGCCGAGCCGGACGTCCTGGGCCGCCTGCATGTAGAGGCGGGCGCCGGACACCTTCTCGAGCTTGGGACGCAGGCGCGCGATGATCTGCTGCGCCGAGGCGTCGCGCTGGTCACGCGGCTTCAAGGTGATGAACATGTTGCCGTTGTTGCCGGCGCGGCCGCTGCCGCCGATGTTCATCGCGATCGTGGCGACGTCGGGGTCCTCCATCACGATCTTGCCGAGCTCGACCTGCCGCCGCTGCATTTCCGCGAAGGAGATGTCCTGGGAAGCCTCCGAGGTCGCGGTGATCAGGCCGACGTCCTGCTGCGGGAAAAAGCCCTTCGGGATCAGGACGAACAGATAGACCGACAAAGCGAGCGTAGCGAAGAAGATCGCCAGCGTGGTGCGCCGCCAGGACAGGGCAAGGTCGAGCACATGTTCGTAGCCGCGCAGCATACCGTCGAAGGCGGCTTCGCTCCACTGGTAGAACTTGCCGTGGGTGACCTCGCCGTGGGCGCGCAGGAAGCGTGACGCCATCATCGGCGTCAGCGTCAGCGACACGAACATCGAGACGAAGATGGTCATCGCCAGCACGACCGCGAATTCGCGGAACAGGCGGCCGATGATGCCGCCCATCAGCAGCAGCGGGATCAGCACCGCGACAAGCGAGACGCTGATCGAGATGATGGTGAAGCCGATTTCCTTGGAACCCCGGAAGGCCGCCGCCATCGGGGATTCGCCTTCCTCGATGTAGCGCGTGATGTTTTCGAGCATCACGATGGCGTCGTCGACCACGAAACCGACCGCGATGGTGAGCGCCATCAGCGACAGATTGTCGAGCGAATAGCCGGCCACCCACATCAGGGCGCATGCGCCGAGCAGCGCCAATGGAACCGTGACCGTGGGAATGACGGTTGCCCAGAAACTGCGCAGGAAGATGAAGATGACCATGACCACGAGGGCAATGGTCAGCAGCAGCGTGAACTGGACGTCCTCGACCGCGGCGCGGATGGTCGTGGTGCGGTCGCTGATCAGCTCGATCTTGATCGCCGGCGGAATCGCCGCGACGAGGCGGGGCAGGGTCGCCTTGATCCGGTCGACCGTCTCGATGACGTTGGCACCCGGCTGCTTGAATATGACCAGGAACACGCCGCGCTTGCCGTTGGCCCACGCCGCCTGTTTGGCGTCCTCGGCGCCGCTGACCGCCTGGCCGATGTCGCGAATTCTTAAGGGACCGCCGTTTCGATAGGCGATGATGACGTCGTTCCAGTCCTTGGACTGGGTGAGCTGGTCGTTGGCGTAGATCGTGTAGGCGCGCTTCGGCCCGTCGATATTGCCCTTGGGGCTGTCGACCGTGGTGATCGCGATCTGGCTGCGCACGTCCTCCATCGACAGGCCCTTGGCGACGAGCTTCGCCGGGTCGATCTGAATCCGGATGGAGGGTTTCTGCTGGCCGCCGATGAAGACCTGCGCCACGCCCGAGAGCTGGCTGATCTGCTGGGCGAGCTGGGCGTCGACCGCGTCGCTGACGCTGGTCAGCGGCAGCGTCTCCGACGTCGCCGACAGCAGCAGGATCGGCGCGTCAGCCGGGTTGACCTTACGGTAGGTCGGCGGCGAGGGCAGGTTCTTCGGCAGCTGGCCGCTGGCGGCGTTGATCGCGCCCTGCACGTCGTTGGCCGCGCCGTCGATGCTGCGGTTGAGGTCGAACTGGATGGTGATCGACGCGGTGCCCAGGTAACTCGTCGACGTCATCTGCGCGATGCCGGGAATCTGCGCGAACTGGCGTTCCAGCGGCTGCGCCACCGACGAGGCCATCGTTTCCGGGCTGCCGCCCGGCAGATTGGCCGTGATCTGGATGGTCGGGAAGTCCACCTGCGGCAGCGGTGCGACCGGCAGCAGGGGATAGGCAACGAGACCGACAAAGAGAATGCCGGCCATCAGCAGCGAGGTGCCGATGGGATAACGGATGAAAGGTGCCGAAATCCCGCCCTCGGTCATTCCTGTCGTACCTTGCTCTGGGCCGGATCCGAACTTGCCACCGCCGTCGAGACGAGGCTTCCGGGCTGAACCTTGAATTGACCGCCGGTGATCACCTGCTGGCCAGGGGTCAAGCCTTCATCGACGACCGAACGTCCGTCGATGGCGTAGCTGACCTTGATCTTGTGCACCTCGGCCTTGTTGTCCTGATTGACGGTATAGGCGTAGAGGCCGTTGGTCGAATGCTGAACCGCGTCATCGGGAACCACGGTGGCGTCTTTCAACGTGCGCACCAGAAGCCGCGTCGAAACCGACTGGCCCGGCCACAGCGTGTGTTCCTTGTTGTCGAACACCGCCTTGAGGCGAATAGTTCCGCTGGTCGTGTCGACCTGGTTGTTGATGACCGAGAGCTTGCCCTCGGCCAGCGTCTTCTTGCCGTCGGTGCTGAAGGCGATCACCTTGAGGGCGGCGTCCTTCTGACCTTCGCTGATATAAGGGAGCTGATCCTCGGGCGCGGTGAAGATCACCGTGATCGGCTCGACCTGCGTGATCGTGACGATGCCCGTCTGCGTCGAGGCGTTGACGATGTTGCCAACGTCGACCAGACGCAGGCCGGCGACGCCGGTGATCGGCGTCTTGATCTGGGTGTAGTCGAGCTGGGTCTGCGCATTGGAAATCGCGGCCTCGTCGGCAGCGATCTGCGCGGTGAGCTGGGCGACGGTGGAGCGCTGGGTGTCGACCCGCTGCACGGTCGCGAATTCACCGAGCTTCATGGCGCGCTGGAGCTCGAGATTGGCATTGGCCAGATTCGCCTCGTCCTGCGCCTTCTTGGCCTTGGCCTGGTCGAGCGTGGCTTGATAGGGGCGGGGATCGATCGAGGCGAGAAGCTCGCCCTCTTTGGTGATCTGCCCTTCCGTGAAGGCGATCTTGTCGATCTGGCCGTCAACCCGGGAGCGGACCTGGACGGTGTTGAACCCCTGAACCGTGCCGAGACCGGTCAGATAGACCGGAAAATCGACCTTCTGGACCGGCGCAACGCTGACCGGGATGGCGGACGGGCGGGGCGGACCCTTTTGTGCTGTCTGGGCCTTTCCGGCATCTGCTGAGCCGTATTTCTGCCAACCATAGTAACCCGCGGTGGCCACGGCCGCGATGACGACAATCCAAAATATCGGCCGTGATTTTTTCATATCGGCTCGTTGGCTCGTATGCCCAAAACTACGAATTGTGGGGCAATCATAGGGTTCCAGCGAGCTTGTATAATACACGCCAAGTTCCAGTGTAAACAGCACTATGGGTTGAGAATCCTAAACAATTGGAAAGCTTTGCACTGCCTAGGCAGCTCCGTGTCACTACGGTGTGCAGTGCTGCATTTTCCCGGCGCGAACGATCTGCGTGCAAACTTCAGGCACTGCTCGGAACCGGTGTGGGCGGAAGCGGAGCCGTGCCGTAGGTGTTGCGACGACAGCGGGACTGAACGTCCGGATTGGCGCCGATGAGAACGGTTCTAAATCGCGCGCATGGCGTTTCGGTTGTCAGGAAAATCGGCATCGGTCATATCGGCCCCGCCAAAAGGGGGAGCGCAGGAATGGACGAGCTGAACGGCAAGCTGATTGCGTGTCAGATTCTGATCACGGGATTGATCGCGCGCGTTGCCAACGAACAGCGTGATCCCTTGCGCTTCCTCACCGACTTCCGCGACGAGATCAAAGCCGTCGTCAACGGCGTCAACATCGCCGGCATGGACAACACCGATCGCGTGCGCGCGGTCGCGCAGAAGACCGTCGATGAATTGTTCTCGCTGATGAAGCCGCCGAGCAGCGATTGAGATTGTTCTGCGAAGCGGGATTTCTCGATATTTTTGCGCGTGTTTTAGAACGAGTCCAAACAACGATTTAGAACTGTTTCAAACTGAAATTTAGAATCGTTTTGAACTGGACCTATTCCGGTGTTCTCGCGGCCTGCGCGGATTGACCCACTATTTTGCCGTCGATACCAACAGCCTAACCGCTCATCGAACTGAATGAGCGAACTTGAAAATGGGGCGTTTGGTAATGGGGCAGGTGGTCGCGCCGAAGTCGTTGCGTTCGGTCGCAGCATTCAATCCAGTGGATGAGAAGTCCGCAGGAATTTCCGGCAAGAAGGTCTCGGCCGTCGCGAGCTTGATCGCGGTCGCGTCGGTGTCGAGCGGCGCAGAGGCGCAGCAGTCGAACCTGCCGCCGGTAACGGTCGATGCGCCGGTGCAGCGTCCGCGTCCGACGGCCTCGAAGCCGACGCCCGATCAGGTCCGCGCGCGCAACGCGCTGCGCCGTGCCGCGCAGCGCCAGCAGGCTGCGCAAGCACCGTCCGCAAATGCTGTTGCGCCAGATGCTGATCCATACGCGAATCCGGCAGCGCCCTACATGGCCACCCGCGTGCAGGCGTCGGGTAAATTCCCTGAGCCGATTCTCAACACACCGAAATCGATCACGGTGCTCACAAAGGACGTCCTGGAGGACAAGAACGCCACGACGCTGAAGCAGGCGATTCTCAGCACGGCCGGCGTGACGCTGGGAACGGGCGAGGGCGGCAATGCCTTCGGCGACCGCTTCTTCATCCGCGGCTTCGATGCCCGCAACGACATCTTTATCGACGGCGTCCGCGACTCCGGCGTTAGCGTCCGCGAGAATTTCTTCACCGAGCAGGTCGAGATCCTGCGCGGTCCCGGCTCGACCTTCGCGGGCCGCGGTGTCGCCGGTGGTGCAATCAACATCGTCACCAAGCAAGCGACGACAGCAGGCAACTTCTACAACATGGACACCACGTTTGGCACCGACCAGACCAAGCGTGTGGTGCTCGACGTCAACCAGGTGATCGATCCGACGTTCGCCATCCGAGCCGGCGGGCTGTTCCAGGATGCAAATGTCGCTGGCCGCGACTATGTCACCGATAATCGAAACGGCGCCTTCGTCGCCACGACCTGGAAGCCAACCGATGCTGTCAAGGTCACCGGCAACTACATCCATACCGAACTGACCGGCCTTCCGGATTTCGGCGTGCCGTACTACAGGCCCGGCCCCTTCAACGCGGCCAATCAAGCACTCACCACTGCAGGCGGGCCCTTCCCGGACTTTGGCGTCAATCGCAACAATTGGTACGGCTTCGTCAACCGGGACTTCTTCCGCACCGGCCAGGACATCGGCACAATCAACGCAGAAGTGCAGATCACCCCCGACCTGATGGTCAGCAACAAGATCCGCGCGTCCCGCTCGACGCAGAATTACATCGGTACGCTTCCTGAAGCGCCGAAGCTTGTCGATCCGCTCTCGGCCTCGACGCTGAGTGCAAATCCGCAGAGCCGATTCCAGGTCACGGACGTGTTCGCCAACCAGACCGAGGCAACTTACAACTTCAACGACGATGTAGGCTTCAGACATACCTTGCTCGGCGGTGTCGAGTACGATCGCGAGAGATCGTCGATCGATAGTTATACTGGCCTCAGCTCGGAGCTGACGACCGGCACGCCCTTCAGCGGCGGCGGATCGAAGACCGACGTCAGCGTGTTCGCTCCGCAATACACCAATCTTCCCTTCGGGATTCCGAGCCTTACCGGAAGTCCCACCAAGATCGGCATCGACACCGTCAGCGGCTACGTCATGGATAGCGCAAACTATCGTGACTTGGTGATCCTGAACGGCGGTTTCCGCTATGACGATTACAGCATCAACACGCGGAAGGTCGGCAGTCCTGGCCAGCAATCGGCAGAGTTTCTCATTCCGAATTTCAACCTCGGCCTGACGTTGAAGCCGGCGCCGAACGGTAGTGTCTATGTGGCATATGCGACCTCGGCGAACCCGGTTGGCGCCGAATTCGACGGCACCAGCACGGCCTATGGCGGCCTGAACCCGAACCTGCCGGGCGGCAATACGCAGATATTCGGCCCCGAGAAGAACAAGGCTATCGAACTCGGAACCAAATGGGAGCTATTCGACCGTCATCTGCTCCTGACCGCAGCGGTGTTCCAGACGACGAAAGAGAATGCACGCGAGTCGCAGAACGTGGGCAGCGCCGCCGCTGCAGCTCCCCTGGGATGCGTCTATCCGGCCGGAACGACTGGCAACATATCGTGCATCACGGCCGGAGCAGCCTACCGCATTCGCGGTATCGATCTCGGTGTGAGCGGCAAGATCACCGACAAGTGGAGTGTCTTTGGCGGGCTCGTGCTCATGGAGTCGGAGGTCACGCAGTCGCTGGCCCCGTCGGCCAACAAGGCACTGTATCCGACCAATGTCGGTCGTCCGCTCGCCAACATTGCGCATCAGTCCTTTAGCTTGCTCTCGAAATATCAGATCAACGACACCTGGGAGCTGGGCGGGCAGGCGGTGTATCGCTCGAAAATTTACGGCGGCACTTTGCTCGCGGCCAACCAGGGCACGTCGCTTCCAAGCTATTGGCGTTTCGACATGTTCGCCGAGGCCAAGATTAACAAGAACTGGCAGGTCAAGCTGTTCGTGAACAACATCTTCGACAAGCGCTACTACGACGCGCTGTACCAGAGCGCTGCGCCCTTCGTGCTGGAAGCACCGGGGCGTGCCGCTTACCTGGTGCTGTCAGCGCGCTACTGACGGAGCAACAACGAGCTTCATGCTGACATGCATCGAAAACGTTCTCAGCAAGGATGATGTGGCGGATTTCCGCCGCATCATGGATGCCAGCGAATGGGAGGATGGCCGCTCGACCGCGGGGTCGCAGTCGGCCATGGTCAAGCGCAACGAGCAATTGCCGCCGGACAGCGAGGTCGCGCGCAAGCTCGGCAACCGCATCATCTCGGCGCTGACGTCGAACCCGCGCTTCATCGCGGCGGCAATTCCGCTCCAGATCTTCCCGCCGCTGTTCAACCGCTATGCGGCTGACAGCGGCCACCATTTCGGCCTGCATGTCGACAACGCGATCCGCGGCGACCGGCTGACCGGCCTTCGCATCCGCACAGACCTGTCGGTCACGCTGTTCCTCGCCGAGCCGGAAGAATATGACGGTGGCGAACTTGTGATCGAGGACACTTACGGTTCTCACGAAGTCAAGTTGCCAGCCGGCGACTGCGTGCTCTATCCCTCGACCAGCCTGCATCTTGTCACGCCGGTGAGCCGGGGAACGCGGGTTGCGTCTTTCTTCTGGCTTCAGAGCATGATACGGGACGATCAAGCCCGGAGCATGATCTTTGACCTCGACACCGCGATACAGGCGCTGGTGGAACGGCTCGGGCGTGACGATCCCGAAACGGTCAAATTGACGGGTATCTATCACAACCTCATTCGCTACTGGGCCGAAGTATGAAGATCATGTCCCCCCAAGCAAGCCTTGCCGCCGCTGTGATGCTGGCGGCCGCCTGGCTCGCATCCCCTGTTTCTGCCCAGACACAGACCCCGGCGCCGCAGCCGGCGGCCGCGGCGCCCGCCGCCAGTCCGGCTCCTTCCGCCCCGGCGGCGGCAGCCCCTGCGGCTCCCACGGCTTCCGCACCGGCGGCCGCAAAGGCCGAAGCGGTGTCCGTCGGTGTGCCCGGCATGAAGGAATTATCACCCTGGGTGATGTTCATGTCGGCCGACGTCGTCGTGAAGGCGGTGATGATCGGGCTCGCCTTCGCCTCGCTGATGACCTGGACCGTCCTCATCGCCAAGTCGTTCGAGCTGTCGGTCGCCTCGGCAAAACTGCGTTCGGCGCTGAAGAAGGTCGCCCAGGCACGCTCGCTCGCCGAAGCGCAGATGGCGCTCGGGACCAAGCAGGGCATCCTGCCGTCCTTCCTGGCGGCGGCGCTGAACGAGGCGCGGATGTCGGCTGGCCTCGCCAGCGATGACGGCATCAAGGAGCGTGCGGCCTCGAGCTTCCAGGAGATCGTGCGCGCGGAGGCGCGGCGCATCCGCATCGGCATGGGCGTGCTCGCGACCATCGGCTCGACGTCGCCCTTCGTCGGCCTGTTCGGCACGGTCTGGGGCATCATGAACAGCTTCATCGGCATCTCGAAGTCGCAGACCACGAACCTCGCCGTCGTCGCGCCCGGCATCGCCGAGGCGCTGCTCGCGACGGCGATCGGCCTCGTCGCCGCCATTCCGGCCGTCATCATCTACAACCACTTCTCGCGCGTGACGAAGGGCTATCTCGAGCTCGTCAGCCGTGCCTCGGGCGCGGCGGCACGTCTGCTCTCGCGCGATCTCGACCGCAGCCACGGCAGCCTGCATTCTCGCGCGGCGGAGTGAACCATGGCCGTTTCGCTCACGGACAATGACGACGAGGACGATTTCTCGGAAACGCATGACATCAACGTCACGCCGTTCATCGACGTCATCCTGGTGCTGCTGATCATCTTCATGGTCGCAGCTCCGCTGTCCACGGTCGACCTGCCGATCGATCTGCCGACCTCGAGCGCGATGCCGCAGAAGAAGCCGGACAAGCCGACCTATCTCAGCATCAAGCGCGATATGACGCTCGCGATCGGCGAGGAGTCCGTGTTCCGGGCCGAGCTGATCATGACGCTCGATTCGATGGCCGACATGAGCAAGGACAAGTACCTCTTTCTGCGCGCCGATCGCTCGGTGCCCTATGGCGAGTTGATGGGCGTCATGGAGCTGTTGCGCTCCGGCGGTTACACCAAGGTGAAGCTTGTTGCGCTCGAGGGGCCTCCCACGGCGGCGGGAGCGCCTGCCGTGAGCCCCGCGCAGCCTTAGAGGTTCGCCATGTCCGATGTCGAGCTCGAACCCAGATCATCCCGCCGGCTTTGGATCCTGGCCGCGATCGCGGCCATCGTCCTCCATGTCGGTGGGGCTGCGCTCGCGCTCGCAAACCTGCAGGCCGACAATGGTGACGAAGGGTTGGGCGCGGCCGGGGCCGAGTTCGCGGTCGAGATGACGTCGCCGCCGGTTCAGGAGTCCGAGAGGCCGCCCGGGCCGACGGAATCCGAGGAACAGGAAGAGCGCCCGGAGATGCCCGAGCAAAAGGCCGAGGTGAAGGAGACGGACCTTCCCCAGGACCGGCCGCAACAGGTCGAGGAGGCCGATCGCCTCGTCACCGAGAACAAGCCGAAGAAAGAGCAGGACGACGATCCCAAGATCGCCGCCGTCGAAACGCCGGCCATGGAGGCCGCGCAGAAGTCGGTCGCGATGGAGCGCCAGACCTTCGAGGACGCAACGCGCGAGGCCGAGAAGGCGATGGCGCCCGTGCTTGGCATCGGCAAGGACCTCCTGAAGCTCACCGCGGACTGGAACCGCAAGATCAGCGCGCATCTTTCGGCGCACAAGGTCAATCCGGAGGGCAAGGAGCCCAAAAACGAGACGGCCAAGGTGAGCTTTGCGCTCAACCGCATGGGCAATGTGCTGTCAGTCGACGTCGTGGCCTCGTCCGGGGACAAGGCCTTCGATGACGCCGCGATCGCCATGGTCCGCAAGTCCGACCCATTCCCGCAGCCGCCTGTCGCCCTGAACGAGGACCGTTTCGAACGAACGGTCGAGATCAAGTTCAAGCCGCCGGACGAGAAGAAAAAGAAGAAGTCGGCTCAGCGCCAGTAAAGCCGGATCCCGACATAGACGACGACCAGACAGGCGAAGATCAGCGCCACCGGGAGGGGCCGTTTCTGGGTTCCGGCGGCCGCGCCACTCCCGAAAAAGCTGGTCGTCTTCGGCTTCGGGGCCGGGCGGCGGAAAGCGGTAACATTGTCCGCGGCCGGTTCGGCTGCGCGGGTGGTGCGGACGTCGGGCGGGGTTCCTGCGCCGCCCATCTCGGCATAGTAGGCCTTGTAGATCGCGCCGATGGTGGCCTCCGTGGCCTCACCCTCGCTCATCTGCGCCAGCAGGTTGTTGTAGCTGGCGAGGAACTCCTGGGCCTCCGGAGGCAGCGCGGACGAGCCGTTGAGCTTGGCCATCATCTTCCAGGTGGCAAAATCGGCGCGGGCACGGGTATCCGCGCGTCGCGCGATCAGCATATCGGCAGCTTTGACCAAGTCGGCCTCTGGCCCTTCGGCTCGTGTTCGGGTGTTCGCTTCAACTACGCATTGCCGGTCAGAAAGAGAACAGCCTGAATCACATAACCGGTCAACGTTCGCAGTATTGCTGAAATAACATCAAGATTTAGACCGAACTGCGAGCCTGCCAGCGGTAGCAGGATCAGCAGGCCGATCAGGATCAGCATTCCGAAAGGTTCGAGCCGGGCCAGCGGTAGAGCGAGCGGGCGCGGCAGCAGCCCGACCGCGACGCGCCCGCCATCGAGCGGCGGGATCGGCATCATGTTGAACACCGCCAGGATGGCGTTGATCACCAGCGCATTCTTGATGTTGTCGAAGATCCACTGCGCCGACCCGGCCGGGGCGAAGGGCAGCGCGTGGAGGGCAAGCGCCGCCGCGAGCGCCAGCAGGATGTTGGTAGCGGGCCCGGCCAGCGCCACCCAGACCATGTCGAGCCTGGGATGGTTGAGCTTGCGGAAATTGACCGGCACCGGCTTGGCATAGCCGAACAGGAACGGCGAATGCGCGAACAGCAGCATCGCCGGCAGGATCACGGTGCCGAACGGATCGATATGGCGGAGCGGGTTGAAGCTGACGCGGCCGAGCTGCCAGGCCGTGTTGTCGCCGAGACGATGCGCCACGAAGGCGTGCGCGGCCTCATGAAAGGTGATGGCGAGCACCAGCGGCAGCACCCACACTGAAATGTCATAGAAGGAAACGTTCACAGCTCGTCCGTCCCGGTTTGTGCCTCGTGACCTTGCAGCCAACCCGGCCAATCCGGTGGTGGGGCAGCGCGTCAGGTCAGGATATGGGACGCCGGTTCCGAAATCCCAAGCTGTAAATGATCGGCCAGCAGCGTCGCCGGCCGCGACAGATTGCGCGCGCGGTGGAGGCGGATGTCCGCTCCCGGCAACGGCGGCAGGCCGTCGCGCGCCGACAGGATCCGGAGGCGAGGGGGCAACGTGCCGGCTTTCACGACCGTGACGGCGAGCCCCTGCGCCGCGATCGCCTCAACCGCCGCAGGCGTCCGGCTGACGAAAGCGAGGCGCCAGCGCCGGCCGGCGCCATCGAGGGCATCCGCGGCCCATTGCCGGAACAGGCAGCCGGGCGGGTAGAGCGCGACGGGCAGGGTGTCCTGCGTTCGGCTCGGATAGGATTTGGCGGCAGCCCACACCGCCTGCTCACGCCGGAGCAGCTCGCCATCGCCGTGTCCTTCGGCGTGCATGGCAATGACGAGGTCATAGGCCTCGCCGAGCCGGGCCGGCATCGTTGCGGTCAGCCCGGTCTCGATCTCGACCCGGATCTCCGGATGGCTTTCGGCGAAGCGCGCCAGCAAGGGTGGAATGACGATCGTGCCATAATCGTCCATCACGCCGAGGCGAACCACGGCCTCGCGCTGGCGCGCACGAAGTGCGCCGATCGCTTCCGCATTGAGGTCGAGCAGCCGCCTTGCGTAGACGAGCAGCTCACGACCGGCCTCGCTCAGCGCCACGCCCGATCGCGTCCGGTGAAACAGTCTGGCGTCCAGCCGTTCCTCGAGGCGTCTGATCTGGACGCTCACCGCCGACTGGGTGCGATTGAGCGTCGCGGCCGCGCGCGTGAAGGAGCGATGCTCGGCGACGGCAAGGAAGGCCTTGAGAAGATCGAGGTCGAGATTGGGCTGGCTCATGACGCAAATTTGTCCTGGCATGACGGAAATTCCATTCCCTGTTTCGGCGCGCCTCATATGCTGCCCGCAAAGCCATTAGATCCATTGGGGAGGGAGCGTGGGCGAGACTTTCGGCGTTTTGGCCGCCGTGCTGTCGAGCGCGCTGGGCGGCACCTCAATCGGTGCCACGCGCTATCTGGTGGGCAACATCGATCCGCTGGCGATAGGCTCGTTCCGGTTCGGCATCGGCTTTCCGCTGCTGTTGCCGCTGACGCTGCTACGCGGCGATCGCTGGCCGGAGCGGGGCGACTGGGTGGCTGCCGTCGCCCTCGGCGTTCTGTTCTTTGCTCTGTTTCCGATCCTGTTCAACGCTTCGCTGATCTTCACCACCGCCGCGCGCGGCGCGCTCGCGCTGTCGACGCTGCCGCTGCTGTCGCTCGTGATCGGGGCCGCACTCGGCGCCGAAGCTCTGACCTGGCGCAAATCGATCGGTGTCGTGGTCGCGACGCTTGGCGTCGCAATTGCGCTGCTCACCGATTTGACCTCGGCGCCATCTGGTGCATGGCGCGGCGATCTCCTGATGGTGGCGGCGGCGCTGTGCATGGCGCTCTACGGCATCTGGTCGAAGCCGCTGATCCAGCGCGCCAGCCCGCTCGCCTTCACCACGATGAGCATGGCGGCGGGCGCGGCCTGCCTCATTCCGCTCGCCTATATCAGCGGCAGCTTCGCGCCGGTCGCAGCCTTCGGCGCGCCGCAATGGCTGGCAGCCTCCTATCTCGGCGCGTTCGGCGCGGCGCTGACCTTTTATCTCTGGGCCTTCGCACTGGAGCGGACGACGCCGACGCGCGTCGCGATCTCGGTGACGGTCAATCCGGTCACGGCGTCGGTGGTCGGGGCCTGGCTGCTGACCGAGCCGCTGCGCTGGAATCTCGCGGCCGGCATCGTCGCGGTCTTTTCCGGGATCTGGATCGCGACGACGACGGGCGAACGCGCCCGGCCGGCGAACGCGTCCGCTTCAAGCCGGCCCTGACATCACGTTGGGATGGTGCCCTGATATTGCACGAGGCCGTCGTCGAGCTTCAGCCACGAAAGCTTTTCCGAGACCCAGATGTGCTCGGTCGGCGCGAAGGCGTTGCGGTCGTCGAAGGTCGTCAGCGAGACACCCGCGAGCGTGCCGTTGCGCCGCCAGGAGAACAGGCGCGTACCGCAGCGCTTGCAGAAGACGCGGTCGATGGCTTCGGACGAGGCATAACGCTGGGTCTCGCCCTCGACGGTCAGCGCGCGCTGGTCGAACTGTGCGCGAGCAAAATAGGGCGCGCCCATCGCCTTCTGGCACATGCGGCAATGGCAGATGCGCACGTTGAGCGGCTCGCCCTCCGCCTTGAACCGCACCGCCCCGCACAGGCATCCACCTTCCCGGATCATCTCAGGCCACCCGCCATTCGCCGACTTGGCGCGCCATGTTCCAGTTGAGATTGTCGAGATCGCCATCCATGTCGGAATTCCCGCGTCTGGTGTTGGTGAAGGCGGCCCAGCAGAAGCCGCCATGGGTGCGCACGGCAATCGTGCTCGTGCCCGGCAGGCTGCCATTGTGCCACCAATTGTCGAACTTGTTGATGCAAAAACCCTTGGCGTAGTCGGGACTGTAGCTGGGCGCGGTGGTCATGACCTGAATGGTGCGAGGCCGCAGGATGTTCGCCGGCTTCGCGTAGCCGTCGACATGCATCAGGAACTGGACGAGATCCGCCGACGTCGCGATCCAGCCGCCGTGGGAATCCATCCGCCGGACATTCATGTTGTAGGGGTTGTCGCCCTGGCCGTAATAGGCGACCTCGCCGGCCTGGCGCTGGTCACGCGTGTTGCCCGCAATCGTCATGTCAGTGACGCCGCAGCGCGCCAGCATCTCAGCCCGGACATGCTCGGCATAGGGCTGGCCGGTGAGCTTCTCGATCACGCGCCCCAGCACGCAATAGCCGAAATTGGAGTAGGCGTAGCGCTGGCCCGGCGGCCGGTCGAGCGGCCGGTTGGCGAGCGTCCAGGCGATCAGCGCGGCATGATCCATCCGCGGATGCGTGAACATGGGATCGCGGTTGTCGTTGCTCCAGCCGCCGGCGGTGTGGGTCAAGAGATGCTCGAGCGTGATCTGGTCGATGCCGGGCGAGTAGGGCGGCTGTCCGTAATCGGTGCCGAGCAGCGCGCCCGGACCGAACACGCGATCCGTCAGCTTGAGGCGGTTCTCCTCGATCAGGCGGAAGATCGTGACCGAGGTGATCATCTTGCTGACGCTGGCGATCCGGAACAGATGCCGCGGCGTCGCGGCTTCGTTCCGCTCGACATCGGCAAGACCGAAGGCATCCTCATGGACAACCGTGCCGGCATAGCCGATCGCGAAGGACAGTGCCGGCACGCCGTACTTGTCCATGAAGCTGTGCGCGAGCCGTGCCATGGCGCCGCGCTCGGCCGGCGAGGGCGGATGGATGCTCGGCGGGTTGGGGACGAGCTGCGCGAGCGTAGCCGATGACAGCAGCGGCAGCGCGCCTGCGCCCGCTGTGAGCTTCATGAAATCCCGACGCCCAAAACGCATGGTCCGCCCCCTCGGGCGGACCATGTCTCAGGAGGTTCTCAGTAGGTCGCCCGTCCCCCGGAAATATCAAACACCGCGCCGGTGGAGAAGGCACAATCTTCGGATGCGAGCCACGCCGCCATCGCGGCGAGCTCTTCCACCAGCACGAAGCGGGCTTTGGGGATTTTCGACAGCATGAAGTCGATGTGCTGCTGCGTCATCTGATCGAAGATCGCGGTCTTCGCCGCAGCCGGCGTCACCGCATTCACGAGAATGTCATGCGCGGCGAGCTCCTTGCCGAGCGACTTCGTCAGCGCGATCAGGCCGGCCTTGGACGCCGAATAGTGCGAGGCGTTCGGATTGCCTTCCTTGCCGGCGATCGAGGCGATGTTCACGATGCGCCCGTATTTCTGCTTGAGCATTGTGGGCACGATCGCCTTGCAGACGATGAAGGGGCCGTCGAGGTTGATGCGCAGAACTTTCCGCCATTCCTCGAGGTCGGTCTCCCAGACCGGCTTGTTGACCCCGGCGATGCCGGCATTGTTGACGAGGATGTCGATCTTGCCGAAGGCGGCCAGCGTCGCATCGCGGGCCTGCTCGACGCCTGCGGTGTCGGTGACGTCGACCTTGAAGACCTTGGTGCTGTCGCTGATTTCCTTGGCGGTCTTCTCAGCCAGGGCGGCGTCGAAATCCCAGATCGCGACCTTGGCGCCGGAGGCGACGAAGCGCTCGGTGATGGCGCGGCCAAAGCCCTGCGCGCCGCCGGTGACGACAGCGACGCGTCCGTTGAGATCGATCTTGTTCATGCCGGGGCCTTTGGCGTCAGAGCATGTAGCCGCCGTCGACGACGAGGTCGACGCCGGTGGTGAAGGCGCTCTCGTCGCTGCCGAGATAGATCGCCATGTTGGCGATTTCGTCGGCGGTGCCGAGCCGGCCCATCTTCTGGCGGGAGATGAACATCTCCTTGCCCTGGGGCCCTTGCGCGGCGGCGCGGTCGAGCATCGAGGGGGTCTCGACGGTGCCGGGGCAGATCGAGTTGCAGCGGATGCCCTTGGTGATGAAGTCGAGCGCGACCGCCCGCGTCAGCAGCGACACCGCCGCTTTCGATGAGCTGTAGACGTAGCGATTGGCCGGCGGCCTCAAGGCTGCACAGGACGAGATGTTGACGATGCTGCCGCCGCCGCCCGCGAGCATGTCGGGCAGGAACGCCCTGATGGTCCGGTGCATCGACTTGACGTTGAGGTCGAACGAGAAGTCGAAATCCTCTTCCGAGCACTCCAGGATGGTGCCGTGGTGCACGAAGCCGGCGGCGTTGAGCAGGATGTCGATCTTGCCGATGCGCTTGGCGAAGGCGTTGACGTCGACGGTGTTGCGGACGTCGAGCTTGGCGACCTCGGCGATGCCTTCCTTGGTCAGGCCGGCGATGCCGGCTTCGTTGATGTCGGTGGCGATGACGGTTGCGCCTTCACGCGCAAATGCGAGGGCGCATGCGCGCCCGATGCCTGCTGCCGCAGCCGTGATGACGGCGCGCTTTCCCTTGAGGCGGTCTGCCATGTTGTATTTCTCCTCACCAAGATCTGTTTGTTAGTTCTCGTCATTGCGAGGAGCGAAGCGACGAAGCAATCCAGACTGTCTCCGTGGACAAATCTCTGGATTGCTTCGCTTCGCTCGCAATGACGGTGTGGCTGCTAGTGATTATCCCGCGCCACACCAAAGGTGCCGGCTACGTTCTGGTAGCGCGTGGCGAGCTCCATGCAGGCGCCGGTCGATTGCTGGCCGACGGTGTTGCGATAGATCTCCTGCCACGGCGTCTGGTTCGGCGGATGCTTGAAGCCGCCGCTGGCCTTCAGGTCAGCGTGGCGCTTCTTCAGCTCGTCGTCCGAGATCAGGATGTTGGCGCTGCCCTTGTTGAGGTCGATGCGGACCTTGTCGCCGGTCTTGAGGATCGCGAGGCCGCCATTGGCGGCGGCTTCCGGCGAGGCGTTCAGGATCGAGGGCGAGCCCGAGGTGCCGGACTGGCGGCCGTCGCCGATGCAGGGCAGGGACAGGATGCCGCGTTTGATCAGGGCGGCCGGCGGCTGCATGTTCACGACCTCGGCGCCACCGGGGTAGCCGATCGGGCCGGTGCCGCGGATGAACAGCACGCAGCGCTCGTCGATGTCGAGCGAGGCATCGTCGATCCGCTCGTGATAGTCCTCCGGACCCTCGAACACGATGGCGCGGCCCTCGAAGGCGTTGAGGTCCTTCGGGTTGCTGAGGTAGCGATCGCGAAACTCCTTGGAGATCACGCTGGTCTTCATGATCGCGGAATCGAACAAATTGCCCTTCAGCACCAGGAAGCCGGCGTCCTTCACCAGCGGCTTGTCGTAGGCCCAGATCACGTCATTATCGGGGACCGGCGCGTCCTTGCAGTTCTCGCCGATGCCGCGGCCGTTGACCGTGACCGCGTTCTCGTGGATGCGCTTGTGCTTCATGAGCTCGCGTACCACGGCCGGCACGCCGCCGGCGCGGTGAAATTCCTCGCCGAGATAGAAGCCGGCCGGCTGCATGTTGACCAGCAGCGGCACGTCATGGCCGACCTTCTGCCAGTCGTCGATCGACAGCTCGACGCCGATGTGGCGGGCCAGCGCGTTGATGTGGATCGGCGCGTTGGTCGAGCCGCCGATCGCCGAGTTGATGACGATGCAGTTCTCGAACGCCTCGCGGGTCAGGATGTCCGACGGCTTGAGGTCCTCCCAGACCATCTCGACGATGCGCTTGCCGGTCTCGTAGGCGATCTGGCCGCGCTCGCGGTAGGGGGCGGGGATCGCCGCGCAGCCCGGCAGCGAGAAGCCGAGCGCTTCGGCAAGACCGTTCATGGTCGAGGCCGTGCCCATCGTGTTGCAATGGCCGACCGAGGGCGCCGAGGACGCCACGATCTCCATGAACTCTTCATAGTCGATCTCGCCGGCGGCAAGCCGCTCGCGCGATTTCCAGACGATGGTACCGGAGCCGGTGCGCTCGCCGGCATGCCAGCCGTTCAGCATCGGGCCGCCCGACAGCACGATCGCGGGAAGGTTCACGGTCGCGGCCGCCATCATGCAGGCCGGCGTGGTCTTGTCGCAGCCGGTGGTCAGCACTACGCCGTCGAGCGGATAGCCGTAGAGGATCTCGACCAGGCCGAGATAAGCGAGGTTGCGGTCGAGCGCCGCGGTCGGGCGCTTGCCGGTCTCCTGGATGGGGTGGGTGGGGAATTCCATCGCAATGCCGCCGGCCTCGCGGATGCCTTCGCGGACGCGGTGGGCGAGCTCGATATGGTGGCGGTTGCAAGGGGAGAGGTCGTTGCCGGTCTGGGCGATGCCGATGATCGGCTTGCCGGACTGCAGCTCGGCGCGGGTGAGGCCGTAGTTCAGATACCGCTCCATATAGAGCGCGGTCATGCCCGGATTATGCGGATTGTTGAACCAATCCTGCGAGCGGAGATGGCGGCGAGCGCCGTTGCTGGCGGGCGCATGCCCATTGGTTGGTCTTTTTGTCATTGGTTTCTCCTGCAATGCAAACGCACTGGCGTCCGTTCTATGGTGTCGGCTTGTGCGATGCCCAACGGCGTGAGCGATGGTGTGCCGGCCCGTTGGCGGGTCGTTTCCTCACAAGTTCGATACTAGTCATGGCCACTTGGTAACGCTACCATTTTGTTCGGCGCGCCGCCGACGGCTGGCCTGTTGTCTGAATGGCGCGACGACGAGCTCTGCCGCTCGATCACCTTGAACCCGAGGTCGAGCACCGGCTGCTCCGGGCGCCGTCCGTCGATCGCCTCGATCAGCATGGTGGCGGCGGTCTTGCCCATCTCGTAGCGGTTGGTGCGCACGCTGGTCAGGGTCGGGACCGCGGAAGCCATGAATTCGAGGTCGTTGAAGCCGACGATCGCGATCTGCTCGGGCACCGCGATCTCGCGGCGGCGGCATTCGAACAGCACGCCGAGCGCAAGGTCGTCATTGGCGCAGAACACCGCGTCGATGCCGGGCTCCCGCGCCAGCAGATCGGTGAAGAGGGCGCCGCCGAGCGTGACCGAGGTCGGTGTCGCCGTCGTGACGACGAGGCGCTGCTCGAACAGGCCGGCATCCTTCATGGCAGAGACATATCCGTCCAGCCGCCGCTGGACCCGCGGGTCCATGCGCGCGCCGACGAAGCCGATCTTGCGGTGGCCCTGTTCGAACAGGTGCGCTATCGCCGCGCGGGCTGCGTCATAGTGGGAAAAGCCGATCATCATGTCGACCGGGTTGGGGCCGATCTCCATGATCTGCACGATCGGGCAGTCGGCCGCCTCCAGCATCGTGCGCGATTCCGTGGTCTGGTCGATGCCGGTGACGATCAGCCCGGCCGGCTTCTGCGCCAGAAACAGCCGCAGCAGCTTCTCCTCCTGGAGGATGCTGTAGCGGGTGTTGGACAACTGGATCGAGTAGCGGCTGCCTTCGGACGCGTCGTAGATGCCGCGCAGCACGTCCGAGAACACGTTATTGGTGAGAGAGGGGATCAATACACCGATCACTTCGGTGCGCTGCGAGGCCAGCGCGCGTGCCGCAAGATTCGGCACATAGCCGAGCTCCCTGGCGGCGCTCTCCACCCGCGTCCGTTTGGCGACCGATAACGCCTCGGGATTACGGAAGAAGCGGGACGCTGTAATCGGGCTCACGCCGGCAAGCTCGGCGACTTCCGCCAGCCGGATTTTGCCTGACTTGGTGCGTTTTCGACCCATTTGCTGCTCTTAGCATAGCCACTGTCGCAAACAAAGGATCGTTGACAGCGCTACCAGCAACGACTAACCAAAGACAAATTGCCAAAACCGCACAAACTGCCGACAATGTCGCCCGTTAAGATCGGGCTTCGGTTGGTGAAGTCTGAAAGAACAAGACGGTCGCGGCGCGCGAGGCGTCGTGGACTTTCGAGGAGGGAGCTAGATGTCGTCTGTGCAAATCCGCGACGTGCGGAAATCGTTCGGCAATTTTGAAGTCCTGCACGGCGTGACGATTCCGATCGAGGACGGTCAGTTCGTCGTCCTGGTTGGCCCCTCCGGCTGCGGCAAGTCGACGCTTCTGCGCATGCTCGCCGGTCTCGAGAACATCACCTCCGGCACGATCTCGATCGGCGACCGCGTCGTCAACAATGTCCAGCCCAAGGAGCGGGACATTGCGATGGTGTTCCAGAACTACGCGCTCTATCCGCACATGACGGTCGCCGACAACATGGGCTTCTCGCTCAAGTTGCGGAATGCCGGCGCCGACGAGATCAACAAGCGCGTCAAGCGCGCCGCCGAGATTCTCGCGCTGTCGCCGCTGCTCGATCGCTATCCGCGCCAGCTCTCCGGCGGCCAGCGCCAGCGCGTCGCCATGGGGCGCGCCATCGTGCGCGATCCCCAGGTCTTCCTGTTCGACGAGCCGCTGTCGAACCTCGACGCCAAGCTGCGCGTTGCCATGCGCACCGAGATCAAGGAGCTGCATCAGCGGCTGAAGACCACCACCGTATACGTCACTCACGACCAGATCGAAGCCATGACCATGGCCGACAAGATCGTCGTCATGCATGACGGCATCGTCGAGCAGATGGGCACGCCGCTCGAGCTCTACGACAAGCCCGACAACCAGTTCGTCGCCGGCTTCATCGGCTCTCCCTCGATGAACTTCCTGAAGGGGAATGTCCGTGTGAACGGTGTTGCGACCTTCGAGGGCCCGAACGGCGTCAAGCTGCCGCTCAAGAATGCGCCGGCGGCATCCGACGGTCGTCCCGCGGTGTACGGCGTGCGGCCGGAGCACTTCACCATCGCCGATGACGGCGCCGAGGCTGAAATCCTCGTGGTCGAGCCGACCGGCTCCGAGACCCAGGTGTTCGCCAAGGTCGGCGGCGAGCAGGTCGTCGCGGTCTTCCGCGAGCGGCACCAGTTCAATCCGGGCGACAAGGTCCGGCTGAAGCCCGACCCGTCGCTGGTCCATCTGTTCGACGACGCTACGGGCAAACGCCTGTAGCGACGTCGCAGAACTGCCTGAGCAGAACCGCCAAAGCGGAACTGCCCAGGCAGAGCTGCCTAAGACTACCAAAATACAAATATAAAATTCAGGGAGAGAACGATGAGCAATTTCGACAGGCGAAGTGTGCTTAAAGCTGGCCTGGGCGGCGCTGCATTGCTGGCCGGCCCGGGCATCGTCCCGGTCCGCGCGGCGGAGTGGACCAACACGCCGGAGCCGAATGCGTCGATCCGCGTGCTGCGCTGGAAGCAGTTCATTCAGGCCGAGTTCGACAAGTTCGCGGAGCAGACCAAGAAGTTCTCCGAGAAGACCGGCGTCAAGGTCAAGCTCGAGGCCGAGAGCTGGGAAGACATCCGCCCGAAGGCGGCGGTCGCCGCCAATGTCGGCGCCGGCCCAGACCTCATCATCGGCACGCTCGACGATCCCCACAAATTCCCCGAGAAGCTGATCGACGTCACCGACGTCGCCGAACATCTCGGCGCCCAGTATGGCGGCTGGTATCCGGTCGCCGAGAAGTACGGCAAGAAGGGGAGTGGCTGGATCGCGATCCCGCAGGGCGCGACCGGCGGCTGCCTGAACTACCGCATCAGCCATGTGAAGGCCGCGGGCTTTGACGAATTCCCCAAGGACACCGCCGGCTTCCTCAAGCTGTGCCAGGCCCTGAAGAAGAACAACACGCCGGCCGGCTTCGCGCTCGGTCACGCCACGGGCGATGCCAATGGCTGGTGCCAGTGGGCGCTGTGGGCGTTCGGCGGCAAGGTCGTCAACGAGAAGAACGAGGTCGTGATCGACTCGCCCGAGACGGTCGCCGCGCTCGAATACGTCAAGCAGCTCTACGAGACCTTCATCCCCGGCGTGCTGTCGTGGAACGACTCGAACAACAACAAGGCGTTCCTCAACGGCGAGCTCAGCCTGACCCTGAACGGCATCTCGATCTGGACCGTCGGCAAGAACTCGACCGATCCGAAGCAGCAGGAGATCGCCAAGGACATGGACCACGCGCCGATGCCGATCGGACCCGTGGGCGTGTCGACCGAGCAGCAGAACGTGCTGGTCTATTACGGCTACAAGCACTCGAAGTATCCGAAGGCGGTCAAGGAATACATCAAGTTCATGATGGACAAGGAGAACTACGACGCCTGGGAGGTCGCTTCCAACGGCTACGTGTCTCCGCCGCTGCCGGCCTATAATGACAACCCGGTGTGGACGTCGGATCCGAAGATCACCCCGTATCGCGACTGCCTGAAGCGCTGCCGCGACAACGGCTTTGCCGGCGATCTCGGCTATGCCTCCGCCGCCGTGATGGGCGACTTCGTCGTCGTCGACATGTTCGCGGAAGCAGCCTCGGGCTCGGCGACGCCGAAGCAGGCGGCTGCGCGTGCCGCCGAACGCGCCAAGCGCTACTACCAGGTCTGATCAGCTTCAATCTGCGCGGCGTCCGGTTCGCCGGACGCCGTGACTCTTCTTCTGAGGGAATCCGACATGGCAGTCTTGGCCGAGTCCGGCGTCGCGCAGGTCAACCGCTCCAGCCTCTGGACCAGAGCATTCGAGAGCCGGAATTTTCTCGGCGCGATGTTCATGGTGCCGGCGATCGCGATCCTGATCCTGTTTCTGGCGTACCCGCTGGCGCTGGGCTTCTGGCTCGGCATGACCGACACCAAGATCGGCGGCGTCGGGCGCTATATCGGCTTCCAGAACTTCGTCTCGCTGGCGAAGGACTCGGTGTTCTGGCTCTCGGTGTTCAACACCATCTTCTACACCGTCACCGCAAGCATCGTGAAATTCGCCATCGGGCTTTATCTGGCGCTGCTGCTCAACGAGCGGCTGCCGTTCAAGTCGATGATCCGCGCCATCGTGCTGTTGCCCTTCGTGGTGCCGACGGTGCTCTCCGCGATCGCGTTCTGGTGGATCTATGACAGCCAGTTCTCGATCATCTCCTGGGTGCTGATCAAGGCCGGCCTGATCACGCGCTATATCGACTTCCTCGGCGATCCCTGGAATGCGCGCTGGTCGGTGGTCGCCGCCAACATCTGGCGCGGCGTGCCGTTCGTCGCCATCACGCTGTTGGCGGGCCTGCAGACCATCTCGCCCTCGCTCTATGAGGCCGCCAATCTCGACGGCGCCACCAACATGCAGCGCTTCCGCCACATCACGCTGCCGATGCTGTCGCCGATCATTGCGGTCGTGATGACGTTCTCGGTGCTGATGACGTTCACCGACTTCCAGCTGATCTACACCATCACGCGGGGCGGGCCGATCAATGCCACGCATCTGATGGCGACGCTGTCGTTCCAGCGCGCCATCACCGGCGGCAATCTCGGAGAGGGCGCGGCGATCTCGAACGCGATGATTCCGTTCCTGGTCGCAGCGATCCTGCTCAGCTTCTTCGGGCTTCAGCGGTCCCGCTGGCAGCAGGGCGGGAGGGACTGACCATGACCACGATGGACGACCAAAGCGTCGGAATGGACTACCTCGAGAGCTTCCCGCGGAAGTTCCTGCGCGTCTATCTTCCGCTCGGCCTGATCATCTTCTTCCTGCTGTTCCCGTTCTACTGGATGGCGGTCGCGACGTTCAAGCCGGACGCGGAGATGTACGACTACGAGAAGTACAATCCATTCTGGATCGTGAATCCGACGCTGGAGCACATCAAGAAGCTGTTCTTCGACACCGACTATCCGCTGTGGATGTGGAACACCGTGATCGTCTCGGTGTCCTCGACCTTCATCTCGCTGTTCGCCAGCGTCTGCGCCGCCTATGCGATCGAGCGCCTGCGCTACAAGGGCTCACGCTATGTCGGCCTTGCGATCTTCCTCGGATATCTGGTGCCGCCCTCGATCCTGTTCATTCCGTTGGCGGCGATCGTGTTCCAGCTCGGCCTGTTCGACGGCAATCTGGCGCTGATCCTGACCTATCCGACCTTCCTGATCCCGTTCTGCACCTGGCTGCTGATGGGCTATTTCCGCACCATTCCCTACGAGCTCGAGGAATGCGCGCTGATCGACGGTGCGACGCGGCTCCAGATCCTGATCAAGATCACGCTGCCGCTGTCGCTCCCGGGGGTGATCTCGGCGGGTATTTTCGCCTTCACGTTGTCCTGGAACGAGTTCATCTACGCGCTGACCTTCATCTCCTCCTCGGAGAACAAGACCATTCCGGTCGGCGCCATCACCGAGCTCGTCAACGGCGACGTCTATCATTGGGGCGCGCTGATGGCGGCGGCCCTGACCGGCTCGGTCCCCGTAGTTATCCTTTATTCCTTCTTCGTAGAGTACTATGTGTCGGCGATGACCGGCGCCGTGAAGGAATGATCGCGGGGCCTGCCTGAGAACGCGCCAAACCAATTCAAGAGCGGCGCGTTCCGGCCAATAAGAAGGAGTAGGCTCTTGCACATTCTGGTTCTGGGCGCCGCCGGCATGGTCGGCCGCAAATTGTGTGAACGTCTCTTGCGCGACGGCCGGCTCGGCAAGAGCGACATCACCAAATTGACCATGCACGACGTGGTCGAGCCCAAGAAGCCGGAAAAGGCCGGTTTCCCCGTCGAGACCGTGTTCGGCGATTTCGCCGTGCCGGGCGCCGCCGAGAAGCTGATCGCCGGCCGCCCCGACGTGATCTTCCATCTCGCGGCGATCGTCTCGGGCGAGGCCGAGCTCGATTTCGACAAGGGCTACCGCATCAACCTCGACGGCACGCGGATGCTGCTCGACGCCATCCGCCTGGTCGGCGGCGGCTACAAGCCGCGCGTGGTGTTCACGTCCTCGATCGCGGTGTTCGGCGCCCCGTTCCCGGATGCGATCGGCGACGAGTTCTTCCACACCCCGCTGCTCAGCTACGGCACCCAGAAGGCGATCGGCGAATTGCTGCTGGCCGATTATTCGCGCCGCGGCTTCCTCGACGGCATCGGCATCCGCCTGCCGACCATCTGCATCCGGCCGGGCCTGCCCAACAAGGCGGCATCGGGCTTCTTCTCCAACATCCTGCGCGAGCCGCTCGCCGGCAAGGAAGCGGTGCTCCCGGTCTCCGAGGACGTCCGCCACTGGCACGCCACGCCGCGCTCGGCCGTCGGCTTCCTGCTGCATGCCGGCACCATGGACCTCGCCAAGGTCGGCCCGCGTCGCAACCTGACCATGCCCGGTTTCTCGGCAACGGTCGGCGAGCAGATCGCGGCGCTCCGGCGGGTCGCCGGCGACAAGGTCGCCGCGCGCATCAAGCATGAGCTCGATCCGTTCATCGTCGGCATCGTCGGCGGCTGGCCGCGCAATTTCGAGGCGAAGCGGGCGCGTGAGCTCGGCTTCACCACCGAAGAGAAGACCTTCGACGATATCATCCGCATCCACATCGAAGACGAGCTGGGCGGCAATTTCGTCGCCTGACGTATCAGATGAACAGCGTGGATATGACGATGGCGAGCGTTGCTTGCATCGGTGAATGCATGGTCGAGCTCCGGCAGGCTCAAGGCGGGCAGGGCGGTGGGCTCTACTCGCGCGGCTTCGGCGGCGACACCCTCAATACGGCGGTGTACCTGGCGCGGCTGGAGGTCAAGGTCGACTATCTCACCGCACTCGGCGACGACGCCCTGAGCGATGAGATGATCGCGGCCTGGAATGCGGAGAGCGTCGGCACGAGGCGGGTCGTGCGGCTGCCGGGCAAGCTGCCCGGCCTCTACATGATCCAGCTAGACGCCAAGGGCGAGCGCCAGTTCTTCCACTGGCGCGACAGCGCGGCGGCGCGCCAGTTGATGAGCCTGCCGGAGACCGACGAACTGCTCAACTCGCTGATGAGCTACGACATCGTCTATCTCTCCGCGATCACGCTCTCGATCTACGACGCAGCAGGACGCGAGCGGCTGTTCGCCGCGATCAAGCGCGCGCGTCTGCTCGGCACGCGTTTCGTGTTCGACACCAACTTCCGTGCACGCGGCTGGCCGGACCGCGACGTCGCACGCGAGGTGTTTGCGGCGGCCTTCGCCGCCGCCGACATCGTGCTGACCTCGACCGAGGATCTGCTCGCGCTCTATCCCGGCGAGAGCCATGAGCAATTGATGGCGCGGATTCCCACGCCCGAGCTGGTGTTCCGTCTGGCGGAGCCGGTCAGCCTGCTGCGCTTTCCGGGCGGGACCAGCGAAGTCCGTGCCGAACCAATGACCAAGCCGGTGGTTGACACCACCGCGGCCGGTGACAGCTTTGCCGCGGCCTATATTGCCGCCCGGCTCACGGGGGCCGAGCCGGAGGAGGCGGCCCAGGCCGGGCATCGTCTCGCCAGCCTCGTGATCTGCTATCCCGGCGCCATCATTCCGGGCTATGCCATGCCGCCGAAGAAGCGGCACCGCGCTGCGCCCACGCGTCAAGCGACCAAGTGAAACGAAAAGATCCCTCAGATGCCCACTGCTGCCCAACAGAACCACCTCGTCGCGCTCTTCAAGGCCGCGACCGTCATTCCCGTCCTCACCATCGAGCGCATCCAGGACGCCGTGCCGCTGGCGCGCGCGCTGGTCGCCGGCGGCGTCCGCACGCTGGAGGTGACCATGCGCACCCCGGTTGCGCTGGAGGCGGCGCGGGCGATGATGGCCGAAGTCCCCGAGGCGGTCGTCGGCATTGGCACGATCCTCAATCCGGCCGACTTCACCCGCGTCGAGAAGCTCGGCGTCGCGTTCGGCATCAGCCCGGGTCTGACCCCCGATCTCCTTGCGGCCGCGGCCCATAGCTCCCTGCCGTTCGCGCCGGGCATCGCCACGGCCTCCGAGCTAATGCTGGCGCTGTCGCACGGCTTCGACGTCGCAAAATTCTTCCCGGCCGAGCAGGCCGGCGGCATCAAGGGCCTGCGCGCCCTCGGCGGGCCGTTCCCGAACGTGCGGTTCTGCCCGACCGGCGGCGTGGGCGAGGCCAATGCGGCGACCTGGCTGGCCGAGCCCAATGTGGTCGCGGTCGGCGGTTCCTGGCTGTGCCCGACGGCCGAGATCAGGGCCGGGAACTGGGCCGGCATAACTGCCATCTGCCAGCGCACCCTCCAGGCCCTTAAACCTGCGTGAAGTCTTGCCATCCCTGGGCTAAGACTTAGGTCAGGAAGAGACCCTAGGGAGAGAAGACCATGACCGCCAGCATCGTCGGATGGGCGCATACGCCGTTCGGCAAGTTCGACACCGAGACTGTCGAAAGCCTCGTCACCCGCGTTGCCAATGAGGCGCTGGCCGATGCCGGCATTGCGGCCTCCGACGTCGACGAGATCGTGCTCGGCCATTTCAACGCCGGCTTCTCGCAGCAGGATTTTACCGCCTCGCTGGTGCTCCAGGCCGACCCGAATCTGCGCTTCAAGCCGGCGACCCGAGTCGAGAACGCCTGCGCCACCGGCTCCGCCGCCGTCCATCAGGGCCTGCGCGCGATCGCCGCAGGGGCCGCCAAGGTCGTGCTGGTCGTCGGCGTCGAGCAGATGACCCGCACCCCGGGCCCGGAGATCGGCAAGAACCTGCTCAAGGCGTCCTACCTGCCTGAGGACGGCGACACCGTCGGCGGCTTTGCCGGCGTGTTCGGCAAGATCGCCAGCTCCTACTTCCAGAAATACGGCGACCAGTCCGATGCACTGGCGCTGATCGCGGCCAAGAACCACAAAAACGGCGTCGCCAATCCCTTCGCCCAGATGCGCAAGGACTTCGGCTTCGACTTTTGCCGCGCCGAGAGCGAGAAGAACCCTTACGTCGCCGGTCCGCTCAAGCGCACCGACTGCTCGCTGGTGTCTGACGGCGCCGCCGCGCTGGTGCTGGCCGATGCCGAGACCGCCAAGGGCATGAGCAAGTCAATCGGCTTCCGCGCCACCGCGCACGCCCAGGACTTCCTGCCGATGTCCAAGCGCGACATCCTCCAGTTCGAGGGCTGCACGGTCGCCTGGCAGCGCGCGCTGGCGCAGGCCGGCATCACGCTCAACGATCTCTCCTTCGTCGAGACCCATGACTGCTTCACCGTCGCCGAGCTGATCGAGTACGAAGCGATGGGCCTGACGCCGAAGGGGCAGGGTGCTCGCGCCATCAAGGAAGGCTGGACGCTCAAGGATGGCAAGCTGCCCGTCAATCCGTCCGGCGGCCTGAAGGCCAAGGGCCACCCGATCGGGGCCACCGGCGTCTCCATGCATGTGATGACCGCGATGCAGCTCGCCGGTCAGGCGCCCGAGGGCATGCAGCTCAAGAACGCCAAGCTCGGCGGCATCTTCAACATGGGCGGCGCGGCAGTGGCCAACTACGTCTCCGTCCTGGAGCCGCTGAAGTAAGCTCTCGCAGGATGGGCAAAGGCGCGAAAGCGCCGCGCCCACCATTTCCTTGCGCTAGATCAAGGTGGGCAAGTTTCGCTTTGCCCACCTTAACGCTCCTGATTGATTTGCGGAAAAGCATCATGGGCAATGACTACGAATCTTCGCTGTCGATGGACGCACTCAACGATCGCATCGCGATCCTCGAGGACAATATCCGTCAGCTCATCGAGCAGGCCGCAGCCGCCTCGGGCGAGCAAAGCGAGTCGCGCATCGCCGACCGCATCAACCAGCAGAACGACGAGCTCGACCGCCTCATCAAGATCCGCGAATCCCGCCAGAAGAAATAGCAGGCGGTGCCGCGCATGCGGCCATACGCCGGCCGCCCTTGCGCGCGCGGCGCCGCTGCCTTTAGCTGGACCGAAATCGCGGCGCCGCCTTGAGAGCCCGCGCAATCGGGAGGATGCGAATGGGGCCGCTGAAGGGCATCAAGGTCGTCGACATGACCACCGTGCTGATGGGGCCCTATGCGACCCAGATGCTCGGCGATTACGGTGCCGACGTCATCAAGGTGGAATCGCTCGACGGCGACGTCACCCGCCTGATCGGCCCGATGCGGCACGCCGGCATGGGCCCGGTGTTCCTCAACACCAACCGCAGCAAGCGCTCGATCTGCCTCGATTTGAAAAAGCCCGCCGGCCGTGACGCCGTGCTGCGGCTGCTCAAGGACGCCGACGTGCTCGTCTACAACGTCCGTCCACAGGCGATGGCGCGGCTCCAGCTCGGCTACGACGTCGTCTCCGCCATCAACCCGCGCCTCGTCTATGCCGGCGTGTTCGGTTTCGGTCAGGATGGACCGTACGCGGCAAAGCCCGCTTATGACGATTTGATCCAGGGCGCGACCGCGCTGCCCGCGCTGATGGCGCAGACCGGCGACGGCGTGCCGCGCTACGTGCCGAACGCTCTGGTCGACCGCATCGTCGGCCTCACCGCCGTCGGCGCGATCTGCGCCAGCCTCGTGCATCGCGACCGCACCGGCCGCGGCCAGCGCGTCGATATCCCGATGTTCGAGACCATGGCCGGCTTCGTCATGGGCGACCACATGGGCGGGCTCACCTATGAGCCGCCGCTCGACAAGGGCGGCTATGCCCGCCATCTCTCGCGCGACCGCCGGCCCTACAAGACCTCGGACGGCTATCTCAGCGTCATCGTCTACAACGACAAGCAGTGGGAGAACTTCTTCAAGGCGACGGGCCGCGACGATCTCCGCGCCGATCCCAAATTCGCGACCTTTGCAGGACGTGCCGCCAATATCGACGTCGTCTACGCCGAGCTCGCCCGCATCTTCGAGACCCGCACCACGGCGGAATGGATCGATCTTCTGACCAAGGCCGACGTGCCCGTGATGCCGATGCACGATCTCGCCTCGATCCTGCACGATGAACATCTCGAAGCGACGAACTTCTTCCCCGTCGTGAACCATCCGACCGAAGGTGCCATCCGCAGCATGAAGGTGACGGCGAGCTGGTCGGAGACCGAGGCCGAGCCCGCGCGGCTGGCGCCGCGCCTCAACGAGCACGGCGCGGAGATTCTGCGCGAGATCGGCTACTCCGCCGATGAGATCGCCTCCATGGTCCGCGACGGCGTCACGCGCGCGGCGCCGGAGTAGGAGGAGGCACCATGAGCTTCATCACCGGCGTCGGCCTCACGCCCTACGGCAAGCACGAAGGCTCATCCTCGCTCGACCTGATGAGCGAGGCCGCCCAACTCGCGCTCGACGACGCGGGCCTCGAGCGCGCCGAGATCGACGGCATCCTCTGCGGCTACTCCACCGTCTCGCCGCACATCATGCTGGCGACCGTCTTCGCCGAGCACTTCGGCATCCGTCCGTCCTACGCCCACGCCGTGCAGGTCGGCGGCGCCACGGGCCTTGCGATGACGATGCTCGCCCATCACCTCGTGGTATCGGGCGTCTGCCGCAATGTCCTCGTCGTCGCCGGGGAGAACCGCCTCACCGGGCAGAGCCGCGATGCCTCGATCCAGGCGCTGGCCCAGGTCGGCCATCCCGATTACGAGGTGCCGCTGGGACCTACCATTCCCGCCTATTACGGCCTCGTCGCCACGCGCTACATGCACGAATACGGCGTGACCGAACAGGACCTCGCCGAGTTCGCGGTGCTGATGCGCGCCCATGCCTGCACCCATCCCGGCGCGCAATTCCACGACCCCATCACGGTTGCCGATGTCATGGCCTCGAAGCCGGTGGCGATGCCGTTGAAACTGCTGGACTGCTGTCCTGTGTCGGACGGCGGCGCCGCCTTCGTCATCAGCCGCGAGCGGACCGGGGAGGCCGGCGTGCGCATTCGCGGCTGCGCCCAGGCGCATACCCATCAGCATGTCACGGCCGCACCGGCGCTCAGCGAGCTCGGCGCCGAGATCTCCATCGCCCGCGCCAAGGAGGCCACGGGCCTAGCGATCTCCGACGTGCGCTATGCCGCAATCTACGACAGCTTTACGATCACGCTCGCGATGCTGCTGGAAGACCTTGGCCTTGCCGGCCGCGGCGAGGCGGCTGCGCGCGTCCGCGCCGGGCATTTCAGCCGCGATGGCGCGATGCCGCTCAACACCCACGGCGGGCTGCTCAGCTACGGCCATTGCGGTGTCGGCGGCGCCATGGCGCATCTGGTCGAGGCACATTTGCAGATGACGGGGCGGGCCGCGAATCGCCAGGTGCGCGACGCCTCGATCGCGCTCTTGCACGGCGACGGCGGCGTGCTGTCGTCCCATGTCAGCATGTTTCTGGAGCGGGTGCGATGAGCGAGCCTCTATCCGACTGGACCAAGGGCGAACAAGCCATCACCTACCAGACCTGCACCGCCTGCGGTCATGTCCAGTATTTCCACCGCGCCTTCTGCGCAGCGTGCGGAACCGCCGATCCGCGCGAGGCGCGCGCCAGCGGCAAGGGCAGGGTCTATGCGACCTCGCTGGTCTGCCGCGCCGCCACGCCCGAGACGCGCGCGCACGTGCCCTACAACATCCTGCTGGTCGATTGCGCCGAGGGGTTTCGGATGATGGCCCATGGCGACAACGGACTAGCCATCGGCGATTTGGTCATCGCGAGCTTCAAACCGTTTGCCGGAAAGCTCGTGCCGTTCTTCGCCAAGGATAAATAGCGGGATTCAAGTAAGGACACGTAGCCCGGATGGAGCGAAGCGAAATCCGGGTTTCGTTCCCCGCCGTGAGCCCGTCCCGGAGTGCGCTTCGCTCCATCGGACTACGACTGCCAAAGGCAGGGGAGGGATTCGTCATTCGGGGGCGGTCCTGGGGACCGAACCTGGAACGGGAATTCTGGGTCTGGCTTGTGCGAGGGCCACCCCGGAATGACGAAAACTCTGGAACGCTTAACGCAACGAACTCAACGCCCGTAGAACAGGATGCTGGCGATGACGAGCATCGCCGTCACCGCCAGCATATGCGCGAGCGCTCCCGAGGCTGCCCCCTTGGTGGCTTCCTTCATGCCTTTTTCTCCCTAGACTTGGGCGTGACTCATCGTTGCGCGCGCTGCGCACCCGATGGCCAATTGTTTTTACTCGGAACACCCCTTGCGAGTATTCACCGCGATTTGTCCCCACACGGCGAATATCGACTGTGCCAAGGTCGATCAGCAATGCGGCGGCATTTTGACTCGATGTTGTTGCTCCTGCGTCCGCCCGCAATTAGAGTTTCACGGAGCTGCCGCCGAAAACGACAATAAGCATCAAAGGCTCAAGGAAAATCCGAGATCATGGCCCGCATCAACTACAGCGATCCGATTGGGGCGTCCGACCGTACCCGCGAAATCCTCGACAAGAACCGCCACGCCAACATCTTCCGCATGATGGCGCATTCGCCGAGCTATTTTGAGCAATATTGCCGCCTCGGCGGCGCCATCCGTCACAAGGGCGAGCTTGACCCGGTCGTGCGCGAGCTTGCGATCACCCGCACCGGCATTCTGTGCCAGGCGCCCTACGAGATCGTCGCGCACAAGCGCATCGGCAAGAATGTCGGCGTCACCGACGAGCAGAACGAGGCACTCGAGAACTGGCAGGCGGCGACCTGCTTCGACGAGGTGCAGCGCGCCGCGCTCGCCTTCACCGACGAGATCGTGAAACTGAACAAGCCGACGGACGCGACCTTCAAGGCGATTGCCTCGAAGCTGACGCCGGCCGCGCTGGTCGAGCTGCAGCTCTCGGTCGGCTTCTACATCATGACGTCAAAGTTCCTGGAGACGTTCGAGATCGATCTCCAGCCCGTCACCGAAGTGGTGGGCTGATCCGAAGCTTATTGCGAGGGATGCTCATGACGATCGATGAATACGCGGCCTGGGCCGCAACCATTGCGAAAGTCGATGAGCATCCGTCCAACGAGCGGCTGTCCTATCTCGGGCTCGGCCTCGCCGGTGAATCCGGCGAGGTCGCCGAGCACATCAAGAAGCTGCTGCGCGACGACTGGCTCGACAAGGCGGGTCTGGTCGAAGAGCTCGGCGATGTCATCTACTACTGGGCCTGCCTGTGCGCCGCGACCGGCCAACAGCCATCTGAATTGCTGAAGGCCAGCGCCGCCAAGATCAAGCGGCGGATCAGCGAGGCGGCGAGCCGGTAGAGCATGAGGCGTATGTTGGGAGCACTGACAGTCCCCGCAGCGTCATGGCCGGGCTTGTCCCGGCCATCCACGCCTTGCCACGCAGCACAGAGAACGTGGATGCCCGGGACAAGCCCGGGCATGACGACCCCATGCAAATGCATGCCTAGCGCTCACGTCGACGTCAGAATATCCACCTTGGCATTGGCGACGATCAGGCGATCGGCGAGGAGCTGCGCGAGGTTGCGCATGACGCGCTCGCTGGCGCGCGGGTGCTGCTTGCGGAAGCGCTCGAAATCCTTCAGCGGCACCTCGTACGCGGTCGCCGCCATGTCCGAGAACACGTCGGCTGAACGCGTCGATTCCAGCAGCGCCATCTCGCCGAAGGCCATGCCGGCGGTGAGCGTTGCCAGCCGTACGCCGTCGGGCAGGGTGACATGCACCGCGCCGCTGCGCAGGAAGAACAGGGAGGAGGCCGGGTCGCCCGTGGTGATGATCTTCGCGCCCGACTGATAGGTCCTGATCGTGCAGATCGAGGCGAGGTCGGTCAGCTCTTCCTCGCTCATGCCTGCCAGCAGCGGCTGTTCTGACAGCTCGGTGGTCTCGTGGAAATCGATGGAGCCGCCATAGCGGTAGACGATCTGATCTTCGGCCCATTCGATCGCGGTGTCGAGCAGGTAGAAATCGCGGACGTTCTTCAGCTCCGCGGTCCATTCCCGCAAGCTGTCCCACTCCTTGGAGGCGCGGCGGACGCCCGAGATCACGACGGTGACGTTCAGCGCCGCCAGTTCCTCGAACGCCTCGGCCACCAGTCGCGCACCGGCGCGCGTGGTCGAGGTGACGCGGTGCAGATCGAAGATCACGAATTGCGGCCGCGGCCGGCCCGCGAGCCGGCGCGAGACATAGTCGACCGCCGACAGCGACAGCGTGCCGACCAGCTCGATGATCCGCACCTCCTGCTCATGCGCAGCGAGGATCTCGCGCTCCTGCGGCCGGCGCACGCGGCGGGACGGGCTCTTGCCGATGTCGTAATCGGCGATGACGGCGTTGCGGGCATCGTCGCTGCGATTGAGCATGTGCAGATCGTAATGCGAGGACAGCGCCTCGCAGACCTTGATGCCGCGCACGCTGTTGCCGTGCTTGTCGAGCCTGGGCGAATAGCTGCCGAGGCCGAGGCGGGCAGGGAGCGCGGCCAGGATGCCGCCGCCGACGCCACTCTTGGCGGGAATGCCGATCCGGTAGATCCACTCGCCGGCATAGTCGTACATGCCCGACGAGGTCATCACCGACAGCGTGCGCGAGATCGCGTAGGCGCTCAGCACCTGCTCGCCCGTCACCGGGTTGACGCCGCGATTGGCGAGCGTCGCCGCCATCACCGCGATGTCGCGCGCCGTGACCAGCACCGCGCATTGCCGGAAATAAACATCGAGCACGCCGGCGACATTGTCCGAGATGACCGCGTTGGTCTTGAGCAGATAGCCGATGGCGCGGTTGCGGTCGCCGGTCTGGCTTTCCGAACTGTAGACCGCCTCGTCCACGGCGAGGTCGCGCCCCGCAAAGCGACTGAGCGCGAGGCGGATCTGCTCGAACGCCTCGGGGCCCTTGCTATCATAGATCAGCCCGGTGCAGGCGATCGCGCCGGCATTGACCATCGGGTTGAACGGATGGTTCTCGGAGTTGAGGCGGATCGAGTTGAAGGGATCGCCTGACGGTTCGACGCCGATCGCGCTCTCGACCTTGGCCGCGCCCAGGAGATCCAGCGCCAGCGCGAACACGAACGGCTTCGACATCGACTGGATGGTGAAGGGCACCCTGGAGTCGCCGACCTCGTAGACGTGGCCATCCAGCGTCGCGAGGCTGATGCCAAAATAGGCAGGGTCGGCCTTGCTCAGTTCAGGGATGTAGTCGGCGACGTGGCCCGAGGTCTCGGCCGAGAATTCGTTGAGACAATTGCCCAGAAACCGCAGCAAGGGCGGTTTCGAGCGGGTCCAGGCGGAGGCGAGCGGCGAAAGCGGTGTCATCGCCTCTCTTGTGCAACGCAATCAGGGTGTGCGCAACCCGTCCGGCATCAGGGCCTGCCGCCGGACCAGCAGCAGGGCAATCAGGATCGTGGGAACGAGGATCGCGAGGCCCAGCAGCGTCACCTGCATCTGCGACAGCGGCATGATCCCGCCGCCGGGCGTGGCAATCACGAAGCCGCCGATCACCAGCAGCACGCGCAATGGCCATTCCACCAGACCGGCGCCGCGGAGGTCGCCCACAAAAGCCTGGTAGCCCTGGATGCCGCCGCAGATGAAGACGATGCCGAAACAGGCCAATCCCGTGAGCCCGAACGCTTCCAGATACGGATTGCTGCCCTGGAGCAGCAGCGCCGGATTGAGCACGAAGAAGAACGGGATGAAGTAAATGATGCTGCCGACCCACATGCTCTCCCAGCCCGTCTTCATCGCGGGCGCACCGGCAATGCCGGCCGCCGCGAAGGAGGCGATCGCCACCGGCGGCGTGATCGAGGACAGCATGCCCCAGTAGAAGATAAACATGTGCACCGCCATCTTGTTCAACCCTAGCTTCTCCAGCGCGGGCGCGACCAGGATGGCGAGGAAGATGTAACAGGAGGTGGTCGTCAGCCCGAGCCCGAGGATCAGGCTGGTGATGGCGCACATGATCAGCAGCAGGAAGGCATCGCCGCCGGCGATGCTGAGGAGGTCGTTGGCAAGGCTCGAGATCACGCCGGTGAGCGAGAAGGCGCCGATCAGGAGACCACAGCCGGCGAGGATCGCGATCAATTCGACGAACGTCTTGCCGTTGAGCTCGAGGAATTGCAGCCAGCGTGCGCCACCCCAGTTCTTACCGGGGAAGAATTCGTTCAGCGCGGCCAGCAGGCACATGCCCCACAGCGCGGCGTTGAGCACGCCGAACCAGAACATCGCGGCCGTCGCCGCAATCGAGCCGACGAGCACCAGCGTGTTGCCGAGCTTCCAGCGCGCCGGTCCCGACCATTGATGCAGGATCACCAGCAGTGCGGAGGCGTAGAACGGGGCGTGGCTCTCGCGCTTGAAGTAGAGCAGCATCACCACGAGCACGACGATCACGAACAGATAGTACCAGCCGTCCTTGAAAGCATCCCAGAACCGCGGTAGCTCGGCGCGCGGCAGGCCCTTCAACTTGTGGCGGGCGGCATAGGCGTCCACCTGCGCGAACAGGCCGACATAATAGAGGATCGAGGGAATGGTCGCGGCGAGCGCGACGTCGGCATAGCCGGTGTTCATGAACTGCGCCATGACGAAGGCGGTGGCGCCGAGCACGGGTGGCGCCAGCACCGCGCCGGTGGAGGCGCAGGCCTCGATCGCGCCGGAATAGGACGGCGTGAAGCCGGTCTTCTTCATCGCCGGGATCGTCATCGTTCCCGCGGTGAGGACGTTGGAGACGATGCTGCCGCCGACGGTGCCGAGCAGGCCGGAGGCGAACACGCAGACCTTGGCCGCGCCGCCGCGGAAGGTGCCGCACATCGCAAAGGCGATGTTGATGAAGAATTTGCCCGCGCCCGTCATCATCAGCGCGGTGCCGAACACGAGGAAGCCGATCACGGTATCGGCGAAGGCCTGAATGGGAATCCCGAGCAGGCTCTCGCCGGACAGCATGTGATAGGAAGTCGTCTGCTGCAGCGTCGATTGGGTGCCGCGGAACGGTCCGAGCCAGGAGGAATCCGCAAACAGCGGATAGAGCGTGAAGGGCAGTACGCTGAGCAGCAGGCTCCAGCCGCCGGTACGGCGCAGCGCCTCCATCAGCACGAACCACATCACGAGCCCGGCGGCGATAACGTTGGTGGGCGCGCCGTCGAACTCCCAACCGAACTGGGCGGCCTTGCGGATATTGAGCATCAGCTGGATCGCCGAGCCGAAGGTCGCCGCGAATAGCAGGAGGTCGTACCAGGGGATGCGATCGAGCGGCGCCTTCTCCGATCCCGGGAAGATCAGGAAGGTGAAAGGCAGCATCAACGCGATCAGCAAGTAAAAGTATTCGGTGTTGAGCTGGGTGTAGTCGATGAAGAAGCGCAGCGAGAATTGCTGATTGACGCAGAGAAGAATGGTGGCCGCGGTGGCGGCCATCAGCACCCAGCGCCACGCGCCCTTCAACGTGCGGACGCGCGTGACCTCGGCTTCCTGCAGATCGGCAGCGGCGCCGAGATGCGGATCCTCGAATTCAATCTTTTTCGCCGGCGCTGCCGCAGTCTCTGACATCGGCGCTCTCCCTCAAACAGTTCTGCGGCAGGCAGTGTGGCGGTCAATCGAACCCGTTCGGCATGTCGGCCTTCGCAAGCGCCGCCGCACGCGCCTTCATCCAGCCGTCGAGGAACGCCTTGTCATCCGCCGGCGGATTGGACTTGCCGTACTCGGTCCACGCAGCGCCGAGCACTTCCTGCCGCTTGAACAGCTTGTTGTTGTGGGCATCCTGCGCGTCGGACCATTGACCGGCCTCCTTCAGCGCCTTCACTGCGCCGGGATGCACGGGCACCACCCAGTTCTTGGTCTGCCGCTCGGCGGCGAGGCCGCCGGCGCCGGGCGCGGAGTCCTTATAGGCGTCGTAGTTCACGATCATCGCCTTGGTCATCGCGTAGACCTGGTCGGCCGGCTGCGAGGCGTAAGCGACGAAGATCGGGTAGGGATAGTTGCCGAGCTCGATCGGCTTGTCGGGCGTGATGCCGGCGCCGCAGGTCGCAAGCTGCGGGAAGAAGAACGAGCCGACCTTCTGCATCCGCGCCCAGCCTTCCTTGTCGCCTGCAGGCAGCGGCGGCCAGATCAGGCCGCGCGGCGAGGTCTCGGCTTCCTTGGCAGGGCCCGTGATGGTGGTGCCGAACGCGGCGTCGGTGTCGTTGTTGACGAGGCCTTTCCACATCGCGCCGTAGCTGGCGAACTCGACGACCTTGACGTCCTTCTGCGTCAGCCCGGCGAAGGCGAGCACCGCGAGCGAGTTCTGGTTCAGCGCGGGCGAGCCGACGACGAAGCCGACGCGCTTGCCTTTCAGGTCTTTCAGATCTTTCACACCGGCATCGGCTGCAACGCCAAGCGAACCGCAATTGCAATCGACGGTCGACAGCATGATCTGGAGCGGCTGCGGTCCCCATTCCTTGGCGCCGAACTCGAACACGCCTTCCTGCGCGAAATAGGTGCCCGATCCCATCGCCGACGAGGCCGCGCGCTTGGCACGCAGCGGCGCAAGCCGCGCGACGTCGTTGCCTGCGGGCAACACGCGCACGTCGGTGCCGAACTTGTCCTTCATCATCTTGCCGACACCGACCGCGATGTTGAAGCCGGCGGTGCCGGTGTCATAGGCGGTGAACGTCAATGTCGCCGGCAGCTTGATGTCTTCGGCGAATGCGTAGCGTGTAGACGCAAAAGAAATGCCCGCAACCAAGGCAGGCGCGAGCATGACCAGCCCACGAAGCATGTTTCCCTCCAATGATCCTCGCTTTGCCGCGAAGATTTTCGTTCTTTGTTTGAAACAAAGATTTGTTTGAAACTGATCATGTCATCGCCATCAGGCGATGGCAACGCCGTACCGCGCATGCAGGCGCGCGGCAGACAGATTGTCGCGCGCGCAAGCGGGCCTCTCGAAGGATGGCCACATGAAGATTGCGCAACCAAGGCTGCGATTCATGCGTATTCAGTTCGCGACGATCGCGATCGCCTGTCCTTCGGCAACGATGTCGTCGAGCTTGACGAGAAGCGATGTGATGGTGCCGCTCGCGGGCGAGGGCACGGGGATCTCCATCTTCATCGCTTCGACGACCACAACGTCGTCGCCATCGGCAACGGTTCCTCCAACTTGCACGGGAGTTGAGCAGATGCGACCCGCGATCTCCGTGACGATCTTAATTTCTGGCATGCCATCGCCTTTTTGTTGTCGCCGCAAAATGCCTGAGGTAGCTTCGTCTGCAAGTGGAATTTAATTCCGCACAGCGGAACAAATGGTAGGGATCATGGGACGACGTTCGGAGCGGTTAAGCAGGCAAGGTGCGCTCGCTGGTGAAGCCGGTGAGGGTGATGTCATCCAGGTGGTGTCGCGCGCGTTCGACGTGTTGCGATGCTTCGAGGGCCACGATAGCAGGCTCGGCAATCTCGAGATTTCAAATCGCTGCGGTCTGCCGCGCTCGACCGTGTCGCGGCTTACGCACACGCTGACGCGCATGGGCCAGCTGGTCTATCTGCCGCGCGATCAGAAATATCGCATCGGCCCGAGCGCGGTGGCGATGAGCGCCTCGATGATGAAGGGCGCGCAGCTGCGCAGCATGATCCGGCAGCGGCTGCAGGAAGTTGCCGAGCAGCTTCCCGGCACCGTCGGCTTCGTCGTGCCCGATCGTTTCCATCTCGTCTATCTGCAGTTCGCGCGGTCGGCGACCGCGCTCGGCCTGCACGAGGGCACCGGCAGCCGCATCTCGATGGCGTCGACCGCGGCTGGCGCGGCCTACACCGCAGCGCTATCGCCCGAATTCGGCGATGCCTTCATCGCGGACATGGAGCGCGAGGCGCCCGAGGCTGTAAAGATCCTGAAGCCCCGCATCGAGGCGAACCGGCAGTCGTTGCGCGAGCGCGGCTATGTCGTGGCCTGCGGCCTGTGGAGCCCGCACATCAACGGGCTCGCGGTGCCGATCTGGTCGCCGCAGTACCAGACCTTCGTCGTCATCACGATCGGTCTGCTTTCGGCGATGTACGACGAAGAGCGTCTGCATGCCGAGGTCGCGCCGCTGATGCTCGCGCTCGGCCGCTCGCTCGGCAGCCTGATGGAGGGCGCGGAAGGCGACGTCTTCAACAACCGCATCTCGCGCAAACCGGTCGCAATGGCCGTGCATAACAATAACAAGCCGATCAATTCGGAGGGAGTGAATGAACTGGAAGCCGGAACTCGACGAGCTCGCCCGGCGCGAAGCCTTCGCGCGGGAGATGGGCGGCGTTGACAAGGTCAAGCGACAGCATGACCAGGGCCGGCTGACTGTTCGGGAGCGTATCGACAAGCTGATCGACAAAGGCAGCTTTCACGAAATCGGTGCCGTCTCCGGCATCGGTGAGTACGATCCCAGCGGCGATCTCAAGAAACTGACGCCGGCGAACTGCGTGTTCGGCCGTGCGCGCGTCGACGGCCGCACCGTGGTCGTGGTCGGTGACGATTTCACCGTGCGCGGCGGCTCTGCGGATGCCTCCATCTCGGCAAAGCCGCTGATGGCGGAAGAGATGGCGCACGACTTCCGTCTGCCCATCTTTCGCATCATCGAAGGCTCCGGCGGCGGCGGCTCGGTCAAGACGATCGAGACCAAGGGTGCGGCGAATCTGCCCGGCGGCATCGGCGGCACCCGCTGGTATCGCTTCACGACCGAGAACCTGTCGCGGGTGCCGGTGGTCGCACTCGGTCTCGGCTCGGTTGCAGGCCTGGGCGCTGCGCGTCTTGCCGCCAGCCACTATTCGATCATGACCCGGAAGTCCGCGATGTTCGTCGCGGGCCCGCCGGTGGTGAAGGCGCTCGGGCAGGACCTCTCGAAGGAAGAGCTCGGCGGCGCCGACATCCAGACTCGCGCCGGCGCGGTCGATCATGCCGTCGATACGGAAGAGGAGGCTTTTGCCTGCGCGCGGCGATTCCTGTCTTATCTGCCGTCGTCGGTTTACGAGCTGCCGCCGACCTTGCCCTGCGCTGATGATCCGGAGCGCAGCGAGGAAGCGCTGATGAACGCGGTGCCGCGGAACCGCAAGCAGGTCTACAAGATCCGCCCGATCATCGACGCGGTGGTCGACAAGGGCTCGTTCTTCGAGGTTGCCAGGAATTTCGGCAAGCCTGTTATCGTCGGCCTTGCGCGGCTCGAGGGCAGGGCGGTGATGGTGCTCGCCAGCGACAGTTTTCATTACGGCGGCTCGTGGACGGCGGATGCGTGTCAGAAGGTGGTGCGCTGGGTCGACTTCGCCGAGACCTTTCATCTGCCGATCGTCTATCTCATGGACTGCCCGGGCTTCATGATCGGCCTCGATGCCGAGAAGGCGGCGACCATCCGCCACGGCGTCCGTGCCATGGCCGCGGTGAACCAGACCACGGTGCCCTGGTGCACCGTGATCCTGCGCAACGCCTTCGGCGTCGCCGGCGTCGTGCACCAGCCGGCCGACCGCTTCTCGATCCGCTACGCCTGGCCGTCGGCCTATTGGGGCTCGCTGCCGCTCGAAGGGGGCATTGAAGCCGCCTACCGCGCCGACATCGACGCGGCCGAAGACAAGGCGGAGAAGCTCAACGAGATCCAGGAACGGCTCAACAAGCTGCGCTCACCGTTCCGCTCGGCCGAAAAATTCTGGGTCGAGGAGATCATCGATCCCCGCAAGACGCGCTCGCTGCTGTGCGAGTTCGCGCGTCTCGCCGAGCCGCTGCGGAAAGCAGGGCCGCCGGAGAACATGACGATCAGGCCGTAGGCTCTCCCCGTCATTGCGAGGAGGCCCCGACAAAATTGCGGAGCAATTTTGCGCTGGCGACGAAGCAATCCAGAATCTTTCCGCGGAAGGAGTCTGGATTGCTTCGCTTCGCTCGCAATGACGGTTGTTGCGCGCCTGGTTACGCGCGCGAGGAGGTTAACTCACGTTAACTCCGCCCGAGGGCAGCCATTTTCCGCCGCGCTTCAGGCTCATTTCAGCCAAATCAATATTGGTCTCTCGTCGCGGGGCAGGGTCCTCCAATTCGGATTCCTGCAAATGATCAAGCAAGTTGTTTCTGCGTGTCTCGTCGTTGCCGCGACCTCCATTGCTGCGGAGGCGCGGCCCTACCGCACGCTTCAAGCCCGCGAATGCAACGTCACCATGCCCTGCGATTTCTCTTACGCGCAGCCACGCCGCGAGCGAGTTTCGCGGCAGTCATTGCAAGCCTATCGCGCGACGCAGATGACGATCACCGACGCGGGTAACACCGCAACGACGATCAGCGTCTCCGGCGAGCGCGTCATCGGCGGCCGTCCGGCCGGCTGCCCGTCGTCGTTCTGCGGCTGCGGCGCGGCGATCCGGGTGTTCGGCCGCGTCGTGCCGGAATTGAATCTCGCCTCGAACTGGCTGCGCTTTCCGCGCACCTCGCCGGCGCCGGGCATGGTCGCGGCGCGCCGCGGCCACGTCTTCGTTCTGGAGCAGCATCTCGGCGGCGACATATGGATGGCCTATGACGCCAATTCGGGCGGTCACGCCACGCGCATGCATGCGCGCTCGCTGCGGGGGTACGCGATCGTCAATCCGCGCGGCTGAGGACGTGGCGGGGCTGCGTGGGCCGCTCGGCGGCGGAGATCACAAGCGAAGCGACGAAGCAATTCAGGCTGTTTCTGCGGACGCAGTCTGGATTGCTTCGCTTCGCTCGCAATGACGAGTCGGCAACAGCGTCAATTCGGGCAAGGCTGTCCCGCCGCTCCCCACAGCGCCACGTCCTTGACGTGCTCCTCGAATGAGCCCGGCGGCGTCGAGCGGCCCGCGCCGGGCGCCCATCCGCGCGGGATGAATCCGTTCAGGGATGCATCGTGCCGGAGATGCTCGACGAGGCCGGCGGCGTCGCGGCCGCCGTTGCGCTTGGGATCCTTCATCTGGGCGCAGATCTCCGCGCCGCTCTTGCCGAACCAGATGAACTCGACCGGCGCAAGCTGCCAGTCGATGCCGGCGCGCGGCGGCGCGGGTGCCGGCTCATTGGCCTGGGTGGAGGTCATGTGGCAGGTCGAACAGGGGATGGCTTCGGCCCCGATCCGACTCTCGCCGCCGTGGATGTTCATGCCGTGCACGCGCGGCTTGGTTTCGCCGGCCGGCGTCCAGATCGGGATCGCCTTGGCGTCGACATGGCAGTTGGCGCAGCGCGGATGCGTCACCACGGCTTCGATCCGTTTCCAGGCCTCCAGCCCCTCGGCGCGGCTGACGCTGCCCGGCGGCAGCACGTCCTTGGCGGGCTCGTCCTTGGCGACGACGATGCCCGTGAGGGCCGCGATGGAGGAGGCCGCGAAGACGCCCGCGATCAGTGATCTCTTCATGGCGTGCCTCAGACGAAATCGATGAACTTGTTGAAGGGCATTTCGCGGATGCGCTTGCCGGTCGCGGCGAAGATCGCATTCGCAAGCGCAGGCGCGGCCGGCGGAACGGGCGGCTCACCGACGCCTCTCACCTTCGGATCGTTCTCCAGCCCGCGAACCTCGATGACAGGGCATTGGTAGATCCGCATCGCCTCGTGGTGATTGTAGTTGGTCTGCTGCACAGCGCCCTTGGCGTAGGTCAGCTCGCAATTGATGGCGTGGCCGAGACCCCAGATCACGCCACCCTGCACCTGGTTCTCGAAATTGACGGGATCGACGACCTTGCCGACATCGACCGCGATCCAGACCTTGTCGATCCGGATGCCTCGGTCCGTCATCGAGACCTCGACGACTTCGGCCGTCGGCGTCCCGAACGACTCGACGAAGGCGACGCCGCGGCCGCGGCCGTTACCGAGCGGTCCTTTCCAGTCCGACATCTCCGCGACCGTCTCCAGCACCTTGCGATAGTGCGGCACGTTGCACATCGCGATGCGCGCCGTCATGGGATCGAGCCCGGCGGCATGGATCAGCTCGTCGATGAAGCTTTCGGTGAAGAAGCCCGATGTCGATGCGCCGACCGATCGCCACGTGGTGCTGGGCGACAGTCCCTGCGCCTCGTAGCTCGTGGCCCGGAAATTGGGGATGTCGTAATAGACATTCCACAGGCCGGCGGCCAATTGCCCGTCAGGATCCTTCGAGGGCGTGCCCGAACGCTCCAGCAGCCCCTTGAGCGGCGTGGTCGAGGCCAGTTGCAGATCGGCGGCGACGATCTTGCTGTTGTCGACGCTGCCGCGGTGCCGGGCGATCGCGATCTGCCTGGGAATGTCCTGGAGGAAATCCTCCTCACGCGAGAACACCAGCTTGATCGGCGTTCCCTTCATCTGATTGGCGATCTCGGCGAGCACGCGAACGTTCTCGTATTCGAGACGGTGGCCGAAACTTCCGCCGCTCCACTGATTGTGGAAGGTGACCTGCTCGGGCTTCAGGCCGATCGCGGTTGCCGCAACATATTGCACGAAGCGGGGGCTCTGGTGACCGACCCAGATCTCCATCCCCGCGTCGGTGACGAGGCCGATCCCGTTCAGCGGCTCGAGCGGCTGATGCGCCACATAGGGTGCGCGATACTCAGCCTCGACGAGCTTGCCCGTCTTCAACCCGGCCTCGATATCGCCGGTCTTCCGCCACTCCTTGCCGAGGAATTCGGGCTTGAACGAGGATTCGAGCACCTTCCAATGATCGGCCTGCTCGGCGGGATAGGCCGAGGGTGCCCACTCGCAAACGACGGCATCGACCGCCTTCATGGCGTACCAGCTGTTCGTCGCGATCACCGCGACGCCGTTCTTGATCTCGAGGATATTCTTGACCCCCGGCATCGCGCGCGCCTTGCTGGCGTCGTAGGATTTCAGCGGCTGCCCCTTGTTGGGGTTCAGCTTGACGGAGGCGTACAGCATGCCGTCGGTTTTCAGGTCGATGCCGAACTTCAGCTCGCCCAGGACCTTCTCGCGAATGTCGAGGCGCGTCATCGGCTTGCCCAGCATGCGCCATGTCGACGGATCGCGCGGCCTGGCGTCGAGCACCGGCGGAATTTTTGCGGCATCCGCGGAGAGATCGACATAGGCGATCTTGGTGCCGTTGGGCAGGATCACATGGCCCGATTGGGTGCGCAGTTCAGCCGCAGCGACGCCCGACCGCTTGGCGGCGGCCGCCTTCAGCGTCTCGCGCGCGACCGCGCCGGCAACACGCAGCTTCTCATAGGTGTCCGGCAGCGTGCTCGACCCGCCGGTCATCTGCAGGCCGGCCTGTCTCAGCCATTCGAGCGTCTTGGCGCGCGCTTCCTCGGCGGCCGGACTTTGGTCCGCGGCCACGAACGGGGCGAACTCGTCGGCGAAGCCGGTGTTGAAATAAGCGGGGCTGGCAGTTGCGAACCGGATCTCGAACTGGCCGGGATCGAGGTCCATCTCCTCGGCGATCATGATCGGCTGGATCGAGCCGACGCCCTGGCCGATGTCGGCATGCTGCGCGATCAGCGTGATCTTGTCCGGGCTGATCTCGACCCAGGGATTGAAGGTGACGGAGTTCGGCCCGAGGCCGGCGGCCAGCGGATTGTCAGCGGCGGTCGCGGCGGCTTCCGCCGTGCCAAAGGCGCCGAAAGCGATGCCGCCGGCGATCGCGGCGGAGCCGAAAACGAAGGCGCGGCGTGAGAGGTTCTGCATATGGCCCATCTCACTTCTCCGCCATCTTCTTGGCCGCGGCCGCGTGGATCGCGGCGCGAATGCGCGGATAGGTGCCGCAGCGGCAGAGATTGCCGGACATGACCTGGTTGATCTCCTCGTCGGTCGGATTGGAGATCAGATCGAGCAGCGCGATGGCCTGCATGATCTGGCCGGTCTGGCAGTAGCCGCATTGCGGCACCTGATGTTCGATCCAGGCCTGGATGACCGGATGCTGCTCCCTTTTTTCCAGCCCCTCGAGCGTCACGACCGACTTACCCGCGACCTCGCCGATATGCGCCTGGCAGGAGCGGACCGCCATGCCGTCGATCTGGACGGTGCAGGCGCCGCATTGCGCGACGCCGCAACCATATTTGGGACTGGTGATGCCGAGCTCGTCGCGCAGGACCCAAAGCAGGGGCATCTCGGGAACGACATCAACCTGACGCCTGGTCCCATTGACGGTGAGCTCGATCATGTCGGTGCGTCCTTCGAGAGTTTGCCGTCCGCACGGCCGAAGTAAGCTGTCCAAGCGCAGCCATCGCTGCCTCGGTTACGGCGGAATCCCGCGCGTCGGTCCTAATGCCCATCGTATGGCATCGGGCGCGCGCTCGCCAATGGCGCGGATTGGCGCGGGGCGGATCTGTCGTGCGATTTTGGAAGTGTGACCTTGCTCGTGCGCGAGAGCGTCGTCGAAGTCATATGGCGGTTGTCCCGAAGACCAGGGGAAAGCCGAACGGGTCGACGGGTCTCTCGTTTGTGATTTTGCGCCTGCGGTTCCGTGTTGCTGCCGTCTGGATGGCCCAATAAGGTTCAACAACCTTGGGTTTATTGAGAGGCGAGCGATGATCTGTCCCTCGTGTTTCGGTGCCGGCAAGATCACCTGTTTTGCGTGCAACGGCAAAGGTCAGGGGAGGGCCACTCCCAACAGAAGCGGTGGTCTCGACTTTCCCATATGCGGTCCTTGTGGCGGGCGGGGAAAGTTGAATTGCAACACCTGTCAAGGACACGGTACGATTCCGGATCCTCCGCCTCCGCCGCAGCCTCCTCCTATCCCGAAGGATCCACTGGTTGGGTCTTGGGTCAATCCGTCGGGGGGCGTGTTGACGGTTGTGAAGACGCTCGGCGGCTATGGATTAAGCGAGAACGGCCAGATCTTTCCCGCGAACTTTTCCATTTCCGGCAACAGTGTGAACATGGAAGTCCTCATGGATGGAATGCAGTTTCGGTTCGACGGCTCCATCAGCGGTGACGAAATGAACGGTCAACTCGTTATCGCACGGCCGATGAGTTACCGCAGGCAAGCGTGATGCTTCAGCGGCGCATGGCATCGAGACCAAGCCGCCTATTCGCGGTGTTTCGCCCCTTGATAGCACAAAGGTTGTGACTCTGAACTTCGCCAACGGGACATGACGGTGCCTCTCCCTCGTGCAAATGACTTTGCACGGGAGAGACTTGTATCCTTGAGCGTTGCCAAATCGCGGTCTGAGAAGGGGGGATGCGCCACGCTTCGGTGCGAAACCTCTTTTCAGGCGACCGCGAACTGCTCAGTCGCGAAATGCCACGCTTGCACTCTCCGTCTAGGCGATTTCCCGAGAGGGTACCGTGAGCGGTGTCGATTCGACGGCAAGCGTCTCGGCTTGATGTGCGGGCCGCCGCAAAGAAAAACTCTTCCGCAACCCGAGTGCAGGCTTCTCGATGAAGTGCCAGGAGAAGGCTGCGAACAGCGCCGTCAGTACCAAGCTGGTGACGAAATTGAAGGTATTGCTGCGAATATCCGGAAGCAACCAGTTCACACTCTGCTGGATCGGGCAGGAATAGAGATAGACCCCGTAGGAGTAATCACCCGTGCCGAGAATTCCGAGCTTTGGAAGCGGCGTCAATCCCAGGAAGACCGTGATGTAGGCGAGCATCGGTGTGGTTATGGCCTGGACGAGCACCGATGCGATCCATTCTGGCCGGCGAAGCAAGCCGCCGCGAGCGACCACCTGAACGGTATAGCATACCGGAATTGATAGAAGAGCAATCCAGCCAGAAACGCTGGGATAAGACGGGCAGAGCCACGTTGGGCAAAGATGTAAGTGAGCGAGTCAAGAATACGGCCCGGATGCGGAGCCGTTAGTTGAAGCGCGATGCCACCGGACACGACGAGAATCGTCAACGACAGCACCAAGAGAGGTCTCTTGAGCAGTCCCAGGAGAATGATGGCGGACATGATGAGGTAGCAGAACATCTCATGCGGGACGGTCCACAGCGACCCGTTGACAATCCCCGCCTCGTGCCCGTTGAGAAATCTCGTATAGTGGGCGTTCTCAAAGACGCCCGGGAGCTCGTATTGAATGACTCCGACAATGCTGAGAAAGTACTTGAAGAACCGTTCGTCGCTGAAGTAGGAGGCGATATCCAAGCTCGTTACGAGCGGCCCGAGAATTAGTGCAGAGAGAACGATTTCCACGACCAGGGCCGGCATGATGCGGAAGCCTCGGTTCAGGATGAAAGAGCTAAACGCGAGCCGTTGCGCGCTTCTCCCGATCAGGAAGCCGCTGAGGGCAAAGAACATCGGCAGGATCGAAAATTGAAACATCCAAACCGGATCGAGCGGAGACCACGTTCCGGTAATCAGCGGAGCGTGAATCAGCACGACGCTGACGGCCAGGAATATGCGCAGAAAATCAAAACCAGGTCCAAATCCCTGAACCTCGTCGAGTCGTTGGCCGATGGTCACGGAAGTCCTCTCGAATTGCCTTACGCCGTCGCGCAAGTCTTGAATGAGACTCGGTCGCGGCTGCGCAAAAAACGCGCCATCAATCGGGATGGCGCCACGTCGCGCGATGCATTGTTTGCAGAGCCTTTGCGAAGTTACGATGACAGCGCTGGATTGCACCCCGGCAGTGAGACACGCTGTTCTTGGTAAGAGGTCGTCTCTGGGAATGAACCGTCGACAGACCAAATGACTATCAGGACGCTTCTGACGGCATACAGATTGAGGGCGACCATGCGTGCTCGGTGAGGCGGCGGTAGTCCGCAAGCTTGGGATATCGCGCAAGTGTCGTAGCGCCAATTTGTTGGGCGATGCATGAAAGCAAAAGCGTCTTGCGCGACGATGCCATCATGCTCCTGTTTTGCCCGACGAGTCAAACCGCGGTGCTGGCACGCTAAGTCATTGATCCCAAATGCTCCGGCTACTGTGCATGGGGTTGTTTTCGCACTTTTTGTTTGAGGGCTCGCCTCAAAGCGCGTCTTACGCGCTCTCCGTCTCCCGATGCACGTCGTGCACCACGAGGCCCATGCCTTCGTCGGGCATCTTGATCCAGTCGCGGCGTTTCAGCGTGCGCTTGGTGTCCTCGTAGCCGCTCGTCCAGTGCTCGCGCATCGAGGTGCCCGAGAACTCATGGTCCTTGGCGTCACCCTCATAGGCCTTCTGCTGGTAGATCAGATGCAGGATCGCGATCTCCGGCATGCGGCAGAGGCTCGCCTTGAGCTGGCGGTCCTCGTCGGTGAGCTGCTCCTCGGGGAGCTTGGCCAGAGCCTTGTAGAGCAGGACCTTGAGATTGTGCGTGCGGCGATAGACGTCGGTGTTGTGGCGCGTGCGCGAGGAATACATGATGTCCTTGTGGCGGGCCATCACGTCCTGGATCGAGCGCGGCAGCACGCCGCGTGCGCTGAACAGGTCGACCTGGAACACCAGCGAATTGAGCGCGTCCTCCTGGTCGAGCAGATGCTGCAGCGGCGTGTTTGAGACGATGCCGCCGTCCCAGAAATGGTCGGTGCCGATCCGCACCATTGGCAACGCCGGGGGCAGGGCGCCGGAGGCCATGATGTGCTCCGGCCCGATCTCGTCATGGGAGTTGTCGAAATAGATGAAATTGCCCGACAGCACGTTCACGGCGCCGACCGCGAAGCGGACCTTCTTCTCGTTGATGAGGTCGAAGTCGACGAGTTCGAGCAGGCTCTCCTTCAGCGGCACCGTGTCGTAATAGCTCGTCGCGGTTCGCGCGCCGACCGGGCTGAACCAGGGATTGACCTGGTGCGGGGTGAAGAAGCCGGGCTGGCCGAGCGTCGAGGTCATCCAGGCGCTGGTGAGGTTGCGCCACTGGCGGAAGACGTCGCCGTCAGGCGTGTAGTGCCAGATCTTGCGGTTGGTGATGCGCTCCCAGAAGATGCGCAGCGCCTCGAGCCGCTTTTCCGGCCTGTTGCCGGCGATGATGGCGGAATTGATTGCACCGATTGAAACACCGCAGACCCAGTCGGGCTCGATGCCGGCCTCGTGCAGCGCCTGGTAGACGCCGGCCTGGTAGGCGCCGAGCGCGCCGCCGCCCTGCAGCACCAGCGCGACGCGGTCGCAGCGCTCGGGCCGCCAGCCGCGTGCGGGAGGCTGATGGGTCTGATGAGCCGGTTGCGACGTGCGGGCGTCCATAGGTGTGCCTCCCTGCAGAGCATGATCCGGAAAAGTGCGCAGCGGTTTTCCGAGAGGATCATGCTCCAAAAATAGCCAGCCAAACGATTGCGTCCGGCGGTGACGGGGTGATGACAGAGTGGGCGACGAGGCAGCGTGCGCATGCGCGCCAGCCGCCGCGGGAATGGCGGCGGTCGCGGGCCTGACGGAAATCTTTCACATCGCAGTCAATGACGGCGGCTAGCAATCTGGCCTAAGGTTGCGAGCTGCCGGGCCGACATCACAGACATCACACAGGAGAGGCGCGATGCGCAGGGAAGATCTGCTGAAACTTCCGTCCATGCCAGCCGCCGGGCCGAGCTATCCCGCCGGTCCCTATCGCTTCATCAACCGCGAATTCCTGGTCATCACCTACGAGACCGATCCGGACCTGATCCGCGCCGGCCTGCCTGAGCCGCTGGAGCCGATCGAGCAGCCGATCGTGCACTACGAATGGATCAGGATGCCGGACTCCTCCGGCTTCGGCAGCTACACCGAGTCCGGTCTCGTCATTCCGGCGCGCCTCAACGGCGAGGAGGTCAACTTCGTCTCGCAGATGTATCTGGACGACGATCCGCCGATCGCGGCCGGCCGCGAGATCTGGGGCTTTCCGAAGAAGTACGCCCATCCGAAACTCGAGATCGTCAAGGACACGCTGACGGGCACGCTGGAATATGCCGGCCAGCTCGTCGCCATGGGCACGATGGGCTACAAGCACGAGAGCATGGCCGGCAACGGCGATCTCACCCGCGCCACGCTGTCGAAGACGCAGATCAACCTGAAGATGATCCCGGGCGTCGACGGCCGGCTCGAGATCTGCCAGCTCGTTGCCATCAACCTGATCGACATCGTGCCGAAGGGCTCGTGGATGGGGCCGGGCCGGCTGCATTTGGTGCCGCATGTCAATGCACCCGTTGCCGACTTCCCGGTTCGCCGCTGCCTCGGCGCGCATCACTACATCGCCGACCTGACGCTGCCGTTCGGCCGCGTCGTGCACGACTATGTCAAGGAAGCCGAGGCCGCGACGTCGCTCGCCGCGGAGTAGGGCGCATCATCAAACTGTAACACAGCCGTAATTGAGTACTTGCCAGAGGTCCGGAGGAGGCTGGTAACGGCCTCCCCCGAGTTGGGCTGCATGGACGTGAGACGTTGACTTGGGGGTAGGCATGGCTGAGCCGGCGAAGCTTGTCAGCGCGATAGAGGACACCGGCCCCGCCATTCCGGGCCTGGTGTGGGCGTTCCGCCTGCACAGCGACGGCAGCGCCGAGCCGCTTCCGATCAACCAGCCGATCGAGTTCAGCCATGATGGCCGTCTGTGGCTGCATTTCAATTTGACAGATGGTCGCGTGCGGCCGTGGATCGCGTCATCGCAGCTGCCGCCGCTGGCGCGCGAACTGCTGCTGTCGAACGACACGTTCCAGCAGCTTCACGTCATCGACCACTGCGTCTACGGCGTGTTCTCCGATCTCGTGCGCGACATCGACCGCGCGACGGAGGAGACCGCGTTCCTGCGTTTCGCCATGACCGAGCACCTTCTCGTCAGCGGCCGCCATCATGCGCTGTGCTCGGCGGACGCGACGCGCCGCGTGCTGGAAGGCGGCTACCGTGTCGACAATGTCGCCCATCTGCTGGAGAAGATCGTCGACGAGGTCGCCGACACGCTCGACCGGATGGCCGACAAGCTGGGCCAGGAGATCGACGACATCGAGGAGCGGATTCTGGCCGATGAGGCCAAGTCGGAGATGCGCCGCAATCTCGGCCGCCTCCGCCGCACCTGCGTCAGGCTGCATCGCCAGCTCACGGGCCTGCGGGTGCTGTTCCACCGCCTCGACCAGAAGAACACCGACCATCTGTCGCCAAGTTTGCGGATCCAGGCCGGCAAGCTGGCGCAGCGTCTGGACGGTCTCGATCACGACATCGTCGAGCTGCGCGAACGCAGCCGCCTGCTCGAAGAGGAGCTGCGCTTCAAGAACGAGGAGGAGAGCAACCGCCACCTCCACACGCTCTCGATCGTGACCTCGCTGCTGCTGCCGCCGACGCTGATCACGGGAATCTTCGGCATGAACACGAAAGGCCTGCCGCTCACCGATGTCGACGAGGGATTTATCTGGGCGGCATTGCTGATGGCCTCGTCGGTCGGCGCAGCCTATCTGTTCATGCGGCGCACGGGCATCTTCAAATAGCGTATCGATCGTGATTGTGCGTGCCCATGCATCTCTTGCGGCCGCGATGGCACTGGCCTGCACGACAACAAGCGCGTTCGCCGGCGCCAAGGACGAGAGCGCGGCCGAATGGCTGTTTCCGAAATGGTTCAACGAATGGCATGACGGCATCGCCAACAAGGGCCTGAATTTCGGCGCGACCTATATCGCCGACAACATCGCCAACGTCTCCGGCGGCGTGAAACGCGGCGCCATCCATTTCGGCCGGCTCGATCTGTCGGTCGATGCCGATCTCGACAAACTGGTCGGCTGGACCGGGGGGCGCTTCTACGCCAATGCCTTTGTGATCTACGGGCAGGGGCTCTCCCGCAACTACGTGCAGAACCTCGCCACCATCAGCGAGATCGAGGCGCTGCCCGACCAGCGGCTCTATAACGCCTATTTCGAGCAGAGCTTCTTCAACGACCGCCTGAACATCAGGGCCGGCCAGCAGGCCGCCGATGTCGAGTTCTTCGACAGCGAGACCGACGATCTCTTCATCAACGGCACCTTCGGCTGGCCTGCGATCAAGGCGTCCAACCTGCCGGCCGGTGGTCCGGCGCCGCCGATCGCGGTGCCCGGCATTCGCGTCAAGGCCACGTTGTCGGACCAGGTCACTTTGTTCGGCGCCGTCTTCAACGGCGATCCCTCGGGGCCGGGCGATCAGGATCCGCAACTGCGCGACCATCATGGCCTTGCCTTCCGCGTCAACGATCCGCCCTGGCTGATCGGACAGGTCCGCTTCAACTACGACATCGATATCGGCGGGCGTCCGCTCGCCGGCAATTTCACGCCGGGCGCCTGGAAGCATTACGGCTCGTTCGACAGCCAGCGCTTTACGGCGGAAGGGCAGTCGATCGCCGATCCTGATGGCAGCGGCATTCCGGCAAGGCTCAAAGGCAATTACGGCATCTTCGCCGTGATCGAGCAGGTGCTGTACCGGCCGCCGGAGGTGAAGGACAACACCACGTCGGCCTCGATCCCCGGTATCACCGCGTTCGGCCGCATCGCCTACAGCCCGCCGGATCGCAACCTGATCGACCTTTATCTGGACGGCGGCATCGGCTTTGTCGGCTTCACGCCCGGCCGGCCGCTCGACCGTTTCGGCGTGGCGATGGCGTATATGCGGATCTCGAACACCGCGCGCAATCTCGATCTCGACACCAACTTCTACAGTGGCGTCCTGGGGCCGGTGCGCAGCAACGAGACCTTGCTCGAAATGATCTACGAGGCGCACATCAAGCCGGGCTGGCTGATCGCGCCTTACTTCCAGTATGTGTGGCGTCCCTCCGGCGGCGTTCCGAATCCGAACGATCCGACCGGTGTCTCGCGGATCGGTGACGCCGCGGTGTTCGGCGTCACCACCACGATTAGATATTAGGCCATCGCAGGTTTGGCCTGCGGCTTCGGCTGCCGCGACAGCGCGAGCACGATCAGCGAGGCGAACACGCAGAGCGCGCCGGCGATGAAGAACGCGGGCAGATAGCTCTGATAGACCGTCCGCGAAAGACCGGCGCCGAATGCGGCGCTACCGGCGCCGAGTTGGTGGCCGGCAAAGATCCAGCCGAACACCAGATTGGCACGCTCGGGTCCGAACTTCTGCGCGGTGAGGCGCACCGTCGGCGGCACCGTGGCGATCCAGTCGAGGCCGTAGAACATCGCGAAGATCGACAGGCCGTAGAACGAGAAATCGCTGAACGGCAGGAAGATCAGCGACAGCCCGCGCAGGCCGTAATACCAGAACAGCAGATAGCGGTTGTCGTAGCGGTCCGACAGCCAGCCCGACATGATGGTGCCGAAGAAGTCGAAGATGCCCATCGCGGCGAGGAGGCTCGCGGCCTGCACCTGCGGGATGCCGAAATCGAGGCACATCGGGATCAGGTGTACCTGCACGAGGCCGTTGGTCGAGGCGCCGCAGACGAAGAAGGTCGCAAACAGGATCCAGAACGCGCTCGACTTCGAGGCGTCGCGCAGCGTGCCGAGCGCCACCGCCGTGATCGAGCCATGGCTCGCGGGCGGGGCGGGTAGGGGCTCGGTGCCTTCATCGCCGAACGGCCGCAAGCCCACATCGCTCGGCCGGTCGCGCATCGCAAGCAGGACCGCGACGGCGGAGACGCCGAGCATGACGCAGACGAATCCGAGCGCCAGGCGCCAGCCGAAGCGTTCCGTCAGGCTTGCCAGCAGCGGCAGGAACACGAGCTGGCCGGTGGCGACGCTCGCGGTCATGATGCCGACGACGAGGCCGCGCCGTGCGGCGAACCAGCGCGTCGCGATGGTGGCGCCCAGCACCAAAGCGGTCATGCCGGTGCCGATACCGATCACCACGCCCCAGAGCGCAATGAGCTGCCAGACCTCGGTCATGCCGAGCGAGAGCACAAGCGCCGAGACGACGATGAGCTGCGCCGCCAGCGTGACGTTGCGCAGGCCGTAGCGGTTGAGCAGGGCGGCCGCGAACGGCGCCATCAGCCCGAACAGGATGAAGCGGATCGACAGCGCGGAGGAGATCTCCGCCGTGCTCCAGCCGAACTCTTTCTGCAAGGGAACGATGAACACGCCGGGCGCGCCGACCGTGCCCGCGCTGATCAGCGCGGCGAGGAAGGTGACGCCGACCATCACCAAGCCGTAGTGGATATTGCGGCGGCCGAGTGCTGCCGCGAGCCAGTTCGAGATCATCGCCCCTCAATATTGGTTGGCGGGCTCCGAGAGACCCGCGTCATTGATGCAGTCTGGCACAAGGAAGGGAAGTCTAAAATGACAGACTTCCCTCATTTTCGGACGTTGTCGCGTCAATGCGCGAGACGCTCCACGGCGATCGCGGTGGCTTCGCCGCCGCCGATGCAGAGCGCCGCGACGCCGCGCTTGAGGTTGTTGGCCTCCAGCGCATGCAGCAGCGTCACGATCAGCCGCGCGCCGGTGGCGCCGATGGGATGGCCGAGCGCGCAGGCGCCGCCGTTGATGTTCAGCTTCTCGCGGGGAATGCCGAGATCGCGCTGCGCCGCCATGGCGACGACCGCAAATGCTTCGTTGATCTCGAACAGATCAACATCGCCTGCGCTCCAGCCGACCTTGTCGAGCAGCTTGCGGATCGCCGGGATCGGTGCCGTGGTGAACCATTGCGGTTCCTGGCTATGGGTAGCGTGGCCCTTGATCTCGGCGATGGCAGGAAGGCCATTGCGATCGGCGAGTGAGCGTTTGGTCAGCACCAGCGCGGCGGCGCCGTCGGCGTTGGCGGAGGACGCGGCCGGCGTGATGGTGCCGTTGGCGCGGAACGCTGGCTTCAGGCCCGGGATCTTGGCGGGATCAACCTTGAGCGGATGCTCGTCATTGGCGATGATGCGCGGGCCGGCCTTTTCGGTCAGCGTGATCGGCGCGATCTCGGCCTTGAAGGCGCCGCCCTCGACCGCCTTGCGGGCACGGCTCAGCGTTTCCATCGCATAGGCGTCCTGGTCCTTGCGGGTGAACTGATAGGCCTCTGCCGTCGCTTCGCCGAAATCGCCCATCGAGCGGCCGGTCTCGTAGGCGTCCTCGAGCCCGTCCATCATCATGTGATCGATGATGCGGTCATGGCCGGCGCGATAGCCGCCGCGCGCCTTCTGCAGCAGATAAGGCGCGTTGCTCATGCTCTCCATGCCGCCGGAGACGACGATCTCGGCGGAACCGGCGCGAATGATGTCGTGCGCCAGCATGGTCGCCTTCATGCCGGAGCCGCAGACCTTGTTGACGGTGGTGGCGCCGGTCGCATCGGGCAAGCCGGCCGCGCGCGCGGCCTGGCGCGCCGGCGCCTGGCCTTGTCCTGCCGGCAGCACGCAGCCCATGAAGACCTCGTCGACCTTCTCCGGCGCAAGCTTGGCGCGTTCCAGCGCCGCGCCGATCACGTGCGAGCCAAGCTTGTGCGCGGGGAGTGGCGACAATTCGCCCATGAAGCGGCCGAGCGGGGTGCGGGCGGCGGAGACGACGACGACGGGATCTGCAGCTTCGGCCATGACAAAAACTCCCTGCGAGCGGTGTGTAAGATTACGATCATCATATGATGCGATGCAAAAAATGCAACCGCGGCACGGATGAGAAAATGTCGTGGTCCGGATGAGATTTGGTCGTTCGATTGGAGGAGGTTGGTCGACGCCGTGTTTCGGCGTCGGCGCAGTTGTCGCCCCACACTCCGCTGCCATTGCCCGCGAAGGCGGGCAATCCAGTATTCCAGAGGCCTGCGTAGGCGACCTTGCTTTTGCAACTGGCGCCGCGGCGTACTGGATGCCCCGCCTTCGCGGGGGCATGACTCCGCCTTTGAGGCAGCCTACCGCTTCCTGTTCACGAACGCCTGCATCAGCCGCGTCGGCTCGTCCGTCAGGAACGACTCGCCGAACACCTTGACGCTGAGATTCACCGACTCCGTCAGCGGCAGCTCCTCCCATTGCCGCAGCAGCGCCTTCTGCGACTGCAGCGCCTCGGGGCCGCATTCGAGCAGCGCGGTGACGAGGTGCTCGACCGCGGCATCCAGCCCGCCCGCCGGCGCGACCTTGTCGACCAGGCCCCAGGCCAGCGCCGTCGGCGCGTCGATGTTTTCCGCCGTCATCACCAGCCAGCGGGCGCGGGCCCAGCCGATCAGGCGCGGCAGCAGCGCGGCATGGATCACCGAGGGGATTCCAACGCGCACCTCCGGCATGCCGAAATGCGCATCATGCGCGGCGATACGGAGGTCGCAGGCGGCAGCAACCTCGAGCCCGCCGCCGAGGCACCAGCCGGGCATGCGCGCGATCACGGGGGCGGGGAACTGACGCACGGCCTCGCAGAGATCGCGCAGGCGGCTGATGAAGGCTTCGGCTGATGTCTGGTCGAGCCTGGCCATCTCCTTGATGTCAGCGCCGCCGATCATGCTCTTCTCGCTCTGGCCGCGCAGCACCACGACACGGATGCTGCGATCGGACGAGAGTTGCTGCAGGCCTTCGCGCACCGCGTCGGTCACAGGCGAGCCCAGAATATTCAGCGAGCCGGCGTTGCAGATCGCGACATGAACGACGCCGCGCGCATCGCGCGTCACGCCGCAGTGATTGTTGAGCATTTCCATCGTGGCATCTCGAAGGTTTCGTGGACGGGCGCGAGGCGCGCCGGTCAGGATCACTTCCGGGCCGAAACGTCCGTGTTGTCAAGCGGGTGGGGACGAAGTTGCCAGCGCGAAGTCCGTGACATAGTATGACGTAAATCATATAAAGAGGCCGTCATGACCGACAACGATCAACTCGACCTGTTTTCGTCCACGCTCCGCCGCGAGCGCGTGGTGGACTGGCAGGTGCCGGCGCCGGTTGCGAAAGTCGCCATGGGGCTGTCAGGCATGGACGCGATGCTCGGCATTCGCGATGGCCGCCTGCCGCCGCCGCCCTTCGCAAAACTGATCGGCTTCACCGTCGGCGTGGTCGAGCCGGGCCGGATCGTGATGGAACTGGAGCCGCGCGAGGATCTCGAAAATACCATCGGCCTCCTGCACGGGGCGACCGCCGCGGCGCTGATCGACACCGCCATGGGCTGCGCCATTTCGACACGGCTTGAGGCTGGGCAATCGTCGGTGACCCTCGACCTGAAGATGACCTTCCTGCGCCCGCTGTCGGTTCGCTCCGGGCTGATCTCGGCCGAAGGTAAAGTGATCAAGCTGGGACGTCAGACCAGCTACACCGAGGGTTTCGTGCGCGATGGCAAGGGCGCGCTCGCAGTCCATGCAACTGCAACCTTTTCGATGATCGGCGCAACAACTTAACATGATTTTAATTCACCGGCTGGTCCATTTCTGTGCTATGAGATGATCTCCGACATTCAATGAGACCCGAATGCGCTATTCCCGGGAACACAAGCAGGAAACCCACGATCGCATCGTGAAGAAGGCCTCCGTGCGGCTGCGCGAAAAGGGGGCCCACGGGATTGGCGTTGCCGACCTCATGAAGGAAGCAGGCCTGACCCATGGCGGTTTCTATGCGCATTTCGACTCGCGCGAGGCGCTGGTGATCGAGGCGTTTGCCTACGCCATGGACCGCTCGATGGAGCACTGGCGCAAGCAATCCGATCAGATCGCGCCCGAGAAGCAGCTCGCCCAGATCGTCGAGACTTATCTCTCGGCGCTCCACCGCGACAATCCCGGCCATGGCTGCTCGATCCCTGCGCTGGGAGCCGAAATCGCCCGCGAAAGCCCGAAGACGCGAAAAGCCTTTGCCGGCAAGCTCGACGAAATGGTCGAGATGATGACTGATTTCATCCCGAACGTTCCGCGCAAGGCTGCGCGCAAGCAGGCAATCGCAACGCTGGCGACCATGGCCGGCACCATGCTGCTGGCGCGGATCGCCGGCTCCAGCGAGCTCTCGGACGAGGTGCTGAAGGCGGGCAAGGACAGCGCGCTTGAAGGCACGAAGCGTGAGCCGAAGGTCGCGGCGGCGAAGAAGGCGAAGCAGTAACGAGATGCCGTAGGGTGGGCAAAGGCGCGCATGCGCCGTGCCCACCATCACTCCACGTTCACGTTAGACAACGTGGGCACGCTTCGCTTTGCCCATCCTACGGGAGCGGTGCTTTACCTTCCCGCAAACAACGCCCGCTCGCGCTCCACGATCTCCCCGATGTAGTCTGCCACGGCCCGGATCCGCGCGAGGTCCTTGCTGTCGGCGTGCATCAGCATCCAGAACGTCCGCGTGATCGAAATCTCCTCCGGCAACACCGCGACGAGCTGCGGATAGTCGCTCGCCATGAAATGCGGCAGCACGGCGATGCCGAATCCTGAGAGCGTGGCGTTGAGCTGCGCGATCAGATTGGCGCTGCGGAAGCGCGCGGAAATCCGCGGCGACACCTGCGGCAGGTAATCGAGCTCGGGTGTGAACAGCAGCTCCTCGATATAGCCGACGAAGCGGTGCTGCACCAAATCCTGCCGCGAGGCGATTTTCGGGAAGCGGTCGAGATAGGCGGGGGCGGCATAGAGCCCGAGGCGGTAGTCCAGCAGCTTGCGGCCGACGATGCGGCCTTCCTTCGGCATGGTCAGGCTGATCGCGATGTCGGCCTCACGCTTGGAGAGACTGAACAAGCGCGCAGTGGCTACAAGTTGCAAATCGAGGTCGGGATAGCGGTCGGCGAACGGCGCCAGCCGCGGTGCCAGGAAGGCGGTGCCGAAGCCGTCGGGGGCGCCGATCCGCACCGTCCCGGTCAGCCGCGCGACCGAGCCGCCGACCTGCTCCTGGTTGGCAACGATGGTCGATTCCATCGCCTCGGCGCTGTCGGCAACGCGCTGGCCGGCCTCGGTGAGGAGATAACCTGTCTTGCGCCGGTCAAACAGCTTTGCCGAAAGGTGCTTTTCCAGCCGGTCGACGCGGCGGATCACGGTCGCATGATCGACGCCGAGCTGTTTTGCCGCAGCCGACACCGAGCCGCCCCGCACGATGGCCAGCACGAAGCGAAAGTCGTCCCAGTCGATGTGACCTTGATCCAGCATTTTCGCACATCTATGGTGCAATATCTCAGACTTGAATCCTATAAAATGCAGGTCAATAGGATTTGTCAAAGCGTTCAAGCTCGCCCTCAAGGAGATCATTCCATGCGTTCAGTCGGACATTTCATCGGTGGCAAGGAAGTGAAGGGCACGTCGGGCCGGACGGCGGACGTCTTCGAGCCGATGACCGGTGACGTCCAGGCCAGGGTCGCGCTGGCGTCCAAGGCCGAGGTCCGCGCCGCCGTCGAGAACGCGCGCGCCGCGCAGCCCGAATGGGCCGCGACCAACCCGCAGCGCCGCGCCCGCGTGATGATGAGATTCGTCGAGCTGGTGCAGCGCGACTACGACAAGCTCGCTGAGCTGCTCGCGCGTGAGCACGGCAAGACCGTCCCCGATGCGAAGGGCGACATCCAGCGCGGCCTCGAAGTCGCCGAGTTCGCCTGCGGCATCCCGCATCTGATGAAGGGCGAGTACACCGAAGGCGCCGGTCCCGGCATCGACATCTACTCCATGCGCCAGGCGCTCGGCGTCGTCGCTGGCATCACGCCGTTCAACTTCCCGGCGATGATCCCGATGTGGAAGTTCGCGCCCGCAATCGCCTGCGGCAATGCCTTCATCCTGAAGCCGTCCGAGCGCGATCCCGGCGTGCCGATGCTGCTCGCCGAGCTGATGATCGAGGCGGGTCTGCCGGCCGGCATCCTCAACGTCGTCAACGGCGACAAGGAAGCGGTCGACGCCATCCTCGACGATCCCGATATCAAGGCTGTCGGCTTCGTCGGCTCCACGCCGATCGCGCAGTACATCTATGAGCGTGCTGCCCAGACCGGCAAGCGCTGCCAGTGTTTCGGTGGCGCCAAGAACCACGCCATCATCATGCCCGACGCCGACATGGACCAGGCTGTCGACGCGCTGATCGGCGCCGGCTACGGCTCGGCCGGTGAGCGCTGTATGGCGGTTTCCGTCGCGGTGCCCGTCGGCAAGTCCACCGCGGACCGTCTGATGGAAAAGCTGATCCCGCGCGTCGAGTCGCTCAAGATCGGCACCTCGATCGATCCGTCGGCCGACTACGGTCCGCTGGTGACCCGCGAGGCGGTCGAGAAGGTCAAGAGCTACATCGACATCGGCATCAAGGAAGGCGCGAAGCTCGCCGTCGACGGCCGCGGCTTCAAGATGCAGGGCTACGAGAAGGGCTTCTATCTCGGCGGTTCGCTGTTCGACAACGTCACCAAGGACATGCGGATCTACAAGGAAGAGATCTTTGGCCCGGTGCTCTCGGTCGTGCGCGCGCACGACTACAAGGAAGCGCTGGCGCTGCCGTCCGACCATGACTACGGCAACGGCGTTGCCATCTTCACCCGCGACGGCGACGCCGCGCGCGACTTCGCGGCCAAGGTGAACGTCGGCATGGTCGGCATCAACGTGCCGATCCCGGTGCCGATCGCCTATTACACCTTCGGCGGCTGGAAGAAGTCGGGTTTCGGCGATCTCAACCAGCACGGCCCGGACTCGGTCCGCTTCTACACCAAGACCAAGACGGTGACCTCGCGCTGGCCGTCCGGCGTCAAGGAAGGTGCGGAGTTCTCGATCCCGCTGATGAAGTAGTCCTCTCGATCGTCATTGCGAGGAGCGTAGCGACGAAGCAATCCAGCGTCTTTCCGCGGGGACAGTCTGGATTGCTTCGCTGCGCTCGCAATGACGATGAAGTGAAAGGGTAGGCGGCAGCATGCAGTTCGCTCTGAACGAGGATCAGGTCGCGGTTCGCGATATGGCGTTGGCGTTTGCGGCGGAGAAGATCGCGCCGCACGCGTTGCGCTGGGACGAGGAGAAGCATTTCCCCGTCGACGTGATGCGCGAAGCTGCAGCCCTCGGCATGGGCGGCATCTACATCCGCGAGGATGTCGGCGGCTCCGCCATGACGCGGTTCGACGCCGCGTTGATCTTCGAGGCGCTGGCGACGGGCTGTCCGACCACCTCGGCCTTCATTTCCATCCACAACATGGCGAGCTGGATGATCGATGCCTTCGGCAGCGACACCCAGCGCCACAAATGGCTGCCGAAACTCTGCAGCATGGAGCTGATCGCCAGCTACTGCCTGACCGAGCCGGGCGCCGGCTCGGACGCGGCGGCGCTGCGCACCCGTGCGGTGCGCGACGGCGATCATTACGTCCTCAACGGCCAGAAGCAGTTCATCTCCGGCGCCGGCGGCACCGATCTGCTGGTCGCGATGGTGCGCACCGGCGGCGATGGCCCGGGCGGCATCTCGACGCTCGTCATCGATGGCAAGACGCCGGGCGTGTCCTTTGGCGCCAATGAGCGCAAGATGGGCTGGAACGCGCAGCCGACCCGCGCGGTGATGTTCGAGAACGCCCGCGTGCCGGTCGAGAACCGCCTGAGCGAGGAGGGCGTCGGCTTCAAGATCGCGATGGCCGGCCTCGACGGCGGCCGCCTCAACATCACGGCTTGCTCGCTCGGCGGCGCGGAGACCGCGCTCGACAAGGCGCGCGCCTACATGAAGGAGCGCAAGGCGTTCGGAAAGCGCCTTGACGAATTCCAGGCGCTGCAGTTCCGCCTCGCCGACATGGCGATCGAGCTCGAGGCTGCGCGCACCTTCCTGTGGCGCGCTGCCGCCGCGCTCGACCGCAAGGATCCTGATGCCACCATGCTGTGCGCGATGGCAAAGCGCTTCGGCACCGATGTCGGCTTCGAGGTCGCCAACCACGCGCTGCAGCTTCACGGCGGCTACGGCTATCTGAGCGAATACGGCATCGAGAAGATCGTGCGCGATCTGCGCGTGCACCAGATCCTCGAAGGCACCAATGAAATCATGCGGCTCATCGTGGCGCGCAAATTGATCGAGGGCGCGCGATGAGTTCAGTGGAAGAGGGCGATCTCATCGTTCGCCGCGAGGGCGCGGCGGGCGTGATCCGGCTCAACCGGCCCAAGGCGATCAACGCCATGACGCTGGAGATGTCCAAGGGCATCGACGCGGCGCTCGACCGCTTCGAGACCGATCCTGAGGTCGCGGTCATCATCCTGGAAGGCGCCGGCGAGCGCGGCCTTTGCGCCGGCGGCGACATCCGCGGCCTTTGGGAGAGCTCGCGCGGAGGCGGCGACCTCGGCGCGCGGTTCTGGCGCCAGGAATACGTCATGAACGCGCGGATCGCGAAATATCCGAAGCCGTATGTCGCATTCATGGATGGCCTGGTCATGGGCGGCGGCGTCGGGCTGTCAGGCCATGCCAGCCATCGCGTCGTCACCGATCGCACCAAACTGGCGATGCCCGAGGTCGGCCTCGGCTTTTTCCCCGATGTCGGCGGCACCTGGCTGCTGTCGCGCTCGCCTGGCGAGATCGGCACCTATTTTGGCCTGACCGGCCAGACCATGAATGGGCCGGACGCGATCCACGCAAAATTCGCGGATGCCGTGGTGCCGGCCGCAAAGTGGCCGGAGCTGCGCGAGGCGCTGACGAAGGTTAGCCCTGGCGTAACAGCAGCCGACGTCACCAAGCTCATCAACGGCTTTGCGACTCGTGATGCCGCGGGACCGGTCGCCGCGAAGGAGCCTGTTATCGATGCGCTGTTCGGCTTCGACCGCATGGAAGACATTTTTGCGGCGCTCAAGCGCGATGGTTCGGAATTCGCGCTGGCGACGCTGAAGACGCTCAACGAGAAATCCCCGCGCGGCATGGTGGTGACGCTGAAGCTGCTGCGGCTCGCGCGTACCGCGTCGAGCCTCGAAGAGTGCCTGGTGCGCGAATATCGCGCCGCGCTGGAGGTGTTCCGCAGCGACGATTTCCGCGAGGGCGTGCGCGCCGCCGTGATCGACAAGGACCGCAGTCCGACCTGGTCGCCGCCCCGCGTCGAGGACGTGACGCCGCAGATGCTGGCGCCGTATCTTGCCGAGATCGGCGCTGACGAGCTGACGTTCAACTAACAACGCTATAGCGGAGGATACGAAGATGGCCACGATCGCATTCATTGGTCTGGGCAACATGGGCGGCCCGATGGCGGCCAACCTCGTCAAGGCCGGCCACAAGGTTGTCGCGTTCGACCTCGTCGAAGCCTCCCGCGCGCAAGCCAAGGCCGACGGTGCCGGCATCGCCGACAGCGCCGCGGGCGCGGTGAAGGGCGCCGATGTCGTCGTCACCATGCTCCCCGCAGGCAAGCATGTGCTCGGCGTCTGGAACGAGGTCGTCCCCGCCATGACCAAGGGCACGCTGATCATCGATAGCTCGACCATCGACGTCGAGAGCGCGCGGCAGGCGCATGCGCTGGCCGCCAAGAACGGCGTGCTCTCGGTCGATGCACCGGTCTCCGGCGGCACCGGCGGCGCCAAGGGCGCGACGCTCACCTTCATGTGCGGCGGTGAGGAGAATGCGTTCGCGGCGGCAAAGCCGGTGCTGGAGAAGATGGGCAAGAAGATCGTCCATTGCGGCGGCGCCGGCGCAGGGCAGGCGGCCAAGATCTGCAACAACATGATCCTCGGCATTTCCATGATCGCGGTGAGCGAAGCCTTTGCGCTCGGCGAGAAGCTCGGTCTCTCGCACCAGGCGCTGTTCGACGTCGCCTCGACCTCGTCGGGCCAGTGCTGGTCGCTGACGACCTATTGCCCGGTTCCGGGCCCGGTGCCGACCTCGCCGGCCAACAACGACTACAAGCCGGGCTTCGCCTCGGCGCTGATGGTGAAGGACCTGACCCTGGCGCAGGACGCCGCCAAGGCCGCGGGCGCGGCGACGCCGCTCGGCAAGCATGCGCAGGAGATCTATCAGTCTTTCGACGCAGCCGGCCAAGGCGGGGTGGATTTTTCCGGAATTATCAAGCACGTTCGCGGCCTCGCTGGAAAATAGCGGGGCTTCGTAGCCCGGATGGAGCGAAGCGAAATCCGGGATAGTTCCGTTCGGGGCCCTGGCTGGCCCCGATTGCGCTTCGCTCCATCCGGGCTACGCTCGAAGATCAATTCGACGGGCTCTGATCATGACGACATTTCTGGAAGCGCGCGCGTTTCTGCTGCAGCACCGCATGGACTACGAGACGGCGGTCAGAGACTTCCGCTGGCCCGATCCAGCTCCCTTCAACTGGGCGCTCGACTGGTTCGACGCCGAGTTGGCGACGAATGCGGACAGCAAGGATCGGCCCGCGCTCTGGATCGTCGATGCTGCGCAGGACAAGCAGACAAAGCTGTCCTTCGCGGCGCTCTCGCAGCGCTCCAACCAGGTCGCCAACTTCCTGCGCGCGCAGGGCCTGAAGCGCGGCGATCACCTGTTGCTGCTGCTCGGCAATGTAGTTCCGCTGTGGGAGACGATGCTCGCGGCGATGAAGCTCGGTGTCGTCGTCATTCCCGCAACCACGCTGCTCACCGCCGACGAGCTGCGCGACCGGCTTGATCGCGGCAAGGCGAGGGCGGTGGTCGCCGCGCACGATCAGGTCGCGAAATTCGCAAGCCTCGGTGCCGAGAATATCGTGCGCATCGTGGTGGGCGCCGCCTCTGAAGGCTGGCTCGCCTATGACGAGGCAGCGAAAGCGCCGGAGCGTTTTGCGCCCGACGGTGTGACCAAGGCCGACGACCCGATGCTGCTCTATTTCACCTCAGGCACCACGGCAAAGCCAAAGCTGGTGCGGCACAGCCAGCGCAGCTATCCGGTCGGTCATCTCTCCACCATGTACTGGATCGGGCTCAAGCCCGGCGACGTCCATCTCAACATCTCCTCGCCCGGCTGGGCCAAGCACGCCTGGAGCAGCTTCTTCGCGCCGTGGAATGCGGGCGCGACCGTGTTCGTGGTCAACCAGCCGCGCTTCGATGCGAAAGGTCTGCTCGCCACCATCGGCCGCTGCGGCGTCACCACGCTGTGTGCGCCGCCGACGGTGTGGCGGCTGTTCATCCAGGAGAACCTGGCCTCGTTCAACGTCGCCCTTCGCGAAGTCTGCGGCGCCGGCGAGCCGCTCAATCCTGAGGTGATCGACCAGGTGCAGGCCGCCTGGGGGCTCACCATCCGCGACGGCTACGGCCAGACCGAAACCACCGCGCTTGCCGGCAACTCGCCGGGGCAAAAGATCAAGGTCGGCTCGATGGGCCGGCCGCTGCCGGGATATCGCGTGCAGGTGAGTGACGCTGATGGCCATCCGGCCAAGGAAGGCGAGGTGGCGCTGCTGCTCGGCGCCGATCGTCCCGCCGGTCTGATGCAGGGCTATCAGGGCGACGACGGAAAACTGTCCGGCGCGGACGGCGCGCTCTATCGCAGCGGTGACGTCGTCTTCGAGGACGAGGACGGCTATCTCACCTTCGTCGGACGCTCCGACGACGTGTTCAAATCATCCGACTACCGCATCAGTCCGTTCGAGCTGGAAAGCGTGCTGCTCGAGCACGAGCTGGTGGCGGAAGCCGCTGTCGTGCCGAGTCCCGATCCCATCAGGCTCGCGATCCCCAAGGCCTTCGTGCTGCTGACCTCGGGCGCGGAGCGGACGCCGGAGACGGCGCTCTCCATCTTCAAGCACCTGCACACGCGCCTTGCGCCGTTCAAGCGCATCCGCCGGCTAGAAATCGTGACTGAGCTGCCGAAGACGATCTCTGGCAAAATCCGCCGGGTGCAGCTACGACGGCTTGAACGCGACGATGATCGCAACGATCCGCTGCGCGGCCGGGAATTCCGCGAGGAGGATTTTCCGGAGCTGCCGAAAACAAGAAGTGAGACCTGAAACGATATGAACGAAGTCTGGAAGAAGCCGCCGATTTCCCTCGAAGCCTATCAGGCCATGGTCGGCAAGGAGATCGGCGGATCGTCGTGGCACCTGATCGACCAGCCCCGCATCGACGCCTATGCCGACGTGATCGAGGATCACCAATTCATCCACGTCGATCCTGAAAGAGCCAGGAAGGAAACGGCGTTCGGCACCACGATCGCGCACGGGTTCCTGACGATGTCGCTGCTGTCGATCATGTCCTACGAGGTGATGCCCGCGGTTGCGGGCGCCACGATGGGGGTGAACTACGGTTTCGACAAGCTGCGCTTCATCTCCCCGGTGCGCTCGGGCAAGCGCGTCCGCGGCCGGTTCGTGCTGGCCGAAGCCAAGCTGCGCAAGCCAAGCGAATTCCAGACTCGCACCAACGTCACGGTGGAGATCGAAGGTGAAGACAAGCCCGCGCTGGTCGCGGAGTGGCTAGGGCTGACCTATTTCGCCTGAGGCGGGCCGCCATGGCCGGGCTTGACCCGGCCATCTATCGCTGCTCAAAAGCTGTCCAAATCGATGCGGAGCCCTCTAACCCTCTCCCCTTGTGGAGAGGGTGGCTTCGCGAAAGCGAAGCCGGGTGAGGGGTCTCTCTCCACGATCTCTACTGCGGCGACATACCCCTCATCCGGCGCTTCGCGCCACCTTCTCCCACAAGGGGAGAAGGAAGAAGAAGCAGGAACTGCAAAATGGCAATCAGGTTCGACGGACGCGTCGCCATCGTCACCGGCGCGGGCAATGGTCTCGGCAAGGCGCATGCACTGGGGCTCGCCAGCCGCGGCGCCAAGGTCGTCGTCAACGATTTCGGCGGCGCGCGCGACGGCACCGGCGGCTCGCTCTCGCCGGCGGAGGCCGTGGTCGAGGAGATCCGGAAAGCGGGCGGCACCGCGATGGCCGACGGCGCCGACGTCTCGAATTTCGAGCAGGTCACCGCCATGGTCGAGCGCGCCACCAAGGAGTGGGGCAGCGTCGATCTGATGTGCGCCAATGCCGGCATCTTGCGCGACAAGTCGTTCGGCAAGATGGAGCCTGCCGATTTCCAGAAGGTGCTCGACGTGCATCTCGTCGGTACCTTCTACTGCTGCAAGGCAGCCTGGGCCGGCATGCGCGACCGCAATTACGGTCGCATCGTGCTGACGACCTCGTCCTCCGGTCTCTACGGCAATTTCGGCCAGGCCAATTACGGCGCGGCCAAGTCCGGCATGGTCGGCCTGATGAACGTGCTTGCGGAAGAGGGCCGCAAGACCAACATCCGCGTCAACATCATCTCGCCGACGGCGGCGACCCGTATGACCGAGGAGCTGCTGCCGCCGCAGGCGCTGCAGCTGATGAAGCCGAACGCGATCACGCCCGCGGTCGAGTACATGCTGAGCGAGGACGCGCCGACCCGCACCATCATGGGCGCCGGTGCAGGATCGTTCGCGGTCATCAAGATCCTGGAGAGCGAAGGCATCAACCTGCCGGAAGCTGAATGGACGCCCGACGCGATCGCCGCGCATTTCGCCGAGATCAGCGACATGTCGAAGGCCAGGGCGTTGCAGGGTGCGTTCGAGCAGACGCAGAAATATGTCGCGCAGGCCGCGGCGCGGGCAGGGATCAAGCTCTGAGGCCGTCATTCCGGGGCGATGCGAAGCATCGAGTCCGGAATCCATCGCGCCACCGTCTCTGCCGCTCCATGGATTCCGGGTTCGCGCCGCGCGCGCCCCGGAATGACGCTGTTTCCGGCGCGAGAATCTGCCCTAAACTCCCGCCATGACCTCACGTGACACCCACATCGCCGTCATCGGTGCCGGCCCCGCCGGCTTGATGGCGGCGGAGGAGCTGGCGCAGGGAGGCGTCCGCGTTACCATCTACGACGCCATGCCGTCCGCGGGCCGCAAATTCCTGATGGCGGGCCGGGGCGGGCTCAATCTCACCCATAGCGAGCAGCTAGCAGAGTTCCTCACCCGTTACCGCGAGGCGCTGCCGCATCTGCGCGCCGCGGTCGAGGCGTTTCCGCCCGATGCGCTGCGCGACTGGAGCGCAGGCCTGGGGCAAATCACCTTCGTCGGCAGCAGCGGGCGGGTGTTTCCAAAGACGTTCAAGGCCTCGCCCTTGCTGCGTGCCTGGCTGCGGCGGCTGGATGCGTCGGGCGTGCAATTCGCGTTCCGGCATCGCTGGACCGGCTGGGATGCGGAGGGGCGGCTCCAGTTCCAAACGGCTGATGGCCCGCGTGCCATCGCCGCCGGCGCAACGGTGCTGGCGCTCGGTGGCGCGAGCTGGCCGCGGCTCGGATCGGATGGTGCGTGGGTCGATTATCTTGCCGCGAAAGGTGTTGCCATCTCGAAGCTTCGGCCCGCGAACTCGGGCTTCACTGTCGCCTGGTCCGACGTTTTCCGTGATCGTTTTGAGGGCCAGCCGCTCAAGGGTGTGGCGCTGTCGGTCGGTGTGTACACGATCCGCGGCGAGGCGATGATCACGCGCGCCGGCATCGAGGGCGGCGCGATCTACGCGCTATCGGCCGAGTTGCGCGAGGCGGTGCTGGGTCTCGGGCAGGCAACGCTGACCATTGCATTGCGGCCGGATCTCACCACTGCGGCGCTGACCACGCGCCTGTCAGGCACGCGCGGCAAGCAATCGCTGGCAAACTTCCTGCGCAAGGCCGCGCAATTGTCACCTGTCGGCATCGGGCTGATGCAGGAGGCGGCCATTGCATCCGGCCGGTCGCTGGCAACGCTGTCGCCGGCGGAGCTGGCGCATCTGGTGAATGCGATTCCGGTTCAGCTCAGCGGTGTTGCGCCGATCGATCGCGCGATCTCGACCGCGGGCGGGATCGCCTTCGACGAGCTCGACGAAAACTTCATGCTACGCAAATTGCCCGGCGTATTCGCCGCCGGCGAGATGCTGGACTGGGAAGCCCCGACCGGCGGCTATCTGCTCCAGGCCTCGTTCGCGACCGGGGCTGCGGCGGGCAGGGGTATGCTGGAGTGGTTGAAGCGCTCGTAGAACGCCGTCGCCCTTCGAGGGCCGCTGAAGAAGCGGCCACCTCAGGGTGACGGCTACGAGAGAGCGCGGTCTCACCCCAAGCATGGCTCAAGAGAGAGCGTCATCCTGAGGTGCGAGTGGCGCGATGCAAAGCATCGCGCCGGGAGCCTCGAAGGATGTGCGGGCGCTGAACCGCCTACCGCAGCTTCCCCCGCGCCGCCACCGGCAGGGTGCCGATGATCTCCTCGCCGCGGACCATCACGACTTCGTCCATCATGTTGACGACGACGCAGACGTGGTTCGGCACGATGCGGACGATGTCGCCGACGTTGGGCCGTGTGTTGCTGCGGGAGAGGTCGAGGAAGCCGTGCTCCTCGGCGAACTTCGCTATCTTGGCTTCGGGATGCTCCAGGATCAGGCCATGGCCGTCGAGGCCGCCGGTATCCGTCGTCAGCGTCTTCGAGCCGGCATCGAGAATGCCGCGCTCGGGCGCGGCACGGCTGACCACGGTCGAATAGATATGCAGCGCGCAGTCGTCCCAGGTCGCCGAGCCGGCCGCGACCTGCATGCGGTCGTTGTAGATGTAGGTGCCGAAGCGATGCTCAGTGCCGCCCTTGAGCTTGCCGATATTGACGAGGTTCGGCGTGCCCCCGGTCGAGACGATTTTTGCGTCCAGCCCGTGCGCGCGGACGCCGACCAGCGCCTCGTCGAAGAACTTCTGCGCATCGCCCCAGCCGGTCTCGGTCGGGTAGAGCATGAAACCGGCGAACTCCAATCCCTTGGAGGCTGCGATCTCGCGCGCCAGCGCGATCGCCTCCGCCGGCGTCTCGACGCCCGCGCGCTTGCGGCCCGTGTCGCACTCGACGACGACCGAGAGCGGACGGCCCGAGGCCGCGGCGGCCTTCGGCAGGCCCGCAACGACGGTCGAATTGTCGGCGGCGACCGTCATCCTGGTCTTGGCATTCAGCGCGCCGAGACGCGCCATCTTTTCCTCGCCCAGCAGATTGTAGCTGATCAGGATGTCGTCGATGCCGGCATTGGCCATGATCTCGGCCTCGCCGATCTTCTGGCAGGTGATGCCCTTGGCGCCGGCCGCGACCTGCATCTTGGCGATGGTCGGATTCTTGTGCGTCTTGATGTGCGGCCGGTTGGCAACGCCGGCGTCATCGCAGGCCTTCTGGATGCGCGCGATGTTGCGCTCGACCCTGTCCATGTCGATGACGGCGCAGGGCGTGCCATATTCACGGGCGATTTTTGCGGCGAGGGGAGTGGTCATTGGCTCTCTCTATTTTCGGCCCCGTAGGATGGGTAGAGCGAAGCGAAACCCATCAGGACCAATTCCCGTTACGCGATGGGTTTCGCTGCGCTCTACCCATCCTACGATCTATGCTTGCTCGATCTCTTCTCTCAACATTTCAAGTTCGAGCCAGCGTTCTTCGGCGGTGGATAGTTCTTCATGCGCCTTGGCGATGGCGGCCGACGTGTCGTCGAATTTCTTGCGATCTTTCGCATAGAGATTGGGATCGTCGAGCACCCGCTGCAGCTTGGCAATGTTCGCCTGCAGCGTTTCCATCTTCTTCGGCAGCGTTTCCAGCGCGTGCTTCTCGTTGAAGCTCAGCTTGCGCTTCGGCGCGGAGGCGGGCGCAGCCGTGCGCTCCTCTTTCTTCTCCGCAACCGGCTGCGCCTTCGCGGTCTCGCGCTTCAGATCCGCGCCGCGCTGCGCCAGCATGTCGCTGTAGCCGCCGGCATATTCGATCCACTTGCCGTTACCCTCGGGCGCGATCACGGAGGTGACGACGCGGTCGAGGAAGTCGCGGTCATGGCTGATCAGGATGACCGTGCCCTCGTAGTCGCCGAGCATCTCTTCGAGCACGTCGAGCGTTTCGAGGTCGAGATCGTTGGTCGGCTCGTCCAGCACCAGCAGGTTCGAGGGCTTGGCCAGCGCGCGCGCCAGCATCAGCCGGCCGCGCTCGCCACCCGAGAGCACCTCCACCGGCGTGCCGCGCTGCTCCTGGGCGAACAGGAAGTCCTTCATGTAGCCGACCACATGCTTCGGCTTGCCACCGACCATGATCTGGTCGCCACGGCCGCCGGTCAGCGCCTCGGCCAGCGTCGATTTGGGATCGAGGCTTTCGCGGTGCTGGTCGAGCGTGGCCGTCTCCAGATTGGCGCCCAGTCGCACGATGCCGGAATCAGGCTGCGCGCCGCCGCTGAGCAGATTGACCAGCGTGGTCTTGCCGGCGCCGTTCGGGCCGATGATGCCGAGCCGGTCGCCGCGCTGGATGCGGGTCGAGAAATTCTCGACGATCTTGCGCTCGCCATAGGCTTTGGTGATGCCCTTCGCCTCGATCACCAGCTTGCCGGATTGCTCGGCTTCGGCGGCGGCGAGCGAGGCGCTGCCGGCGGTGCCGCGATAGTTGCGGCGCTGGTCGCGCAGCGTATGCAGATTGGCGAGCCGCTTGACGTTGCGTTTGCGCCGGCCGGAGACGCCGTGACGCAGCCAGTGCTCCTCGTCGACGATCTTGCGGTCGAGCTTGTGCTGGTCGCGCTCTTCCTCCGCCAGCACCTCATCGCGCCAGCTCTCGAACGAAGCAAAGCCGCGGTCGATCTGCTTGATCTTGCCGCGGTCGAGCCAGGCGGTTGAGCGCGACAGATTGGTGAGGAAGCGGCGGTCGTGGCTGATGATCACCAGCGCGCTGCGTCGGCTGTCGAGCTCCTGCTCCAGCCATTCGATGGTGGCGAGATCGAGATGGTTGGTCGGCTCGTCCAGCAGCAAAATGTCGGGCGAGGGCGCGAGCACATAGGCCAGCGCCGCGCGGCGGGCCTCGCCGCCCGAGAGATTATGCGGGTCCTCATCGCCGGTGAGGCCAAGCTGCTCCAGCAGATAACGCGCCTGGTGCTGGTCGTCGCCGGGGGCGAGCCCGGACTCGACATAGGCCAGCGTGGTCTTGTGCTCGCCGAAATCGGGCTCCTGCGGCAGATAGCGGACGGTCGCGCCCGGCTGCACGAAGCGCGTGCCGCCGTCGGGCTCGACCAGGCCGGCCGCGATCTTCAGCAGCGTCGACTTGCCCGAGCCGTTGCGGCCGATCAGGCAGACGCGCTCGCTCGGCGCGACGTTGAGCTCGACGCCTGACAGCAGCGGCGTCCCGCCGAAGGTGAGCTTGATGTCTTTGAGTTGGATCAGCGGGGGCGCCATGATCAGCCTTGACCCAAATTCTGGCTCGTAGCGGCCTGGTCAGCGCGGCGGCGCTGGATCCGGCGCAACGTCTGGTCGAGCGCCGAGAGGAAGGCAGAGCGGTCGCGCGGCGAGAACGAGCGCGGGCCGCCGGTGACTTCGCCGGCCGAACGCAGATCCGTCATCAAATTGCGGACCGCCAGCGTCATGCCGATCGACTCTTCCGTGAACGGCTTGCCGTTCGGCGCGATCACGTCGGCGCCGGCCTTCACGCAGCGGCTCGCCAGCGGAATGTCGGAGGTGATGACGACGTCACCCGGCCTGGCGCGTTCGGCGATCCAGTCGTCGGCCGCGTCCATGCCGCTACCTGCGGCAATGCGCTCGATCAGGGGATCGTGGGGCACGCGGATGAAGTTGCCGGCGACGACGCTCACGGGCACGCCGTGGCGGAGCGCGACGCGGTAAATCTCGTCCTTCACGGGACAGGCGTCGGCGTCGACATAGATGCGGGTGGGGGTGTCAGTCATTCGCCGCGTGGTACCCCATTCGGGCCCTAAAGGCGAGGGGATTGACCGATGTTCCCGGGGGCCTACGATCGGTCCCGAAACAACAAGAATACAGGGAATATGCCCCATGCCGAACCGGCTCGAAACCTGGCGCGTCGAGGCCTACAACACCGCCAAACAGTCCGAAAACAAGATGCATGACGACACGGTGGCGCGCCGCTTCGGCTTTTCCGGCGGGCTGGTGCCGGGCGTCGACGTCTTCGCCTACATGATGCACGTGCCGGTGGCGCGCTGGGGCCGCGATTTCCTGTCCCGCGGGCTGGTCGAGGCGCGCTTCATCAAGCCGGTCTATGACGGCGAGACCGCCGATGTCGATGCGACCGAGCACAACGGCCTGCTGACGATTGAGGTCTTCAGCCGCACCGAGCTGTGTGCCACCGGGACGGCCTCGCTGCCGGCGGCGGCGCCGGTGGTGTCGTTGAGCGATTATGTCGAGACCCCCGTTGTGGCCGAGCGCAAGCCGGTCAGCCCCGCGACGTTCGAAATGGGCAAATGGCTCGGCACCACGCCGCGCCGCTGGGCCGGGCAGGACGCCGCCGATTATCTCACTGACGTCAGGGAGACCGATCCGGTTTTCGTGCGCGAGGGGCTCGGCCATCCCGGCCTGATCCAGCGCGTGATGAACCGCGTGCTGGTGGACAACACGATTTTGGGCCCGTGGATCCATGTCGGCAGCCGCATGCAGCTCCTGTCAGCCGCACGCGCCGGTGACGAGATCACCGCGCGGGCGAAAGTCACCGCGAATTACGAAAAGAAGGGCCACCGCTTCGTCGAGCTCGACGCTCTCGTCGTCGCCAACGGCACGACGCCGATCGCGCACTGCCAGCACACCGCGATCTACCAGCCGCGCGAGCAGGCGGCGGCTTAAGAGCGGGAAGAGGCACTCTGCGTCCTCACACCCGCTGTCATGCCCCGCGAAGGCGGGGCATCCAGTACGCCGCGGCCTATCCGAGAATCACTACTGTCTCGGAGTACTGGGCGGCCCGGTCAAGCCGGGCGACGACAGTTGTGGGTGCGGAAGCGGCGTAGGCGCAGGCTGCACCCTCAACCGGCCTCGCTCTATCCGAGGCGCTGCAATTCCGCGACGGCAGCGACGTGCTCGTTGAACCATGGCGGGCACGCCTGGGTGGCCGCCTGCAATGCCGTCCTTGCTTCGGCGTGATCGCCCTGGAGCAGGTGCCATTGTCCGAGATAGAAGTGGGCCTCACCGATTTCCTCGGGCGTGCCGGCGGCCGCGATCGTCGAGTCGGCCGAGAGCCGTCCGAGGTAAAGTCCGACGGCCGCGGACGGCCAATGCCAGATTCTCACCTTGCTTGCGTCCGCCTCCAGCGCCGCTGAGGCATTCGCGCCCGCCCTGGCACGCGCTAGATGCAGAAACAACAGAGCATAGGTGTCGTTCCCGATCTCGAAGGCGCGTTGCAGGTCAGGGACGGCGGCCTTGAAATCTCCGCGACAGAAGAGTGTCACTCCGCGGAGCATCAGATGGCTGGCCTCACGAGGCGCCAAATCAACCGCTGTCGTCAGGCTGCGAATGGAGCCGTCGAAGTCTTGTCTGAACAGACTGACCGCACCGAGTTCCGCGTGGGCAATTGCGAGGCGCGGGGACAGGGCAATGGCCGCGAGCTGATCCGCGAGGGCGCGATCGAAATCGCCCAGCAGTTTCCAGGAAACCCCGCGACTGGAATAGGCGGCCGCTGTCTTCGGAGCGATGGCAATGGCCTTGTCAAAGTCGCCGATCGAACCGCGGTAGTCGCCCATTCCCTGCTGGGCCACGCCCCGGTCATGATAGGCGGCGGGGTTGGCAGGGTCGAACGTCAGGACCTTGCTGAGGCACTCCGCGGCGCGATCGAATCTGCCGCGCCGCGCGGCGGCGTCGGCCTGGAAATAGTGGAAGATGATCTTCAGTCGTCGCAGCATGCCGTCACTGCCAAGGGTCGAATGTCGGGCGGCGACGCGTCGCCGCCCTGATCGTGCGGCTGAAGATCTGCCCTACGCCGCCTTGCCCTTCGCATCCTGAATCGCGCGCCACACCCGCTCCGGGGTCAAGGGCATGTCGATGTGCTTGATGCCGTAGTCGGAGAGCGCATCGACCACCGCGTTCACCACCGTGGACAGGCTGCCGGCGCAGCCGGCTTCGCCGCAGCCCTTGCTGCCGAGCGGATTGGTGGTGGCCGGCACCGGGTGATCGCCGACTTCCATGAACGGGACGTCCTCGGCGCGCGGCAGCGCATAGTCCATTAACGAGCCGGTGATCGGCTGGCCGCTCTCGTCGTAGCGGACGTGCTCCATCAGCGCCTGGCCGATGCCCTGGACGACGCCGCCATGGAGCTGGCCCGCGACCAGCATCGGGTTGATCACCGTGCCGAAATCGTTGACGGCGCTGTAACGCACGATCTGCACCACGCCGGTATCGGGATCGATCTCGACCTCGGCGACGTGGCAGCCGTTCGGGAAGGCCGAGGCGACCGGTTCGCTGGTGTGATCGACATCGAGGCTATCAGGCACGCCCTCCGGCATCTTGCCGTCATGCAGGCGCTTGGCCAGCTCCATGATGTCGATGCTGCGATCGGTGCCGGCAATCGTGAAGCTGCCGTCGGCGAACTCGATGTCGGCCTCGGACGCCTCCAGCATGTGCGCGGCGGCGCGCTTGCCCTTTTCGATCACGAGCTTCGAGGCCCCGACGATGGCCTGACCGCTGGCGGTGATCGAGCGCGAGCCGCCGGTGCCGTTGCCGGTATGGACGATGTCGCTGTCGCCCTGCACTAGCTTCACGCTCTCGAAGGGCACGCCAAGCTGCTGGCACAGCACCTGCGCGAATGGGGTAGCGTGGCCCTGGCCGTAATCGAGCGTGCCGGTGATGAGCTGCACGGTGCCGTCAGGATCGAACACGATCTTGCCGAGCTCGACGCTCGGCGGCGCCGTGACCTCGAGATAGGAGCCGACCGCGATACCGCGCAGCTTGCCGGCCTTCTTGCTCTCCTTCTTGCGCTTGGCGAAGTTCTCGTGGTCGGAGATTTCGAGCGCCTTGTTGAACACGGCCTGGAAGTCGCCGCTGTCATAGGTGACGCCCGAGGAGGCCGCGAACGGCATCTGGTTCTGCTTGATGAAGTTGCGCTTGCGCATCGTCAGGCGGTTGATGCCCATCTCGTCGGCGGCGCGGTCGATCAGGCGTTCCATGTAGTAGTTGGCCTCGGGCCGGCCGGCGCCGCGATAGGCGCCCATCAGCGTGGTGTTGGTCAGCACCGTCTTGATGTCCACGCCCATTAGCGGCGTGCGGTAGACGCTGGAAAAATTCTTGCCGGTGTTGAGCGAGAGCGGGCCGGGCGCAACGCCGGTGATGTAGGCGCCGAGATTGCCGTAGCCGGAGAGTTTCGCCGCGAGGAAGTGCCCCTCGGCATCGAGCGCGAGCTCGGCATGGATCTTCTGCGCGCGGCCATGGCTGTCGGAGAGGAAGCTGGTGGAGCGCTCGTCCAGCCACTTCACCGGTTTTCCAAGCTCCTTCGCCGCGTACAGGATGCACATGTATTCGGGATAGTTGACGTTCTTCATGCCGAAGGAGCCGCCGACATTGCCGGTGAGGATGCGCACCTTGTCGTTCGGCACCTTCAGGTTCTTGGCGAGGTTGGCGCGGTTGCCCGCGACGCCTTGCGTCGGCATCTGGATGATGTAGCGCTCGGTCTTCTTGTCGTAGGAGGCGAACCCCACGCGCGGCTCCATCGAGACCACGGCAACGCGGGTGTTCTCAATGTCGATCTTCGTGACGTGGGCGGCACCGGCGAAGGCGGCATTGACCTTGTCCATGTCGCCGTAGTGGTAGTCGAGCGCGACGTTGTTGGGGATGTGGTCGTAAAGCTGCGGCGCGCCGGGCTTGGCGGCTTCCTCGGGATCGGTCACCGCGGGCAGGGGCTCGATATCGAGCTCGACCGCCTCGGCCGCATCGCGCGCCTGGGCCAGCGTGTCGGCGACCACGAAGGCGACGGGATCGCCGACGAAGCGAACTTTGTCGGTCGCGAGCGGCTGGCGGTTGGTCTGGAGCAGGGGCGAGCCGTCGCGGTTCTTCAGCGGCAGACCGCAGGTGAAGGGGCCGTAGCCGGCGGCATCGAGGTCCTTGCCGGTCCACACTCCCAGCACGCCCGGCATCGCCCTGGCGGCATCGGTGCCGATGCCGCGGATCACGCCATGGGCATGGGTGGAGCGGACGATCACGGCGTAGGCCTGGCCGGGGAGGTTGAAATCGTCGGTATAGCGGCCCTTGCCGCGCACCAGCGTGTCGTCTTCCTTGCGGCGGACCGGCTGCCCGACGCCATATTTTTGCAGTGCAATAGCGTTTTCGAGCGTGGAGGATTTGGTGTGTTCTTGCATGGAAATGACCTGAAAAGCCGGCATTTGCGCATTTTCGCGGCAGCGGGGGACCGGACCCCGTTCAGATAACCCGCCACCGCGTTCACGACAACGCACGAATGGGCATGGTCCCATGTGATGCGATGTTGCGCATACCCGCCGCGCTGCTAATGTTTCAGGCGAAAAATCAATTCCAGACCGGCCCGACCGGCCGCGGAAAGACAGTTTGTATGAATGACCACACGCGGCTCCGCGACGGCCATGTGCCGCACGGTGAGCTGGAGGGGTCGATGGCGGCGGTGGCGTTTGCCCCCGAACCGGCCGTCCCCGCGCAAGCGGGAACCGGCGTCTATGCGGCGCTGGACCTCGGCACCAACAATTGCAGGCTGTTGATCGCCTGTCCGACCAGCGATGGCTTTCGCGTGGTCGATTCCTTCTCGCGCATCATCCGGCTCGGCGAGGGCGTCTCGGCGACGGGGAACATCAGCGAGGCCGCGATCGAGCGCGCCATCGCCGCGCTCAGCATCTGCCGCGACAAGATCAACCTGCGGAAAGCGCGGCGGCTGCGGCTTATCGCGACCGAGGCCTGCCGTGCGGCCTCGAACGCCGAAGGTTTCCGCAGCCGCGTCGCGGCCGAGACCGGCATCGAGCTCGAGGTGATCGACCGCGAGACCGAGGCCTCGCTTGCCGTGCTCGGCTGTTCGCCGCTGGTCGATCCCCGGGGCAGGGGCGCGATCCTGTTCGACATCGGCGGCGGCTCGACCGAGCTGGTGCGGATCGAGCGCGATCCAGAAAACCCGGAGCCGCGCATCAAGGCCTGGATGTCGATCCCGTACGGCGTGGTCACGCTCGCCGAACAGTTCGGCGGCCGCGACGTCACGCCGGAGATCTATGCCGCGATGGAGCAGGAGGTAGCACACCACGTGGCGCCGTTCGCGGAACAGCACGGCGGCGATCTCGCCGACATGCATCTGCTCGGCACGTCCGGCACCGTGACGACGCTCGCCGGCATCCATCTCAATCTGGCGCGCTACGACCGTCGCCGCATCGATAGCATCTGGATGAACGATGCCGACATCACCGCGACCATCAACAAGCTGCTCGGCATGAGCTACGAGGACCGCGCCAACAACAGCTGCATCAGCGTCGAGCGCGCCGATCTCGTGCTGGCCGGTTGCGCCATCCTCGATGCTATCCGCCGCGCCTTCCCGCTGCCGCGCCTACGCGTCGCCGACCGGGGCCTGCGCGAAGGCATGCTGGTCGAGATGATGCGCGAGGACGGCGCGCTCAGGAGCTGGTGAGATGGCGAAAGACACCACCGGCCGCTTGCACGTCCAGGTCAAGACGGGCGGCAAGCGCAAGCTGTCGTCGAAGCTGTGGCTTGAGCGGCAGCTCAACGATCCCTATGTCGCCAAGGCCAAGGCCGCAGGCTACCGCTCGCGCGCCGCGTTCAAGCTGCTCGAGATCGACGACAAGTTTCGTCTTTTGAAGCCCGGCATGGCCGTGGTCGACCTCGGCGCTTCGCCCGGCGGCTGGAGCCAGATCGCCGCCAAGCGCGTCGGCTCGACCGAAGGCAAGGGCAAGGTCGTCGCGATCGACCTCCTGGAGATGCCCGAGATTCCCGGCGTCGATTTCGCGCAGCTCGATTTCATGGACAATAACGCGCCGGACAAGTTGACCGCGATGCTCGGCGGCGGCGCCGATATCGTGATGTCCGACATGGCCGCCAACACCACCGGCCACCGCAAGACCGACCAGCTCCGCATCGTCGGCCTGGTCGAGACCGCGGCTGCGTTTGCCTGCGATGTGCTCAAGCCCGGTGGCACGTTCCTGGCAAAAACGTTCCAGAGCGGCGCTGACGCCGATCTGCTCGCCCAGCTCAAGCGCGACTTCGCCACGGTGCGCCACGTCAAGCCCGCTGCAAGCCGGCAGGATTCGTCCGAGCGCTATGTGCTCGCGACAGGGTTTCGGGGTGGGCAGCCGGACACAAACTGACGTGTCACTCTCGCACTAACATAACATTCACATCGATAACATCTTGAGCTGGTAGATCCTTCACTTGCAATTCAAGCGGGTGAGATCAATCCATGCAGTGCCTGTGTCGTCAGCGCTTGCGCGTTTGCAAGCATCGCCTCTTTTTGGTCTCGGTGTCCTTCCTGGCCTTTGCGTCGCTCTGCCTCGGTTCGGCCACGACGTCGCGTGCAGACACCTCGATCGTTGTCAGCACGCAGACGCCCTACAATATCGGTCTCAGCGGCAATGACGATCTCGGTGATCTCAAGAAGATCTACCAGAGCGCCAACAGCCCGTCCGAACAGGCGCTCGACCAGTTCAACCAGATCATCACCGATACCGGGATGAAGCGGACGCGCCTGCTGCTCAGCGATGTCTATTGCGACGTCGATCAGACCGGCGATGTGTTCGGCTACACCATGGACGGCGTCTTCCATCCGGGCGACTGCCAGCCTCTGGGGTGGCATCTTGACTGGGCCCTGAATCGCGGGCTCTCGCCTCACGTGGCGGTCGGGGCCTTCATGCCGCCGCGCTTCGTGCAATACGGCCCTGGCGAGAGTTGGGCTGCGAACGGACCCGCTCCGGCACTTTTCCAGAAATATGCTGATGCTCTCGTGCGCTATATCGCGAAGAAGTCGTTCGACGGTGGGGCGCCATCCGTCATCTTCGAGGTCAGCAACGAGGTTGATATCGCCGATACGGCCCCGGAGAACTGGAGCGACACCAATCCGTCCGCCTATACGCTCAAGCCGTTGGGATCATGGGGCCGTTGGCTGTGGTGGATGGACCCGGCCAAATATGTCCTCAAACAGTGGCCCCCGCTGCAATCCCACACGATGTCCAATGCCGACGACCCGACCTTGTCTTATCCCTATCAGCTCGACGTGCGCCGTCTGCCCAGGCAGCTCTTGCCGGTTCAGAAGGTCTTCTCACAGGCGATCGTGAACATCAGGAACGAACTCGCCGCCAACCCGAACTATAACGGCAAGACGCTGGAAATGGCCGGGCCGGCCCTGGTTGGACTGAGCTTCAACTATTATCCGGCGGAGAATCTTCCGACCTTGGAGGAAGTCTTCCTCGACCAGACCTTCAATCCGCTGGCAGAGACCTTCCTGTCAAAATTCAACTCGCGGCTCGATCGCTTCTCGTTCCACTATTATGGCTCGACGGACGGTACCGCTGGATTTGCGTTCTTCGACAAGCTGGTCGACACGGTCAAGGCCAAGCTGGATGCGCTGAAGACGAGCAATGCCAACATGCCCGACGTGAAGCTGTTCCTGTCGGAATGGGGCCCTACGGCCTATGAGGCGACTGACGTCAACTACTCGCACAAGGGGGCAGCCTGGACGGCGGCGTTCCTGCTCGAAGCGGTGAAGAAGAAGATCTCGATGGGATCGTACCTCATCATCGGCGACGGCCAGGGCGATCCGAACATCGCGCCTTACACGGGACAGGCCAGCCTGCTGCACAAGGTGCCGCACGGCGATAATCCGGCCGACTACTATCCGAAGCCGGTCGCGAACCTCTTCAGGATGTACAACAAGATGTCCGGCCAGCGCGTGCAGGCTGCTCTGACCGGCGGATCCGGCTCCCACCTCAATGCGTTCGCGACATGGGACAGCAGCAGCTCCACCGCCAACATCATGCTGTACAATTACGACGCGACGCGCGTCTTCGGTACCAACATTTCGGCCGAGACGCCGGAGGCGTTCTCGCTCGACGTCGACAATCTGCCTTTCGTCAACGGGCCGGTGACGGCGGAGCGCTACCTGATCGATGCGACGCACAGCAATCTGGCGCTCTTCCTGGTTGATGCAAACCATTCGTCCGAGCTGCAGAAGACCACGCTGACGGGCACCGTCATCAACGGAAAGCTCACTCTGTCCGACACGCTGGGTCTGGGCGTTTCGCTCTACCGGGTGTTGCCGTCGGTCGTCGGGCCCTAAAGCATGATCCGGAAAAGTGCGCAGCGGTTTTCCGAAAAGATCATGCTCAGACAACACCTAAAGCGCGATGACGATCTATCCTAATCTCATCGCGCTTTAGCCGAGCCGCTGGTCCCGCACGTCCTGCGTATCCTCGGTCGCCGCCTTCACGGCGGCCTTGGCCGCGCCCTTGCCGGCGCCCTTGCGGCTGGCGATCTCGACCGCCTTGCGGCCGGAGATCTCGTGGCCGGCATCGGCGGGCATCTGCCAGAAGAACCAGCTCGAGGCCGCCGAGGTCAGCGCCACCACGACGAAGGCCGGCATGAACACGGCGGCATTGAGCTCGCTGACATGGCTGAGCCACATCGTCGTCTCCACCGAGGCCGCGCCAACCGCGACGCCGGCGGAGACCGCGAGCTGCTGGTTGACGCTCACGAGCGTGGTGGCGCGGCTCATCTGCGGCGTCTCGACGTCGGCATAGGCGACCGTGTTGATCGCGGTGAACTCGAGCGAGCGGAAGAAGCCGCCGACCACCAGGATCACCATGATGATCAGCAGCGGCGTCGTCACCGTGAACAGCGCGCAGACGCCGAGGAAAAACGCGCTGACGATCGCGTTCACCGTCATCAGATTGCGGAAGCCGAAGGCGCGGATCAGGCGCGCGGCCAGCGTCTTCATGCCCATGGCGCCGAGCGAGGAGGCGAAGGTGACGAGGCCGGAATGGAACGGCGACAGGCCGAAGCCGATCTGCATCAGGAGCGGCAGCAGGAACGGCAGCGCGCCGATGCCGAGACGGAACAGGAAGCCGCCGAGGATCGCCGCGCGCAGCGTCGGAAGCTTCAAGAGGGAGAAGTCCAGCACCGGCGATCCCGTGCGCCGCGCGTGCAGGACATAGAGCGTCATCGAGATCGCGCCGCCCACGACCAGCGCCGCGACCGTGCCCCAGGGCAGCAGATTGAGACCTGCGACGGATAGGCCGAAGGCGATGCCGGCAAGCCCGACGCCCGCGAGCACCATGCCGTAGAGATCGAACGGCTCCGGGTTCTCGCTCTTGATCGGGTCGATGAACTTCAAGGCCATGAAGATGCCGAGCAGCCCGATCGGGATGTTGATCAGAAAGATCCAGTGCCAGGACGCGTAAGTGGTGATGAAGCCGCCGAGCGGCGGGCCGATGACGGGGCCTATGAGGGCAGGGATCGTCACCCAGGCCATGGCGTTGACCAGCGCGCTCTTGTCGACCGAGCGAAGCAGCACGAGGCGGCCGACCGGGGTCATCATCGCCCCGCCCATGCCCTGCAGGATGCGCGCGAACACGAAGTCGGTCACCGAGGTCGAGAGCGCGCAGCCGACCGATCCGACCATGAACACGCCGACCGCGATCGCGAACACCATCCGCGCGCCGAACCGGTCGGCGGTCCAGCCGCTCGCCGGAATGAACACCGCGAGCGACAGCAGGTAGGAGGTGATGGCGAGCTTCAGCGTCAGCGGGCTGGTGCCGATATCGGCTGCGATCGCCGGCAGCGAGGTGGCGATCACCGTCGAGTCCATGTTCTCCATGAAGAGAGCAGTGGCCACGATCAGCGGAATGACGCGTTGCTTGTCGACCATGACGGATTGGTAATGAAAATCAGAAGGAGGGGTGGACTTGCGGCTTATCACCGTCGCCTTGTGCGGGCCATTGCGGATCAACGCATAGCACCTAAATCCTGCGTAACAACGGTGTGACCGTCTCCTCAGGGTTGCGCTCGATGCCGGCGTCGCTCTCCGTCATTCCGGGGCGCGCCTCCTGGCGCGACCCGGAATCCATTGGGCTGCAGCAACCGTTGCGGGATGGATTCCGGGTTCGCGACTTCGTCGCGCCCCGGAATGACTGTTCGGATGGGCTTTCCACGCCGAATTTACTTAAAAAGCCTGTGCATGGCTGGCCGGCGGGCCGAATTGCTTTGATTCGTCACGCGGGCGTGCTATCGACCCGCGTCAACCCCACCGATGGGCTCCGATTCGACGGCGATGCCGCAAGGTACGCCGAGGGCGGCGCTCATCCATTGCTATTTGCGGCAGGGCCGCAGGAAGGAGTTGGCACATGGCCACGGTGCAACAAGGCATTCGCGAAGCCTTTACGTTCGACGACGTGCTGTTGAAGCCGGGCCTGTCGGACGTGATGCCAGGCGAGGTCGACATCCGCTCCCGCGTGACCCGCGCCATTCCGCTCAACATTCCGATCATGGCCTCCGCCATGGACACCGTCACCGAAGCCCGCATGGCGATCGCCATGGCGCAGGCCGGCGGCCTCGGCGTCATCCATCGCAATTTCGATCCCGAAGGGCAGGCCGCCCAGGTGCGGCAGGTCAAGCGCTACGAGTCGGGCATGGTGGTGAACCCGCTCACCATCAGCCCCGATGCGACGCTCGACGACGCGCTCAAGCTGATGAGCGACCACGGCATCTCCGGCATTCCCGTCGTCACCGGCGCCGGCAAGAACACGCCCGGCAAGCTGGTCGGCATCCTCACCAACCGCGACGTGCGCTTCGCCACCGACCGCCGGCAAAAAGTCTCCGAGCTGATGACGCATGAAGGCCTCGTCACGGTGCGCGAGAATGTCAGCCAGGACGAAGCGCGGCGCATGCTCCACCAGCATCGCATCGAGAAGCTGCTCGTCGTCGACGAGCAATATCGCTGCGTCGGCCTGATCACCGTCAAGGACATGGAGAAGGCGGTCGCCCATCCGCTCGCCTGCAAGGACGCCCAGGGGCGCCTCCGCGTCGCCGCCGCCACCACCGTCGGCGACACCGGCTTCGAGCGCACCGAGCGGCTGATCGATGCCGGCGTCGATCTCGTCGTCGTCGACACCGCGCACGGCCATTCGCGCCACGTGCTGCACGCCGTGAACCGCATCAAGCGTCTGTCCAACTCGGTGCAGGTCGTCGCCGGCAACGTCGCCACCGCCGACGGCGCGCAGGCGCTGATCGATGCGGGCGCCGACTGCATCAAGGTCGGCATCGGCCCGGGCTCGATCTGCACCACGCGTATCGTCGCCGGCGTCGGCGTTCCCCAGCTCACCGCGATCATGGATGCGGTCGAGGCTGCGAAGAAGTCCGACATCCCCGTCATCGCCGACGGCGGCATCAAGTTCTCCGGCGATCTCGCCAAGGCGCTCGCCGCCGGCGCCGACATCGCGATGGTCGGCTCGCTGCTCGCCGGCACCGACGAGACGCCCGGCGAAGTCTTCCTGTGGCAGGGCCGCTCCTACAAGGCCTATCGCGGCATGGGCTCGGTCGGCGCGATGGCGCGCGGATCTGCCGACCGCTACTTCCAGCAGGACATCAAGGACACGCTCAAGCTCGTCCCCGAAGGCATCGAGGGCCAGGTGCCCTACAAGGGCCCGGTCGGCAACGTCATGCACCAGCTTGCCGGCGGCCTCCGCGCCGCGATGGGCTATGTCGGCGCCAAGGACATGAAGGATCTGCACGACAAGGCCCAGTTCGTCCGCATCACCGGCGCGGGCCTGCGTGAGAGCCACGTCCACGACGTGACCATCACGCGCGAGGCGCCGAACTATCCGGGCGGCGGTTAGTCGCTTCGCTCCACTCTCGGCTGCGTGTCGATTGCGACGCGCTCGCCAAAATGACGGTGTCATGCCCCGCGAGCTCGTCATTGCGAGGAGCATTAGCGACGAAGCAATCCAGCCTTTTGTGTTGACGCGACTGGATTGCTTCGCTTCGCTCGCAATGACAGTAAAGTGGAGGAAGCCATCATGTCCCAAGGCAAATCTCAGCAAGCCAAGCGCATCGTACTCGCCGCGCGTCCCGTCGGCGAACCAAAACCGTCTGATTTTCGTCTGGAGGAATTCGCCGTGCCGGCGCCCGGCGCGGGCGAGGTGCTGCTGCGCACGATCTGGCTGTCGCTCGATCCCTATATGCGCGGCCGCATGAGTGATGGGCCGTCCTACGCAGCGCCAGTGCCGATCGGCGGCGTGATGGAAGGCGAGGCGGTCAGCGAGGTCGTGGCCTCCAACAATCCTGATTTCGCTGTCGGCGACATCGTCCGCGCACGGACCGGCTGGCAGACCAACGCGATCTCGAACGGCAAGGGCCTGATCAAGGTCGATCCCAAGCTCGGCCCGATCTCCACCTCGATCGGCGTGCTCGGCATGCCCGGCATGACCGCCTATACCGGCCTGCTCGACATCGGCAAGCCGCAAGCAGGCGAGACCGTCGTCGTCGCCGGTGCCTCCGGCGCGGTCGGCTCGGCCGTCGGCCAGATCGCGAAGATCAAGGGCGCGCGCGCGGTCGGCATCGCCGGCGGCAAGGACAAGTGCGACTACGTCGTCAAGGAGCTCGGCTTCGATGCCTGCATCGGTCACCGCGATCCCGATCTGGCCGCGAAGTTGAAGGATGCCTGCCCGAAAGGCATCGACGTCTATTTCGAGAATGTCGGCGGCGCCGTGTTCGAGGCGGTGTTCCCGCTGCTCAATCCATTCGCGCGCGTGCCGGTCTGCGGCCTGATCGCCCATTACAACGACACCGAGGCTAAGCCGCCGAAATGGGCGGGCGCGATGATGCGTGCGACGCTGACCAAGCGGCTCACCTTCCGCGGCTTCATCGTCTCCGACTTCGCCAATCGCCACGGCGACTTCCTGCGCGACATGTCCGGCTGGGTCCGCGACGGCAAGGTCAAGTACAAGGAGTTCGTCACCGAGGGCCTGGAAAGCGCGCCCGGCGCCTTCATGGGCCTGCTCAAGGGGGCCAATTTCGGCAAGCAGCTGGTCCGGGTCGGGCAAGATAAGACATAGCTGCAAGGCCTAGTTGCAAGGTCTGGACGACCCATCGTTGCACGGGCGTCACACACCGGACATCGATGGTTAATAATGAGTTACCGATTGGCCACACCTGCCCGCAAAAGCCGCAGGTGTGACCGTCGGTTCATTGACGGGCCGGCGAAGGCATTGAATCATCGCGCATATTTTAGGTGTCGCGATGTTAGAGATTGGTATTTTCTGCATAATTCTCCTGGCCGCCGGTTATTGGGCGACCATGTTCGTCATGGGCCGCCATGACGACGTCATCCATGGCAAGTTCGTGCATAGCGAGGAGGAGGGCGATTTCGCTCTCGGCCCGTTGCCCGCTCCACGGCCTCCATTCCCGAAGCGTCCGGTCAAGGCTGCGCCGCGTGCGAGTGTCCAGACCGTCAGTGCGCCGAGCGCCAGCGTCCAGCCTGTCGTCGCCGAGGCCAAGCCCGTGAACAGCGCGGCGCTGCAGTCGCTGCTGGCTGCGATCCAGCAGGATCTCAAGAGCGTCGCGTAAGCGGCAGCTTCAGACGCTGCCGCGCTCGATCAGGGACAATTCGACCGCAAGCTGTTGCGCGGCCATCGGCGCGCCGGAGAGCCGCGCCAGCAGCAATTCCGCCGCGATGCGTCCCACCGCCGCCGCGTCGAACGAGATGGTGGTGAGGCCGGGCGTGATCTGGTCGGCGACGTCGTTGTCGCCGAAGCCCAGCACGGCGAGGTCGCGCGGCACCGACAGGCCGCGGGCACGAGCCTCGATCAGCGCGCCGGTCGCGAGCAGATCGTTGGCGCAGAACACGGCATCGACGTCGCCGCCGCGCGCGAGCAGGGTGGTGAAGGCGGCGCGTCCGTCGACCAGCCCGGTGATCTCGCCGACGCCGATCTCGTGGACGATATCGAGGCCGAGCCGTGCGGCCGCCTTGCGAAAGCCGTCGCGGCGCAGCGCGCCACGGCCGCTGCTGCGGCCCACGAAAGCGACGCGGCGATGTCCAGCCTCGGCCAGCCTCCGTGCTGCCATCGCGCCGGCGTCCGCATTGGGCAGGCCGACCAGCATGTCGATGGGATCGCGCGGAAACGCCCAGGTCTCGATCACGGGAATGCCAAGCTCGGCAAGCGCCGCGCGGTTTTCCTCGAGCTCGATCACGCCGGTGAACAGCACCGCTGCGGGGCGGATGCCGCGCAGCGACTGGATCATCGCGACCTCCTTGGCATAGGAGTAGGAGGTCTGGCCGACCAGCACCTCAAAACCTTCCGGCTCAAGCGTGGCGGCGAAGCTGCGCACCGCGAGGCCGAACTGCTGGCTGAGGATGTTGGAGACGAAGGCGACGACGAGGTTGGACCGGCCCGAGCGCAGCGCGCGCGCATGCGGGTTGGAGGCGTAGCCGGTCGCCTCGATCACTTCGAGGATGCGCTCGCGGGTCTCGCGATTGACCTTCTCGGGGTGCCGCAGCACCCGCGACACCGTGATCGGCGCAACGCCGGCGCGTTCCGCCACCTCCTCGATGCGCGGCGGCCGTCCCGTCGCGCTCGCGCGGCCGGGCGGCGCCGGAATGCGCACCACGTCGTCATAGCCTGGCTTTGCCGGATCGGTCATCGAATCCTGATCGGTGATGCGAGATGAGGCTAATCGAACTCAGCCCGTCGTCAAAACCTCCTCGCGCTTCAAGGCGCGGCCGACCTGGACCAGGCAATCGCCGCTCTGGCTGTCGGTGTGCAGGCGCTGCGAGATCACGATGCCGTCGGCGGGGAAGCGCAGCACCTCCTCGGTCAGCTCCGGGCGCTCGAAATCGTGGTACCAGCCGGCGATGTCGCCGGCCGCAACGCGCGCGCCGACCATGACCGCAGGTTCGAACCAGCCGCGTCGCGTGGCGAACACCGCTTGCGCATGACTTTGCAGCGCCAGCAGCTCGGTGGCGCGCTCGACCGGCGCATGTGGTCCCAGCACGGGCGCCTGGACGATGCCGATCGCGAGCAGCAGCCGATCGACCGCGCGCGCGGTCAGCGCCATGGTCTGCGGCGTGACGGTACCGCCGCCGCCGAACTCGCCTGAGAGGCCGATGGCACCGGCGCGTGCGGCCGCAGCCATCGAGGTCGGCGCAGTCGCACCGTTCTCGGCGACGAAAGCGAAGGGCATCCCGAGCCCCTCCATCAGGCGCAGCGCGTGGCCGAACATCTCGGGCGGGCCCTGCCGCTCGATCAGCGCGCAGGGCAGATGCGCCATCGAGGTGCCGCCGGAATGCAGGTCGAACACGACGTCGTGCCGCGGAAACAGCTCGTGCTCGAGGAAATGCGCGAGACGAAACGTCGGCGTGCCCGTGGCATCGCCGGGGAAGGCGCGGTTGAGATTGCCTTCGTCCAGCGGCGAGCGGCGGCGCGCCGCCATCACGGCAGGCAGGTTGGCAAACGGAAGAATGGTGATCTCGCCCTTGATGGCCCTGGCATCGAGCAGGCGGTACAGCCGCGTCAGCGTGATCTCGCCCTCATATTCGTCGCCGTGATTGCCGGCCATCAACAGCAGCTTTGGGCCGGCGCCGTTCTTGATCCGGAAGATCGGGATCTTGAGCTGGAAGTAGGGGGAGCGATCGATCGAGAAGGGAATGCCGAGATGGCCGGACCATTTCTGGTCCTTCTCGAAGTCGATGTCGTGAAACAGTCCGGTATGCATGAGAGGCCTCATGGCCGCGTCGTCGCCGACGCCGGCCGAAGGTGGAAATTAAACTGTGCCTTTAGAGCAGGGCGACCGCGGTCATCTCGACGCGCAGATCGGGATCGGCGAGACGGGCCTCAACGCAGGCACGCGCCGGCGGATTGGCCAGATCGATCCAGGCGTCGTAGACCGAGTTCATGGTGTCGAAGTCGGTGATATGCGGCAGGAAGACGTTGACCGCGATCAGCTTGGAGCGGTCGGAGCCGGCCTCCTTCAAGAGCGCGTCGATCTTGGCGAGCACCTGCTGGGTCTGCGACACGATGCCGGCCTTGCGGTCGTCCGCGACCTGGCCGGCGATATGCACCATGCCGCCCGCGGCGACAGCCTGGCTCATGCGCGAGCCGACGACGTAACGTTTGATCATCTCGAATTCTCCTCGTGAAGGCCGGCTCCCGCATGATGCGGGAGCCGTGTGCGAGCTTACAGCGTCGGAAGCGTCTGCTCTTCCTTGAACCATTTCAGCTGCAGGGCGCCGAGCTTGCCATTGAGCTTGTTGGTGAAGATGTCGGTGTTGATCCAGTTGAGCAGGTTTTGCTCGCCCTGGCGGACGCCGACATGGGCCGGCGACTGGCGGATCAGAAACTTGAGCTCGACCTCCTTGGTCGGGTTCTGGTCCTGTACCTTCAGCGCGATGGCGCTGTTCTCGGCGAAGGTGTCGGCCTGTCCGGCGAGATAGGCCGCGATGGCGGCCGGTGTGTCCTCGAAGCGCACCAGCTTCACCTTCGGCGCGTTGTCGGTGAGCCAGACGTCGAGCGTCGAGCCCTTGGCCACCGCAACGCTGCGGCCGTCGAGATTGTCCGGCTTCTTGCCGGTGGCGGCGGGCAGCGATTTTGCGCCGTAGACGCCGAGATTCACCACCGCATAGGGCTGCGAGAACATCACCTGCTGGGCGCGCTCGGGCGTTGCGCCGAGGCCGGCGATCAGGATGTCGATCTTGTCCGAGAGCAGGCTCGGGATGCGCGCTGCGCCCGTCACCGGCACGAGCTCGAGCTTCACGCCCATGTCGGCGGCGATCAGCCTGGCGAGATCGGCGTCCAAGCCGGCGATCTCGCCCTTGTCATCCTTGAAGCCCCACGGCGCGGCATCGGTCAGCAGGCCGACGCGCAGCTTGCCGGAGCCGAGCACGTCCTGCAGCTTGTCGGCTTGCGCGAGGCCGGGGGCGGCGATCACGGCGAGCGCGGTGGCTGCGATTGCAAACAGCGACTTCAGTGGTCTCATGACTCTCTCCTGGTGGCGGATGGCTGGATGATCATTTTGCGGAAGTGATGAAGCTTGCGAGCTCGGGAGTCTCGGGGTTGGCGAACAGTTTTGCCGGCGGTCCCTGTTCCCAGACGCGGCCCTGGTGCATGAAGACGATGCGGTTGGCGACGTTGCGGGCAAAGCCCATCTCGTGGGTGACCAGGATCATGGTCATGCCTTGCTTCGCCATCGCCTCCATTACCTTCAACACTTCGCCGACGAGCTCGGGGTCGAGCGCGGACGTCACCTCGTCGAACAGCATCAGGTGAGGGGCCATGGCGAGGCAGCGTGCGATGGCGACGCGCTGCTGCTGGCCGCCGGAGAGCTGCTCCGGCCAGGCGTCGATCTTGTCGGCGAGGCCGACGCGGGTGAGCACGTCCTGCGCGAGTGCCCGCGCCTTGGCTTTCTCGATGCGGCCGGTGAGGAGCGGGGCAAGCGTGATGTTGCGCTCGACCTTCAGATGCGGAAACAGGTTGAAGGCCTGGAACACGATGCCGACGCGCTGACGGAATTTCTTGAGGTCGGGCATCCTCGCGTGGACCTTCTGCCCCTCGACGCGGATCTCGCCGGAATCGACGCTCTCCAGCGCATTGATGCAGCGGAGTAGCGTCGACTTGCCCGAGCCGGAGCGGCCGATGATCGTGACGATCTCGCCTTCCTCGACGTCGAGCGAGACGCCCTTGAGCACCTCGACCTTGCCGAATGCCTTGTGCACGTCGCGGATTTCAACGAGAGCCATCGAGGCGGGCCTCCAAGGAGCGGGACCAGAGCGTGAGCGGCAGGCACAGCGCGAAATAGATCGCGGCGACCAGCGCATAGGTGAGCAGCGGCTGGAACGTCGCTGCGCTCACCACTTGCCCGGCGCGGGCGAGCTCGACGAAGCCGAGGATCGAGGCGAGCGAGGTGCCCTTGATGAGCTGCACCAGGAATCCGACCGTCGGCGGCAGCGACAGCCGCAACGCCTGCGGTGCGATGATGTGACGGAATTGCTGCCAGGCGGAGAGGCCGAGACAGGCGCCGGCCTCCCATTGCGCTTGCTTCACCGCCTCCAGCCCGCCGCGCCAGATCTCGCCGAGGAAGGCGGCGGTGTAGAGCGTGTAGGCGACGGTCACGGCAAGGAGGGCCGGCACCTGGATGCCGAGGAAAACAGGCATGCCGAAATAGAAAAAGAACAGGAGGCCAAGCAGCGGCACGCTCTGGATCACCTGGATGCACGCCGCCATCGCCCAGCGCAGGCCCGCAAAGCGGCTGATGCGGCCCATGGCGAGCCCAAGCGCCAGCGGCGCGCCGAAAGCGAGCGCGAGCACGACGAGCGCGACGGTCCAGCGCAGCGCCGCGAACAGCGAGACGAAATCGATGAGGGTGAAGGATCGCATCGCCTTGCCCTCAGCGCCGCCGCGGCCAGCGGAAGGCCACCAGACCGATGATGGCGAACAGCGCCTTGAACGACATCGCCATCGCGAAATAGACCGCGCAGATCACCGCATAGACCTCGAAGCTGCGATAGGTGCGGCTCTCGATGAAACCGGCGACGTGAAACAGCTCGTCAGCGGCGACCTGCGAGGCGAGCGAGGTGCCGAGCAGCAGCAGCACGAACTGGCTGGTCACGGCCGGATAGGCGTTGCGCAGCGCCGGTGGCAGCACGATGTGGCGAAACACCTGCCAGCCCGACAGCCCAAGGCACTGGCCGGCCTCGACCTGGTTGCGTGGGATGGAGTCGAGACCGGCGCGGATGATCTCGACCGAATAGGCGCCGAAATAGAGCGACAGCGCGACGGCGGCGGCCTCGAAGGCCGGCAGCTTCAAGCCGAAGTTCGGCAGCACGAAGAACACGATGAAGATCTGGATCAGCGACGGCGTGTTGCGGAACAGCTCGATGTAGCCGCGCACCAGCCAGCGCAACGGCTTGATGCGGCCGTTCAGCGCGACCGCGCCGGCAATGCCGATCACGAGCCCGGCCAGCGCCGAGATCACCGTCAGCTCGAGCGTGACGATGGCCCCGTCGATGAGCTGGTTCTGATAGCGCCAGAGCGGCAGGAAATTCATCGCCGCGCTCAGCCGAACTGGGTGGGGAGGGCGCGCGTCACGACGCCGTCGGCGTCGAGGCCGAAGATCACGCGCCAGCGGTCGAGACAGGTGCAGGGATGCGAGATGCCGAAGGCGATGACGTCGCCGACCGCGAGTGCGCTGTCGGGCGGGATGGAAAGGAACGCATGCTGGTCGTTGAGGCGTGTGACCGACAAGGCTTCTGCGAGCGCCCGCTGTTCGGCACCGTCGCGGAAGACGCGCAAGGGGACGGGCAGGCCCTGGTCGAAGGACGCATCGCGCATGCCGAAGCCGGCGATCGCAAGGCCCGCCTCGGGGCGCGACAGCACCTCGGCCCAGAGCGTCAGCGCGGGACGAAAGCTCTCCACGGCGGAATGGCGCAGCCCGTCGATGAGAAGGCCGCCGCGCCGGTCCAGCTCCGCGAAGGCGCGCGCATAGATGCCGTGATCGGCAAAGAACAGCGCGCCCGAACGCAGGATCACACTGGCATTGCCATCGGCCTGCGCGACCGGCGCGAGCCTCTTCACGACGATGTCGAAATAGGCGGAGCCGCCGGCGCTCATGATCAACGGCCGCTGCGGGACGGCGGCGCGCACCAGCGCGAAGGTCTCGATGGTGCGCGCCAGCAGCGCCGCGATGGCGCGCATCGTCGCGTCGGCATCGGCGGTCGCAGCCGCGCCCTCATAGGTCGCAACGCCGGCGAGCACGAGGCGATCGGCGGCAAGCACCGCTGCGATCGTCGCCTCGATCGCGGCGTGGTCGCGCGCGCCGGCACGGCCTGCGCCGAGCTCGACCAGCACCGACAATTCACTGCGGTCCGCGATCCGCGCGGCTTCGGCAAGCGCTGCGACGGCGGCCGGTGAATCCGCGAAAGCGTGAAGCTCGACGTCGGGATAGGCGCTGAGCAGCGCGCCGAGCCGCCGGCCCGCTGCGAGCCCGCCGATCTCGTTGGCCAGCAGCAGGCGCCGCTCGCCGCTTGCGAGCAGCACGGCGGCCTGCTGGATGTTCGCAACCGTCGTGCCCCACGCGCCATTTGCGCGCAGCGAGCGGGCGAGCTCCGGCGACATCGGCGTCTTGGCGTGAGGCGCGACGCTGACGCCCGCGCTCGCGCACCAGGCCAGGAAGAGGTCGCGGTTGGCCGCGAAGCTGGTTTCGTCGAGGGTGAGGGCGGGCAAAGCGAGATCACCCCGCGAAGGCGACCAGCGCTGATTGCCGATGTCCTTGGGGGACAGGCCATCGACCAGGGGAATGCCCCGTGTCGTGCTCGAAAGGCGTTGGCTATCCCATGGGGATAAGAACTGCATCGTCGCTCCCTCAGCGGTTCTCGACCGCCAAATGAACGATATGTCGTAATGACAACGTTGTCATTAGGCCATTTTAGCCATTTTCCGGTCAAGTTCGATGCACTGAGGTATTTTGGTAGGGATTCTTGCCCGCCAATTGGGCTAGTGCTCGCCGCCCATCTGGGCGAGCAGCTCCTCGATGTCGACATCGACCTGGCCGGCCGCCCTGAGGTGGCGGACCTCGAAGCTGTCGGCCTGGAAGCGGTACTCGACGAAGCCCGTCTCCTTGATCGCGATCCGGTCCTGCCGCTGGTCGTTGATCCTGAAGCCGGCGGACGGTGCCCAGACGTGGCGCGTGTGGCCGAACGTGAAGTCGCGGCGCTGATGCACGTGACCGCTGGCGATGAGGCGCAGATCGACACGCGCGAACATCTCGATCAGCCGTGCGCGTGCCGGCTGCGGCACATAGCGGATCGAGGTCTCAGGCAGTTCGGGATCATCGGGCAGGTTGAGGAACAGCGGCTTGTGCAGGAACAGCGCGACAGGCCTGCCGTTCACGCGCGCGACTTCCGAAGCCAGCCAGTCGAACTGCTCGGCCTCGAAGGCGAGGCCCGAATTCATCACCAGCGTGTTGAGGCCGATGAAGCACCAGCCGGCGGCTTCGAACGACCAATGGTCTTCGCCGATGATGTCGCAGAATTGTCGGCGGTGGGCTTCGGTGACCGGCGGCTTCGGCGCCGGCCCGATCGCGGTCGGATTGTCGCCGATGTCGTGATTGCCGGGAATGTAGCGGCAGTCGACGGGCAGGGCCTCGTGCAGGCCCTTTGCGAATTCCATGTCGTCGCGACTGGTCGGCCCGTCGAAGGAGACGTCGCCGGTGTTGATCACGAGATCGGGTCTGTTCGCGTCGATGTGCTCACTGACGCGGTGGAAGTTTGCGATCAGGCCGGGAAAGCGCCGGCCGAGATGCGTGTCGGAAATCTGCGTGAGGCGAAATTCGGACATGGGCGTAGTATCGCGCGGCCAAACGTCGGAACGATGACGCGCGCGCAAAACCTGCGATGAAACAAAGTTTAAAGCAGGCGATGGCGGATCTATCCGCCGTCAAAGCAGATCCGTCCGACGGGTTTGCCATTGCTGCGGTCCTTGAGCTGGAACGGGCAACGCAGGCGCTCCAGCGCCTTGGCGGCATCTTCATTGCCGAGCGCGGCAGCGCGCTTGTAATAGGCGATCGCGGCCTTGGCGTCCTTCTCGCCGGCGCGGCCGGCTTCGGCATAGGCGCCGAGCCGCTCGATTGCGTCGGCGTGATCGAGCGCGGCGGCCTTTTCGAAAAGGGCCTTGGCGGCGACATCGTCTTTCGGGCCGCCATCGCCGTCCTGGGTCATCAATCCCAGTTGATACATGGCTTCGCTCGAATTCGCCTCGACAGCCCTCGCGTACCATTTGCGCGCCATCCCGGCATCGGCCTTGCCGCCGATGCCGGCGCCGCAGAGCGCGGCGAGGTTGCCCATGGCGTCGACATCACCGGCATTTGCCGCTTTCTCGATCAGCATCCGTCCCTCCGCGGTGTTCTTCTTGATGCCGTCGCCTTTGATCAAGAGCACGCCGAGCCCGGTCATCGCTGTCGCGCTGCCGGCATCCGCCGCCTTGCGATAGGCATTTGCCGCCTCGGCCATCTGCCGGTTGAAATCATAGGCGCGGCCGAGCTCCATCCAGATGCGGCGCGGGGCATCGGGCGCAGCGGCGGCGGCCTTGCAGGCGTTCCGTGCGACGAGGATGTCGGCATCGGCGATATCGAGATTGCCTGTCACGTCGGCAGGCTTGTCCGGATCGGTGGGATGCGCGGCGAGCCGGTCGCAGGTGGCGATGTCGGCTGGCCCGGCGATGGCGGGCGAACGCAGTGTGGGGCAAAGCAGCGCGGCGAGGGCAAGCGCGGCGACGGCGCGGTATTTCGTTCGGAGCATGATGTCAGAGCACGCGATAGCGGATGGTGTAGGCGTCCAGAGGGGTGACGTTGCCCGTTGCGGGCGAGGCGATGCGGTCGGCGAGATGCCAGGGGCCGAACTGCTCGGTGCGATGCGGCTCGGCGGGCAGGCGAAGGCGGAATTCGAAGGTGCCCTTGCCGGGCAGGTTCACGACCAGCACGCGATCGGCGGTGCGATGGTTGAGCGCGACCGCGCCTCGCAGCACCGCGCGCCCGTCGGCGAGGTCGCGCACCCCATCGACCAGCGCCTGGGTCTGGTTGCGGACGGTGTGCAGCTCGATCTGGCTGTCGGACACCGAAGTCAGCGTTTCCCTCGGCATGCGGATCTCGAACTCGACCGCCGGCTTCGACGGATTGAGGCCGAGATAGGCGAGCGCAGCGTGGCGCATGTCGTAGGCGGCAAAGCCGAGCAGGGCGATGGCGGCGAGCGCCGTCAGCCCGTGCCTGACGACGTCGCGCCAAGTGAAATAGATCGTTCTGTAGCTCAGGCGGAAGTAAACCGTCATCGCCAGCGCGACGGCGAGCGCGGCTGCGATGCCTGACAGCGCCGACATCAGGATGCCGAGCTGGCCGTCAGCGGATTCGGACAACAGGCTGGACAGGGCGTTCATGGCGCTGGCTCGGCTTGGCGCTGGTTCGTCTTGCGGCCCGGCGGGCCCAAAATCGCTTTGACGATCGCCGGTTGGTCGCAAGATCGGGAACGCCGGTTCAACTCGTTGATTGTCAGCGGCAGCAGTCGCGGCTAATGACGGTCCGCGGCCGTCCGCCTTACGGGAAAGTTCCGATGTCCATCCAAATGGTCCTGCTGCCTGTCTTCGTGCAGGTCGGCCTTACCTTCGCACTTCTGATCGGCATGGTGCTCGGGCGCCGGAAGGCGCTGGTCTCGGGCGAGACCAAGATCCGCGACATTGCGCTCGGCGAGCCGAACTGGCCCAAGGGCGCCACACAAATCGCCAATTGCTACCGCAACCAGTTCGAACTGCCGGTGCTGTTCTACGTCCTGATCGCGCTGGCACTCCCCTTACGCCATGCCGATCTCTTCATCGTGCTGATGTCCTGGGTGTTCGTGGTGACGCGGTTTGCCCATGCCGGCGTGTTCGTCTCCTCGAACGATCTCGGCCGCCGCTCCACGATCTGGCTCGCCAGCGTGCTGGTGCTGCTCGCGATGTGGATCTACTTCGCGCTGAAGATGCTGTTGTTGATCTGACGGTTAGCCGTCGGACCTTACCTGAAAGATTCAAATGACTCCCGCTGCCCGGCTGTCCGCAGCCATTGAACTCATCGACACCATCGAGAAGGACCGCGTGCCTGCGGCCAAGGCGCTGAAGGAGTGGGGCACCGCGCACCGCTTCGCCGGCTCCGGCGATCGCGCCGCGATCGCCGGCCTCGTCTGGGACGTGCTGCGCCGCTATGCCTCGAGCGCCTTCCTGATGGACGCCGACACCGCGCGGGCGCGGCTGATCGGCATGCTCCGCCTCGAGCGCGACATGGACACGGCGACCATGGCCGCATTGTTCGACGGCAGCCGGTATGCGCCGGCGCCGCTGACGGAGGCCGAGCAGGCCGCGCTCGCATCTCGCTCGCTGAAGGACGCGCCGGCTGCGATCGCCGGCGACTATCCTGAATGGCTCGATCCGCATCTGGCAAAGATGTTCGGCGAGGACCGCGCCGCGGAGGCCGCCGCGATGGCGAGCCGGGCGCCGCTGGATCTGCGCGTCAATACGCTAAAGTCCAATCGCGACAAGGTGCTGAAGGCGCTTGCTCATCTTCATGCGAAACCGACGCCGTGGTCCGCAACTGGCCTCCGCATCGAGCTTTCGGCCGATGCGCGCAACCCCGGCATCCAGGCGGAAGAGGATTTCATCAAGGGCGGCGTTGAAGTTCAGGATGAAGGATCGCAGCTTGCGGCCCAGTTCACCGCGGCAAAACCCGGCGAGCAGGTGATCGATCTCTGCGCTGGCGCCGGCGGCAAGACGCTGGCGCTCGCAGCGCTGATGCAGGGCAAGGGCCGGCTGATCGCGACCGACCGCGACAAGCGCCAGCTTGTGCCGATCCACGAGCGCCTGTCGCGCGCCGGCGTCCACAACGCCGACGTCCGCACGCCCAAGGGCGAGGCCGATCCCCTGGCCGACATCAGCGGCACCGCCGATCTCGTCGTCATCGACGCGCCCTGCACGGGAACCGGAACCTGGCGTCGCAACCCCGACGCCAAATGGCGCATGCGCCCCGGCGCGCTCGAGATCCGCCTGCGCGACCAGGCCGAGGTGCTGGACCGAGCGGTTCCGCTGGTGAAGGCCGGCGGCCGCATCGCCTACATCACCTGCTCGGTGCTGTCGGAGGAGAACGGCGAGCAGGTGAGGGCGTTCACGGACCGCCATCCGGAATTCAAGGTGGTGCCGCCCGAGCAGACCGCGAGCGTACTCTGGGACAAGGCGGACGATTTTGCACAAGCCGCGCTGCAGTCGGCTGAGGGATGGCTGATGACGCCGCGGCGCACAGGCACGGACGGGTTCTTCGTGTCGATGCTGAAGAAGGCGTAGCTGATCAACGTTGTCATTCCGGGCTCTCGCTTCGCGAGCCCCGGAATGACGACGGTAGAGAGATTGCCCAAAAACAAAAGCCCCGCAACCGATCCCGGTCGCGGGGCTTTCTAGCTCTGGCGTTCTGCCAGTACGTCCGTGGTCAGAACGCTGGTGCGCGGGCGATTAGCCGACGCGGAGATTGTCAGCCGACGACTTGCCGCTGCGACGGTCAGCAACGATGTCGAACGAGACCTTCTGACCCTCGTTGAGGGACGAGAGGCCAGCGCGCTCGACGGCGCTGATGTGGACGAAAACGTCCTTCTGGCCGTCATCCGGCTGGATGAAACCATAACCCTTTTGGGTGTTGAACCACTTCACGGTGCCCATAGCCATGGGAAATTTCCTTTAGTTAGTTAGAGACGGTACGCACGCGGACCGGTACGCAGCCTTGCGCCCATAGTCCTGATGAGTCGATGTTTTGGAGAAATCATCTGAAGCGTGCGCGCCTGTCTGAGACGAGGCGAAGCGGCCCAGTCGTTCGGCCAAGTATCGATGATCACAATATAGCGAGAATTTGGGGCCACTTCAAGGCACCACCCGCGACCCGGCACCTCGCGTAACTTTGCTATTTTGCGGTGCATATAAGCCGTTTGGGGTACCTCAATCGACGATGAAAAGCGTCGCCCCGGTGGCTGTCGAGGACCGGTGCGCGGCGTCCCCGAAGTCCGAGACCTGGTAGCTCATCCCGGGCGTCAGCTTGAACTTGCGCCCGTCGCGCAGCTCCGAACAGAGCTCGCCCTTGAGCACATACAGCACGTGGCCGCGGTCGCACCAATGGTCGGCGAGATAGCCCGGCGAATACTCGACCATCCGCACCCGGAGCTCGCCGATATTGAGCGTCCGCCAGAGGGCTTGCCCGGTCTCGCCAGGATGCGTGGTGGCCTCGACCTTGCTCCAGTCGGTGACGGTGAAGGGGGAGGTGGGGAGTTTCATGGGAGGATCCTGTCTCAAAGCCGGCGGGCTGTTGTTAGCGCACGCGCCGGCCGCAGTCTCCGTCATTGCGAGGAGCACTTGCGACGAAGCAATCCAGGACTGTCTCCGCGGCGGCAGCGTGAATTGCTTCCGCCTTCGCCCAAGGCTTCGGCGGACAAGTCGCTCCGTTCGCAATGACGATGTGGAAGCAGCGTGCTCCATTATTTGACCGTCACCCTGAGGCGCTCGTCCTGCGAAGCAGGGCGAGCCTCGAAGGGCGACAGCCCGGCTGCATCCTGCATCCGGGCCGCGCATCCTTCGAGGCTCCCCATGGGACGCGTTGCGTCCCATGCCTCGCACCTCAGGATGACGGTGAGAGAGCGAAATCGCTGCGCCAGAAGGGCCGCGACTAATGCAGCAAATGGTTCGCCGATCCCTGCACGATCAGCCCCGCATCATTCACCCGCAGATACTCGCAGATCTTCGTCCCCCGCTCGTTCTCGTAAAACACCACCACGCTATCCGGGCTCACGAACACGTCGATCAGCGTGAAATGCAGCCCCGGCAACAGCCCGAGCGCCTTGCCCCAATACGCCCGCAGCGCGTCCTTGCCGCGCACGGTCCCGCTGGCGTCGAACCCCATCACGGGAATGCGGTCCGAGGTCATCACGGCGGCCTCGTCGTAGAGCGTCAGCACGCGCTCGAGATCGCGCGCGTTCCAGGCCTCGACCCAGGTCCGGCCGAGCGCGGCGAGCGTCGATGGCTGATGGTGCTGTGACATGAGCAATCTCCCTGATTGGCCCCTGTTTGGCATTGGGGCAATTAGGTCAATATTACTTACCTATATAGATTTGTCCATGCCCAAAGAAGCATGTGGGCGCGCTCCGTGTGCGGTTGCGGGCAGGGGGCTCATCGCGTATCTGCTTGCCATGACAGCAGCACAGAACGACCGCTCCGCGTCGACGCCCTCCGTGGCCTCGGCGCACGACAAGATTCTCATCGTCGACTTCGGCAGCCAAGTGACGCAGCTGATTGCGCGTCGCGTGCGCGAGGACGGCGTCTATTGCGAGATCGTCCCGTTCAACAAGGCCGAAGAGGCCTTCAAGGAGATGAAGCCGAAGGCGGTGATCCTCTCCGGCGGGCCGGAGTCGGTGCATGAGGCCGGCTCGCCCCGCGCCCCTCAACTGATCTTCGCCTCCGGCGTGCCCGTGATGGGCATCTGCTACGGCCAGATGACCATGGCCGCCCAGCTCGGCGGCGAGGTCGAGGGCGGCCATCACCGCGAGTTCGGCCGCGCCGACGTCGAGGTCAAGGCCGACAGCAAGCTGTTCGAGGACGTCTGGTCGTCAGGCAGCAAGAACCAGGTCTGGATGAGCCATGGCGACCGCATCACCAAGATGCCGCCGGGCTTCTCCGTCGCCGGCACCTCGCCGAACGCGCCGTTCGCGATCATCCAGGACGAGAAGCGCAAATATTACGGCCTGATGTTCCATCCCGAAGTGGTGCACACGCCCGACGGCGCCAAGCTGATCCGCAACTTCGTGCGCAAGATCGCCGGCCTCACCGGCGACTGGACCATGCGCGCCTTCCGCGAGGAGGAGATCCAGAAGATCCGCCAGCAGGTCGGCAAGGGCAAGGTGATCTGCGGTCTCTCCGGTGGCGTCGATTCAGCCGTCGCGGCCGTGCTGATCCATGAGGCCATCGGCGACCAGCTCACCTGCGTGTTCGTCGATCACGGCATGCTGCGCCTCGATGAAGCCAAGACCGTCGTCGACCTGTTCCGCCACCATTACAACATCCCGCTCGTGCACGTGGACGCGTCCAAGCAGTTTTTGGGCGAGCTCGAAGGCGTCACCGACCCGGAAGTGAAGCGCAAGACCATCGGCCGCCTCTTCATCGAGGTGTTCGAGCAGGAAGCCAAGAAGCTCGGCGGCGCCGACTTCCTGGCGCAGGGCACGCTCTACCCTGATGTGATCGAGAGCGTCTCCTTCACCGGCGGCCCCTCGGTGACGATCAAGTCGCACCACAATGTCGGCGGTCTGCCCGAGCGCATGAACATGAAGCTCGTCGAGCCTCTGCGCGAGCTATTCAAGGACGAGGTGCGCAAGCTCGGCTACGAGCTCGGCCTTCCCGAAATCTTCGTGGGCCGCCACCCGTTCCCGGGCCCGGGCCTCGCCATCCGCTGCCCCGGCGACATCACCAGGGACAAGCTCGACATCCTGCGCAAGGCCGATGCCGTCTACATCGACCAGATCCGCAAGCACGGGCTCTACGACGACATCTGGCAGGCCTTTGCTGTGCTGCTCCCCGTCAAGACCGTCGGCGTCATGGGCGACGGCCGCACCTACGACTATGTGGTGGGCCTGCGCGCCGTCACCTCAACCGACGGCATGACCGCGGACTTCTACCAGTTCGACATGAAGTTTTTGGGCGAGACCGCCACGCGCATCATCAACGAGGTGAAGGGCGTGAACCGGGTGGTGTACGACGTGACCAGCAAGCCGCCGGGGACGATTGAGTGGGAGTGAGGGGGAGAGTCGTTCTGTGAGAGGCCTGCTGGAGCCTCTGCCTTAAGCCGCTCCGAGAACATCTTTGTCACCTATTGTCTTTAGGACTTCGTATACAAACGAAGCTACAACGCGCGACTCATCTAGATCTAGTATACCGGAGTAGCAGCTTGGCGAGGATCCATGGGGAGGTTCGATTGCACTCGGCGGTTGTTCTCCAGATCCCTTCCTTCTTGTCAATCGAGCATCGAATATCAGGGTCGAAACACGATAATATGCTTAGAGAATCCGATATCGTTCAGAAGTTATGGGGGCTGTGTCATTTTCTCCGTGATGACGGGATTACTTATCATGAGTATGTGGGCGAGCTGACGTTCTTACTTTTTTTGAAGATGGCCGACGAACACCGAACCCACACCGCTAGTCCGTCTGGGGTAGTGGACGAGTTGCGCTTGCCGAAGGGATGTCATTGGCACGAGCTCCGTAGTCTGCGGGGGAACGATCTTCTCGACGGCTATCGCCAGCTTCTTGCTCGCCTGGGGCGAGCCAGGTCGCGCTACGTTCGGTCAGTTTTTGAGAATGCGAGGACTTCCATTCGGAGTCCGTTGGCATTGCAGAGGATTTTCGAAGAGTTTGACAAAGTCGATTGGTACCGAGCTGATGTAGACCAGTTCGGCACCGCTTATGAGGGATTGCTACAGAAGAGCGCGGAGGAGTCTAAGGCTGGCGCGGGGCAATATTTTACACCGAGGCCGCTCATCGACTGCATAGTCGATGTTGTTCAGCCGAGACCGGGAGAGCGCGTGCAGGACCCGGCGGCTGGTAGCGCGGGATTCTTGGTGGCGGCGGATCGTTTTATCAAGCAACGGACCAAGGACCTTGTTGCTCTGTCTCCAAAGAAGAGGCAGTTCCAGAGACGCGACGCGTTCTATGGTTTAGAGCTTGTTCCCAGCACATGCCGTCTCGGTCGAATGAATATGCTGCTGCATGGGATCGGCGGAGATCTCAAAATCGGAGACGCGCTGGGAAACGACGGTCAAGGATTGGCGTTGGCGGACGTCGTGTTGTCCAACCCGCCCTTCGGTACGAAACGAAGCGAGGTGCCGGTGCGCTCAGATCTTTCGGTTCGGACCTCAAGTAAGCAACTTAATTTCCTTCAGCATATTGTCCGTAGTCTATCTCCTGACGGCGGCCGCGCAGCAGTCGTGCTACCCGATAATGCGCTTTTCGAGAATGGTGCAGGTGCAGCTGTCCGGCGTGAATTAATGCGGGATTGTCGTCTGCATACAATCCTACGACTCCCCACCGGTATTTTTTATGCACCGGATGTTCGAACTCATGTGCTGTTTTTCTGTCGCGATGAGGCAAATACTAAAGGCCAGGATTCGACCAAAGAGGTTTGGTTTTACGATTTGAGAGCGAATTCTCAGCGGTTCACCAAGCGGGCTCGATTGGAACGTTCACAGTTCGACGAATTCGTAAGCGCCTTCGGCGACGATCCCTACGGTCTTTCTCAGCGGCGGGATACTGGTGAACGCGGTCGGTTTCGTCGGTTCACGAGGAAGGAAATTGCCGCAAGGGGTGACAGCCTCAATTTGGCTTGGTTGGACGATGGAGATGCGCGTTTCTTACGTGGAAGCACATCGGAGCAACTCGTCAGCGATGTCATGGGAACGCTGAGCGAGGCGCTTGAGCGCGTTCAAGCGGTTCAGACATCGCTTCGATCCTTGCGGCGGTGATCCTTGAGCGAGACGCTTCCTCCTGACTGGATCGAGGTGATGCTTGGGGAGCTCGTTGAACCGCGAGTCGTGAGAGTCGATCCTGCCACACTCCCTGGTGTACCGTTTATCGGTCTGGAGCACGTCGAAGCGAAGGGGATGCGGCTGCTGGGGACTGGCCGCAGCAACGATGTGAAAGCCGGTGTTTTTTGCTTCTCAGCGGGTGATGTGCTGTACGCTCGTTTGCGTCCGAATCTTGTGAAAGTAGTTTGTCCAGATTTCGATGGCGTTTGCTCGACTGAGTTCATCGTATTTTTGCGACGAGAGATGGTTTCCGCCGAGTTTCTCAAATTCCTGCTCGCGTCACCTGGTTTTACCGACTTTGCGGTGCAACTTTCCAAGGGTGACCGTCCGAGAGTAAGCTTCTCGCAGCTGTCGAGTTTCGTAGTCAGGCTTCCTCCTCTCGTGGAGCAGCGAAGGATCGCTACGATCCTCCAAAGTTATTGGTACCAGCTACTTAGTGCGAAAGATCTCCTCCAAAGCTTGCCTGGGAGAGTCGCAGCCTACCGTCAGGAGGTGATTGGGTCTGCATTCCGGGGCGAAATTACAGCCGACTGGCGGCGCGATAATGCCAATGTCGAGTCTGGAGAAGCTTGGGCGGCGCGGATTATAGAGGCTCGCCCGATCGTCAATCGACGCAAGCCTAACGCCGCACAGCTGCCACGCCGCGACGAGACTGCGGAGATCAGACCCGCTTTAAACGAGGCTTTGGATCTTGCCGTCCCGACGTGGACAACGAGGTGCATTGGTGAGCTATTCGACGTGTACGTCGGCGCAACGCCGAGCCGGAGCAACGCTGCATATTGGGGTGGCGCAATCCCGTGGGTGAGCAGTGGCGAAATCAAATTCAATCGGATTAGTTCCACTCGGGAGACGATCACGACGCTTGGCCTCAAACGGTCCTCCGCTCTGCTGCACCCAGCTGGCACGGTATTGTTAGCAATGATCGGGGAAGGGAAAACGAGGGGCCAGGTCGCGATCCTCGATATTGATGCTTGCAACAATCAAAATTCCGCCGCCATCCGCGTTGGAGACGCCGGTTTTCCTTCTGGGTATCTGTTTTATTTCCTCTGGTACAACTATGAGAAAACGCGTCGTCTTGCGGAAGGTAATAGCCAGCCTGCACTTAACAAAGCTCGCGTCATGGAAATAGCGCTGCCGTTGGCACCGCAGGCCGAAGCCGAGCTTGTGGTCAAGCGTATCGACGAATTGCTCGCGTCGTTGGCCGGTGTACTGGTCAAAGGAGAAGAAGCAGGACAGGTCATTGAACGGCTTGGCAGCACCATGATTGAAGAAGCTCTGCAAGGTCAACTAGTGATACCGACCACGAACGTTGATGCCGCGCTTGCTGAGATTGCCGATCTTCTTGGAGCAGATCTTGAGAAGCGGCTCTCTCCGAAAACAGAAATCAACTCAAAGAGTGAATTACGATCGCGATCGCCCGCATCCGATAGGCGAGTGTCTAGGAGGCCAACCATAGCCCAAAAATCCGAAGCGCAGCCTTTGAAAATCAGCGTCGCCTTGATTAATGGAGGTGGTGCACTCAGCCCGGAGCAGTTGTTCGCTGCGTCTGGCTATTCCCCCGATGAAATCGAGTCTTTTTTTCTCGCTCTACGTGACGCTATTCGGAACGGCGAGATAATCGAGGATCGTTCAGGGCTACCGCTGATTGTGCTAAGGAGCGTCGGGTGAGGCTACGATCGCTGAAGCTCTGGAACTACAGGAATCTTCGGGCTTTTGAAGTGGTGTTTGATACTAGGTCGCCGATAACCGCACTCGTTGGGAAGAATGGTTCAGGAAAGTCCAACCTTATCGAAGCAATTGTCGAAATTTTCCGCGACCTGGATTTCGGTGAACCTTCTAAATTCCGTTATCAATTGGCTTACGAGTGCAATGGAATTGAGGTCGAAGTCGATTGCGATCCTGACCGACGGAGCTCGCGCTTAGTTGTCAATGTTATGAAGAGTGACAGTGGGCGTATCCGTGTTCCGGCCGGTGATCTACGGAAGGAGCGTTCCCCATATCTGCCGCGGACAGTATTCGGTTACTATTCGGGGATGAGTTTACGCCTTGAAGAACACTTTCGGCGTCATCAGAAGCGATTTTACGACGCGTTGCTGAACGGCAGAGAGGATGCGCATCGCTATCTCTTTTACGGTCGGTTGGTGCATAGTCAATTTGCTCTCCTGGCATTCTTTGGCTACGAGGACGAGAGCACGATTTCATTGCTGCGAGACAAGCTTGGCATCGAGGGACTCGAGTCCGTGCTCTTCATCATGCGCCAACCTGGCTGGAAAAGTGCGGTGGGTGACTCTCGCTTTTGGCGCGCACGCGGAGTCGTTGCCGATTTCCTATCAACGCTCTACGCCCTTGCCCTGGCACCGATGAGATTATCGCATTCTGTCGATTTGGACTTTAGGAGGAAGGAGCGTCGCGAAGAAATCTATCTTTTCTTGCCCGACGCAACACGTCTTTCAACATTGATCGGACACTATCAGTCACCAGCAGAACTTTTTGCCCGGTTGGAGAGCACCTATATCAACGAGCTTCTAGCGGAAGTGCGAGTGCGGGTGCGGGCAAAGCATGTTGAAGGCGGTCTTACCTTTCGGGAGTTGAGCGAGGGCGAGCAGCAATTGCTCATGGTGCTTGGTCTGTTGCGTTTTAACAGTGAGGAAGAGTCGCTCTTTCTACTCGATGAACCGGATACGCATCTTAATCCTCGGTGGGGTACGGAGTATATCGAGTTGGTCAGCCAGTTCATCGGTGCAGACCGACATAGCCACATCATCATGAGTTCCCACGACCCACTAGTCTTAAGCGACCTCCGTAGGGAGCAGGTCCTTATCACCGATCGTGATCCAGTAACCCGCGCTGTATTTGCTCACCAACCGATGAGCGATCCACGAGGAATGGGTGTTGCAACGATCTTAAGAAGTGAACTGTTCGATCTACCGACAACGCTTGATCGCGGTACCCAGCGGCTTCTCGACGCAAAAACCGAGTTGATTGCTAAGGACAAACTCACCGAGGCTGACAAACGCAAATTGCGTCGCCTGAATCGCCTGCTAAGCACTCGCGGTTTTTATGATGAGAGTGTCGATGATCCTGAATATGCAGATTATCTTAATGCAAAGGCTCGCCGAGGTGCGCTGCTACCGCATCAGACGCTGCTGACCACTGAGCAGAGGCGGGAGGAGATCCGCGTTGCGCAAGAGATTCTCAACGAGATCGAGAGCAAAGAATAGGTCCAGGCTGCCGCATGCGTTTCATCGATATCGACGAGCTTTGGGGCGAAAAAGTTCAGGCATTCGAGGCGAAAGCCGGGGAACTTCTTGAAAAGCTTCGGGAGATGTCGGCCGACCAGCGCAACCAGTACATCTCCGATAACGCGAATTGGTCGGATCTCAAGCAGCCGTTGGCCGATCTTTTTCATGGTAAGTGTTGGTACAGTGAATGTCGCTCTCGAGGCGGTGATCGGGATGTTGACCACTTCCGCCCGAAAGGAAAAATTCGCCGCTATCCTAGCTGGCCGGAAGTCGAGGCGAATCCGGATCATAACGGCTACTGGTGGCTCGCATTCAATTGGAGGAATTATCGTTATAGCAGTCGGTTTTGCAATGCTCCGCGACGCAATCCGGAGACCGAGAGTCTGGGAGGAAAGTGGAACTATTTCCCAGTTCGAGACGAGGCCGCCCGTGTAAAAGATGAGTGTGATGTCGAGCTTCTCTACGATGAACATGCGGTCATTCTTGATCCAACCGATGCTGATGACGTAGATTTACTGACGTTCGATGAATTTGGCCGCCCGAGGCCGAGATCTCGCGATAAGGATGCTTGGGAATACAAAAGAACTATCCTGGGCATATCGTTGCTCAATCTTGATCATCCGGACTTTGTGAAGGAACGCGCAAGGCTCGCTCGGCAGATAAAACGTTTAGTTAGAAATGGCACGAAAGCTCACCGCGATCTGAGAAACGGGGAGCCGAGTGCCAAAGCTCGATTGCGAGATATCAAGGCGGATCTCAAGCGTATGATCGATCCAACGGCAGAATTCTCAAGATATTGCGAAATCGTGCTCAGAGGATATCGTGAACACGACTGGGTCGATCAGATGGTCTGATGTCGTGACTTGGCATTGATGGTGATTTCTATCCCTTCGACATGCGCTTCCTGGGCGAGACCGCCAAGCGCATCATCAACGAGGTGAAGGGCGTGAACCGGGTGGTGTACGACGTGACCGGTAAGCCGCCGGGCACGATTGAGTGGGAGTAGGGGGCACCGCCTCACTGCGGTCCGATGTTGGGACCATCTATGCTGGCAGAAGACCCGCGGCGCGATAGTTGTCGATCGTCGCGTCGTAGAGCGAAATATCGGAGCGGCTTCTGGCGATGAGCTGCGCGCCGGCGATGGCGGCGAAAATGGCGCGGGCCCGCTGTTCGCTCTTTCTGGAACTGACCAGGCCCGCAGCCACCAACAGCTTGCTCAGCCACGCCACGTTGACGTCGGCAAATATCTGGACCTCCTTCTTTACTGCGCCCGGCAGGTCCTCGACTTCCGCGGACATGAAGCTGCAGAGGCACATGCGATTGTTGCTCTCGAGGGCTCTGCGAAACACATCGGGATATCGACGCAGGCAGCGGAGGGGATCGGCGGTTTCTGCCAGCATCGCCTCGAGTTGGGCGGCGGTGTCCTCCCAGTAGCGCCGTGCGACGGCCACGCCGAGATCGGCCTTGCTTGGGAAATGGTGGTAGATGCTGGCGGCCTTGATCCCGACTTCGTCCGCGAGATCGCGGAAATTCAGGCCGCCATAGCCGTGCGCCTGCGCGGTCCGCTTTGCGGCCGCCAAGATGGCCTCCCGAGCGCTTGAACTCACTTCGTCGCCTCGCTGCTTCGTTATCTACCAAGTGACAGGTAGGGATTGACCAACCGAATTGGAAGCCTTCATATCGGGCCTACCAAGTGACAGGTAGACAAAATAGGTGTCATGATGAAGATCTACGATTGGCCAAGAGGTCCATATCCGGCTCGCGTTCGCATCGCCTTAGCCGAAAAGAACCTGCGGTCGCGCGTGCAGTTCGTATTGGTCGATCTCTACAAGGGCGAGCACAAGAAGCCCGAATTCCTCGCGAAGAACTACTCCGGCACCCTGCCGGTGCTCGAACTCGACGACGGGACCTTCATTGGCGAGTGCACGGCAATTACCGAGTACCTTGATGCGCTCGATGGCGCGCCGACGCTGACCGGCCGGACTCCGCGCGAAAAGGGCGTTATTCACATGATGAGCAAGCGCGCCGAACTGGAAGTACTCGATGCCATCAGTGTCTATTTCCACCATGCCACGCCGGGTCTTGGGCCTCATGTCGAGATCTATCAGAACCCCGAATGGGGATTCCGCCAGCGCGACAAGGCACTCAGGGGGATGCACTACTTTGACGGCATTCTGAAAGAACAGCCGTTCGTCGCCGGCGAGGCGTTTACGATGGCCGATATCACCCTCATAGGCGGCTTGATCTTCGCGGGACTCGTGAGCGTGCCGGTGCCGATGGGGTGCGAGGCTCTTTTGGCATGGTATGCAAGGATGCAGGAACGTCCTAGCGTCAAGAACCGGATAACAATGTCCGAGCCGACCACGGCATCTTGATTGAGATCGTCTTGCGCAAGGGCGGACCGGCAAGCATAGCCCGGATGGAGCGCAGCGACATCCGGGTGCTTCCGATCAGCACGTCGTGTGGTGTCCCGCATATCGCTGTGCTCATGCGGGCTACTCGCTCCTCGGGCCAACCACACGGTCGCAGGTCGACTACTGCTCCTTCCTGAACAAATCCTGGAAGATGAGCTGGCCCCAAATGCGGCCACGTGCCCCCACCAGCGCGCCGCCCTCGTTGAGCTTTCCGAGCTTGACGGGTGCGAACCCGAGTTGTTTGGCCAAAGCCGCCACGGGAGCGATCGCGTCCTCGTCGTCACCAGATAGAAAGACGACCCGGTGCCCGCCCTCGACGACCGGATCGGCAGCCAGTTTGGCCGCAACCAGGTGATTGAAGCCTTTCACGAGCTTGGCGCCGGTGAACGCCTTCGCGACGAAGGCGGAGGACGGGAGGCCGTCCAGCTCTTCTCCAAACGCGTTCATCGCGTCGATCACCGTCTTGCCTTTCCAGCTCGGCAGGGCCTTCGCAACCTCGCGATGCTCCCCGAACGGCACCGCCAGGATGATTGTGTCGGCCTCGAGTGCATCCCGCAGCGACCTGGCGACGACCATGGGTCCAATCGCTTGAGCCTGCGGCGCCAACGCCTCGGGAGGCCGGCGGCTCGCGACGGCCACCTTGATGTTCTTACGGGCGAAGGCGTGGGCGAGGGCCTGGCCAACCTTGCCGAATCCTATAATCGCGTAGCTCATAATACGTCTCCGATTTTCAGATGGCCGAGAAGCCGCCGTCGACAGACAGCTCCACCCCATTCACGAAGCTGGAATCGTCGGAAGCAAGAAACACCGCGACCGCCGCAATTTCCTCAGGACGCCCCATCTTTCCCCGCGGGATCAGGGATTCGAACATCCGCTTCGCCTCCTCGGTGAGAACCTGGTCCTGCATCGGCGTGGCGATCGGCCCCGGGCTCAGCACGTTCACCCGTATATTCCTGCCCTTCAGTTCGTTGAGCCACGTGCGTGCGAATGAGCGCAACGCCGCCTTGCTCGCCGCATACACGCCGTAGCCAGGAAAGCCTTTCACCGAAGCAACCGACCCGGTCATGAAGATCGATCCGCCATCGCTGAACAGCGGCAGCGCCTTCTGAACCGTAAACAGCGTGCCGCGCGCATTCAGGCCGAAGGCCGCATCGAAATGCTGCTCGGTAATCTCGCCCAATGGGACGGCTTCGCCCATGCCGGCGCTCGCGTACAGGACGTCGATCTTGCCCTTGTCCCGCTTGACCGTGTCGAACAGGCGGTCGAGGTCGTCGAGATTGGCCGCGTCGCCGCGCACGCCGGTCACGTTGCGGCCAATCAGCCTGGCGGCCTCGTCGAGCGCCTCCTGCCGACGGCCCGTGATGAAGACATAGGCGCCTTCATCAACGAACCGCTTGGCGCTCGCCAGCGCCATGCCGCTCGATCCACCCGTGATGACTGCAACCTTACCTTCAAGCTTTCCCATGATTTCTCCTTTCAGGCTCCGCCTTTGGTCGTTCGGGGAGGCCCCCGAGAACGTCGACATAGGCCTGCCGCCGTCGGGCGTTGAGTGCGGAAGCACGCACATCGGTGGTGCGAAATCGATCCGGCTGGACGACTGACGCCAGCCGCGACGATCGATGTCAGCCGTTCGGAATTGGGCCGCGCGTGTCGGCTAGGCTATGATGGCCCCCCATGCTGCTCACATACGAGATGCGGTTCGCTGTGTTGGACACGGACTTGGAAAGGCGCACCCCCGGCGGTGCTGGATTGCACCATGATTGACTGGGATGACGTTCGCTACTTTCTAGCCGTCGCGCGCGGAGGCTCGGTGCGGGCCGCCGCCGAGCGCCTCGGTGTGAACCACTCGACCGTGCTGCGACGCATCGCCCAGCTCGAGGAACGCCTCGGGGTGCACATGTTCGAAAAGCTGCCGTCGGGCTACCGCCTGACGGCCGCGGGCGAGGAGGTCCTCGAGTTCGCAGACCAGATGGAGACGTCGTCGCACCTGCTGGAGACGCGCATCTTCGGGCGCGATCAGAGCGTGCGCGGGCTCCTGCGGGTGACGCTGGCGCCGCCCCTCGCGACACACCTGCTCATGCCTGATTTCGCCGATTTCGCGCGTCTGCATCCGGACATCGAGATGGACATCTTGTCGTCCGGCGAGCTGGCAAATCTGACCAACCGGGAGGCCGACGTCGCGATCCGCGTCGTCTACGACCGCAAAACCCTGCCGCTCAATCTTCATGGCGTGAAGGGACCGGAGCTGTTCGGCGGCGTCTACATCTCCCGCGATCGACTGGCCGCCTGGCGTGCGGGCGCACCCGATCCCATCCGGTGGATCGTCATAAGCATTCATGGAATCCCCGACTGGGCCCACGAGGGTGAGGTTCGCACCACGGGGGTTCCGTTCGGGACTACGGACGCCGAGGCGCAGATCGTTGCAGCACGGCAAGGGCTCGGGATGACGACACTGCCGTGCTTCGTCGGAGACGCCGACCCCCTACTGGTGAGGGTGCCGGGCACCGAACTGCACATGTACGGAACGCTCTGGCTTCTCACACAGGGAGAGACACGCAAGACGAAGCGCGTGCGGCTCTTCACCGAGTTCGTATCCCGCAGGCTCGCCGCGTACGCGCCGCTTCTCTCGGGACTGTCCATATCGCGCGACTGACGCGCGGCCGGTCGCCGGCGGCGCTTGCCGTAGTCGCGCTGCTGACGGTAGACTTCGGTTATGTCGGCGGTGCGGCGTTGCTGGTTGATCCGTGAAGGGTGGACCGATCGATATTGATAGTCGCTGAAAGCGGAGATTTTCTGAAGCGATCAAATTCCTGTTTGAATTCAAAAGCCATGCACATCTGACGGTTCGGGCGACGGGAATTTTCAAGGCGGAGAATTTTTTGCAACGAAAAATCAACTCATTAGGCACGATGCGAACAATCGAGTGGGAGTAGGGGGGCCCGTAACTCACCCGCAGATCCGAGAGATTTCGCAACGAAGTGGCCGCTGCAATTGACACGACAATTCGGGCTAAACAAGTGCGATTGATCGAAGTCGATGCGAATACGTTGACACTTGGCGTCACGTGTAGTGCGGAGTACCTAGGGGCTCAACAGCGGGCAGTCTGGACTATTCTGCTTCGCAATAAGTCGTAGAGGCGGCTCTCTCGCGCATACGTTGCATGAGGTCACTAAAACCAATAGTGTCGTTCCATTCCCGGGGGGCCGGAAATGACTGAATGGTACTTATGGGACGGTGAAAACCAGCGCGGCCCGATGGACCGCCGCGAACTGGATAACCGCATTCAATACCATCCGAACCCAAGTCTCGTTCGGGTTTGGCGTAATGGATTTTCTGATTGGCAGAAGGTCGATGACGCGTTTGGAGTAGCGCGGAAGAGTCCATTGGACCCCTCGACCTTCGAGGAGCCCTTTGAGCAATCGAGCAGTTCGAAACGACAGAACTTCGTTGCTCAACACTGGCGCGGTGAATACCCGCTTGGCGTTTCGTATTGGGTAATTGGTTTTGTTGGCAACGTCTTCGCATTTGTCGTCATTGCATTAGCTTCTGCCTTCACTGGCGGGACAATTAATCCCGTCGGCATCCTGCTTTTCTATGTTTCGCTCTGGTCGTTCATTGTCGGACTCTGGGTCTGGCAATCAGTTGGCATTTGGCGGTCTGCGCAACGTCGGATCGATCAACGTGCTACGCTGGGGAAGAGGGCTCCCTGGGCCGGGTTAGCCAAGGTCATGGTTTGCCTTGGAGTTTTGCAGACAATTGGCGTTCTTATAAGGACTGCTATACCGCAGATCGCTGAGGCAACTCGCATCGCGTTTTTGGATGATCCAGACATCCCCTCGTACTCCATAAGAGTCATGAGCAACGGATCCGAAGCTGAGATATCCGGCGGCATAAAGTTCGGGCTCTCTGATGAGTTTGAGAAGGTCCTAAATGCATCGAGAGGCGTGCGCGTCCTGCATCTGGACAGCATCGGCGGCCGCATTGGTGAAGGTCAGAAGCTTAACGCCCTAATCAAGGCCAGAGGCCTAAGTACTTATGTGGATGTAAAATGTCTGTCTGCTTGCACCTTGGCCTTCGTTGCCGGTCGGGAGCGAATTCTGAAGCAGGGCGCCCGGTTAGGGTTTCACAGAGGAGCCTTCGCAGGAGAAGATCAGATAGACGGCAATCTAGAGAGGTCGATATACGCGGCGTCTGGCATAAGCGCGGCGTTCATTGATCGAGCGCTGGCGACAAAAAACGCCGACATGTGGCGACCGCCGGAGGCGGAGTTGGTGTCGGCCGGGGTCGTGACGAGGATAACAAATGGCGACGAGTATGCGATCGCCGGCGATGGTGGCAGGCTAACACGCGAGGAATGGGATAAAGGTCTACAGCAAGCCGCACCGGTCTATAGGGTAATGAAGCAGAAATATCCGAAATCCTATGACGAGATACTCGATATTTTTGCGGATGGGACAATCAAAGGAACGCCGCGCGCTCAAGTTATCGCGGAGGCTCGAGCCAGACTGAACAGACTTGTAAAACTGCTGTTGCCTCGCGCTGACGATACTGTCTTGATCGATTTCGGACGTCTTGTTGTTGACCAATATCGTGCGCTTCAGAGTCAGGATAAGGTCGCGTGCTACCGATTTGCATCGGGGCAAGGCGATCAAGGTGTAATTCGATCGATCCCTGCGGCACTCACAGAGCGAGAGTTGGAATTAGACGCGCGGATTCTCTCTTCGAGCCAAAATCAATACGCGTCGCCCAGCAACGATCAGACTTGGGGCAAAATTGTCGCGCGGCTTAACTCAAGGGGGTACTCAGCCAAAGACCTCCAGCTTTTGACGAGCGCTGTTAGCTCCTCGGATTATGCTCGGTACTGTGACTTGGTCATTGTGATGTACCAAGAGGTAACGAATTTGCCTCCTACAGAGGCGGCGGCCATTCTTCGCGAATTCTTTTCTCAGTCATAACGTGCAGGGTGAATTGCCCCCGAAATTCTCTGCTCGATAAAGGTCTTCCGCTCGTACTTGCACCGCACCATCTCTCCGGAGCAGCTCTTCCTCCGCTGCTTCTTCGAACGCTGAGCCCCGAACAACGTCCGTTGGTTGGCGGCGAGCGCGAACGTCTGTCTTCCACCAACAGCGTGTTCCAATTGTCTTGTGTGCTGTTGCACGATCGACATAGGCCGCATTCTTAAAATAGCGTTCGACCGCCACTTGCCGCGGTACGCGCGGAAAGCTGCACGTGTATTCGCAGTTTGCGAACGGCACGTAGGATCGCCGGCGGTTGCGGCCGGCGCGTGCCAGGCGCCGGAGTCTTTCACCCGCCTTCGTCCTCTGAGCCATAGTAAGCTGCTCCCGACGCCAAGCGCCGGGAGCAGATCCTTCACTTCGCGAGTGCCGCCTTTTCGATCACCTCGGCGACGTCCTTCGCATGCACGACGAGCGAGGCATGGCTGCCGGCGACTTCCGTCGTCTGAGCCTTCATCCTGGTTGCGAAGAACTTCTGGGCCTCGGGCGCGATGACCTTGTCCTTCGTGGTGAGGACGTAGAACGTCGGCTTGTCGCGCCAGGCCGCAATGCTGACGGGCGCTTCGAACGCAACGTGGTTCAGCGGAAGCTGCGAGTTGGCGAGGTGCTCGGCGATTTCAGGAGGAAGGTCGGCCGCGACGGCCGACGGAAACACCTTGGGATCGATATACAGATTGCCCTTCGCGTCGGGATGGATCGCATTGCCGCCTTCGGTCGGCGGGCCGGCCTTGGCCAGCGACGCCAGGGAGTCCCCGACCTCGGGCGCGAAGGCGGAGACATAGACCAGCGCCGAGACCTTGGGATCGTTGCCCGCTTGCGTGATCACCACACCGCCCCATGAATGGCCGACGAGAACGGTTTTACCGTCCTGCGTCGAGAGGGCCTGCTTGGTTGCATCGACATCGGCGGCGAGCGACGTGAGCGGATTTTCCACGAGCGTGACGTTGTAGCCTTTCTTCGAGAGAATATCGGCAACGGGCTGCCAGCTCGTCTGGTCCACGAAAGCACCGTGGACGAGCACGATGTTGTGGGCTGCTTCCTTGGGCAGTTCGGCGGAAGAAGCGGAGCCGGCCAATGTCGTTCCGGCCAGGAGCACGGTGGCGGCCGAGAGGAGGATATTTAGCATCGAATGTTCCTGTTGGTATGTTGGACGGAATGAGGTCCGGAGGAATGGACGGGCGTTTCCAGCCAGGTCGCGGTTCTTCCATCCGCCGTTGGCGAATGGTTGCCGCACGTGATGTCGGCCCGGCGCGACATGACGTAGTTCGCCCACTTTTCGGACGGTAGGGATCAATCGTCCGGATGTTGTGTCCGATCGTCCACCCGGCTAACTTCGGCGGCATGGACATCCTCGCCCAGGTGCTCGATCGCGTTCGTCTCGGCGGGACGCTGCTGTTTCATTTCGAGCTCGGTCATCCCTGGAATCTGGCGCTGCCGGCGCGGCCCTATGCCCTGTTTCACTATCTCAGCCGGGGCTCGGCGACCCTCGCGCTGAAGCAGGGACAAGAATTTGAGATGACCGAGGGGGATTTTGTCGTCATCACGCGCGGCGAGCCCCATGTGTTTTATTCCGATCGCCGCGCCAAGCCGTTGCAGATCGTGGACCTCGATCGATCGTCGTCACGCTTTGGCGTCGTTCGTCACGGCAGCCGCGTAAAGCCGCTGTCGACCATGATCTGCGGCAATTTCACGGTCTCACGGCCGCTGTTTGGCAACGTGCTGGAGCTGCTTCCGCCCGTGCTGCTGCTGAAGCCGAATGCGGACGGTGGCTGGCTCGAAGCGATCCTGCGTCGCATGGTCAGCGAATCCGCGCTCGAACGTCCGGGCCAGCGTGTTGCGCTTTCACGACTGACGGAAGTGCTCTTTGTCGAGGTGCTCCGAAGCTGGATCGCGTCCCTCAGTCCCGGACAAGGCGGCTGGCTCGGGGCCATCTCGGACCCGCATATCGGACCGGCGCTCAAGTTGATCCACGAGAACCCGGAGCGGCCCTGGACCCTCAGCGACCTCGGCCACCGCGTGGGGCTTGGCCGCTCGGTATTTTCGGCGCGGTTCACCAAGCTCGTCGGCCAGTCCATGCATCGCTATGTGATCGAACGCCGCATGGCGGAAGCGGCGTTCCTGCTCGAAACCAGCGACGAGCCGATCGCACGGATTGCGATCCTGGTCGGTTACGAGACCGCGGCGGCGTTTTCAAAACTCTTTCATCGACATCATGGCCTGTCGCCCGGCCGCTACCGCGCCGCTCAACGCCTTGATGGAGGCCAAGGTCAACCGCAGGGGGCGGAAGTGAAAGTCTCCGATTGAACGTGCGTAAGTAGGTGCCCACGCCCGCCGCCCAATTTGTCGCACCCTCGCTGTGAAATCCTTCACACGCACGCCCACATCAATCATGCGACAAAATACGTGTTGTGATTGTGCGCGGTGAATTGCCGCGACATCAGCTTCAAATGAGCTGCACACGTCAGAATGACATGTTGAAATGGCCATCGACCGGCCTCACGCCGGCCGATGAAAGCTATGGAGACACTATGGCTGACAAACACGGACAGAGCATGGTTGGGACGTGGACCAAAACCACGGCGGCCGCGTGTGCGGACAAATATCCTGCCACCATCACATTCTCGACCGGCACCTACCGCGGCCTGCGCGGAGCAGGGCAGGGCATGGTGTGGTGGGACGCGGGAATCTACCGTCTCGAAGACTCAAGCACACTCGTCGTCGGGACGGCGAACGATGAACTTGTGACCTATCACATCTCACGCGAGGCCGACCGGTTTGAGTTTACGGATTCAGAGGGCTGTCTTGTGACCTATCGGCGCGCGTAGGATTGCAAGGACACCCTGGCCGACCAGAATAACGCGGCTGTACCCGCGAATGAGCCCGCCGCTCACGTCGATCGCCTCGACCTTTCAACGAGGAGAAGACGACATGTGCAATTGCTCAGAGCATGAAGCCAGTGGTAGCCTTTCGAAGATGACGGCGGCCTCGGTCGCGCCGGCCATGCAGCCGCTCGCGCCAATCTCGCGCCAGATCAGCTTTACCGATGAGGAGTCCGGCGATCATCCGGCCTCGACCGATCTGCAGCCCATTCCGCCGTTCAGGCTGTGCAAGCTCGATTTCCGCGAGGGCTGCTACCAGATCAACTTCAGGCCGATCGCCGGCCTCGTGTCGTTCGAAGGCACGTTGCGCGTCGATCGCTCGGCGCCCGACGGCGGCGCGGACCATCTGATCGTCAGCGGCGATCTCTATTCGCGCCTACCGGTGATCAAGCCGCCGATCCCGCCGCTGCCGCCCGTCGGCAACAAGGATGAAGATGAAGGCGACGCGGAGGCAGGCCTGACGAGCATCGCCGCGTCGCTCAGCGCGGTCGATGAGCCCTTGATTCCGTTTCCGATCCGCAGGCCCAAGATCCCGATCTTCCCCCGCGCGCGCTATCACTCCTATCTCCGGGTGACCAGCGTGTCGGCGCCGGTCGCGGTACCGTTTCCGAAGAAGTGCGAGCTGACGATCGTCGCCGAACAGTTCAACTACACGCAGCCGCCGGCCGGCCAGTTCCAGGGCACGTTCCCGGCAACGCCCTCGCGCACGGTGACGCTGCGGCTTTCAAAAGTGCCGGCGCCGTTCCCGTTCTCGCTGACCGGCGGGCCGTTCTACGAGGGGCGGCTGTTCGACGGCGGCGTCGACAAGGGCAGCGTCACGCTCGCCTGGGTGTCAAAGTTCTTCCGCAGGGCAACGCTGGAGATCGACACGCTGGTCGGGGCTGTGCGGCCCGCACCGGTGCCCGACGGCGCCGGCGGCACGGAGTTTTTCGACACGGTCTTTGCCAGGACCGGCTGGCAGCTCACGGTGGTGCAGGACCAGGTCAACGTCCCGGTGCCGACAGGCGTGGTGCCGACCAATTGCTGGAGTTCGGCGAATCTGCACGCGCTGATGACGACCGTGCGCAATCCCGCGACCAACCTCGACACCGAATGGCACGTGCACATGATCGTGGTGCCCGCAAAGCTCGGCTGCTCGCGCGGCATCATGTACGACACCCCGCGAGGGCTGCGCCAGCTTCTCCGATGACGGCTATCCCGTCTCGGATTCCTCTAACTTCGGGCTCGCCGCCAACAAGAAGCAGCGCGACGTGCCGCGTGCGTTCCTGCGCAGCGCGACCCACGAGCTGACGCACACGCTGAACCAGATCCACCAGGAGCAGGAGACGGCGGCCGACAATTCGATCATGACCACGACGCCGAGCGTCGCGGACGTGCTCGGCGGTCCCGCCACCGGCGAGCCCGGCGTGTTCCCGGACCAGATCAAGCTCGCGCACAACACCAATGTGCGTCATCACCTTAACCACATGCCCGATCCCGTCATTCGTCCGGGCGGATGGCCGTTCGCAAGCTGGTTCCCGACCGGCGCGCCGCAGGCCGCCGACCGCCACGACTTCGAGCCTTCCGAGCTCGCGCTGACGGTGACCGCGGCAACCGACCGCGTCGCGCTCGGCCAGCCGCTGGATCTGACCTGGACGATGACGAACAACAGCGGCGTGTCGCTGCGCGCGCCGAACGACGTCAGCATCGAGGCCCTGTTTGCCTCGATCACCGTCACCGATGGCGAGGGGCACGAGCGTCCGGTGCGGCCCTTCGTGATCCTGTGCGAGCACGCCAAGCTTGCCGAGCTCGAGCCCGGCCAAAGCGTCACGGCCTCCGCAAAAGTGTTCTGGAGCACGGCGGGCTTTGCCTTCGAGAAGCCCGGCCGCTACCGCGTCGACGTCGCGGTGTCCTGGTCGGCGCAGGGCGTGATGGTCGGCGTGCAGTCGGGCATCGACGTTTTCGTCGACTATCCGACCAGCTCTGCCGACAACCATTCGGCCAACCTCGTGCTGCATCCCGACGTCGGAAAATGGGTGGCGCTCGGCGGCGAGGCCTATCACCTCGACGAAGCCTGCCGGCGCCTGCAGGCGCTGAGCCAGACCGCATCACCCGCAGCGATGGCCGCGGGCGATGGTGTACCCGCGCCACGCGTGATCGACGGCTTTGCCGACCTGCTGCCCGACCGCGCCAAGCTCGCAAGGCTGTATCCCGAACTGACCGCCGACACCGGCGGCCGTACGACACGTGGACCTGCGCGAGCCGCAGCGCCGGGACGCAAGCGCGCGGCAAAGGCGAAGAAGCGCACGGGACGAAAGGGGTAGGGCGGTCGCCAAACCAGGTGAAGTCTGTTGGCATTTGAATAGCGGCCGCACCTGCGACGAAGTCGTCGTAGGTGCGGCCGGCGCCTTCACCGTCAATACGATCGCGGGCCTATCGATCGGGACCTTCAGGGCGTAGTGGAGGATTGCTATGGCAAGAACGAGATACGACGACCAACTTCCGTCAAGAGCCCAGATATTCGAATTCTGGAAGGATCGCATTGAAGGATTGGTGCGCCCGATCTATTGGGATGAACCCTGTTGTTGGGCCTGCAGATTTCATTACGCGTTCAAATACAACGTCAAACGTTCCGACGCGAGTTGGGACGAGATTCTCCGATGCTGGGACCGTATTCCGCTCCAGCGTTGTCACATCGTAGGGCGGTCACTCGGAGGCGGCGACGACGTCTCGAACCTGTTCTTGCTCTGCCGCGAATGTCACGATCTCATGCCGAACACGAACATTCCCGAAATATTCTACGAGTGGGCGCGGGCGCAGAGCTGGTCCAGACGTGAAGATGCCAAAATACTGGACGCGATGAAGGCATTCGGAGTCGAGGACGCGATGGCGCCTGATTTGGAGCAGGTAATGGAGTCCGAAGATTACAAAGCCTGGTCGGAAGGTCGGCGCGGCCTGCATTGGCCCCAGTCGAACTATGCGCCGATTTCGTCGCGTCTGACGCCTGCGACGTCATTGGGCCTTGCTGTCTATTATCTTCGTTTCGGCAGGGATCGTCCACTCAGGGAGCGGAGCAGAGGTCAGGCCGGAAGGCACCCCGCGGCGAGTACGGTCAAGCCGTCTTGAAGTTCTGGTGGTTTGCGTTTATGACTATTGTAGTCATATAGGTGCTCCATGCGCGAAATTCAGCTTCGTGATGCGAAGGCCAATCTCTCCGCGGTGGTCGATGAGGCGATCGACGGCAAGCCTGCCGTGATCACGCGTCACGGCAAGAAGCAGGCGGTCGTGCTGAGTTACGAGGAGTGGCGGCGCCTGTCGCAGGTTCCGAGCTTCGGGCGCTTGCTGGCGGCAGCTCCGGTGAAAGCTGCAGAATTGCCGGCGCGCAATCGGTCCAAGCTGCGCAAGACCGATTTCTGAGACGTGTACCTCGTCGATACCAATGTGATATCCGCGCTCTCGCCGAGCCGGCCGGCGTCCGCGGCGCTCGTCGCGTGGATGGATGCGCAGTCCTCCTCCTTGTTCCTGTCCGTCGTCACGATTGCAGAGGTGGAGGACGGAATAGCCAAGCTGCGACGCGAGAAAGCCATGCGCAGGAGCAGGGATTTGGCCCAATGGCTGGACGCCGTCTTGCATCTCTATGGCGACCGAATCCTGACATTCGACACAGCGGCCGCACGGCTTGCGGGGGAGCTATCGGACCGGGCGCGGGGGCGGGGCCATGCGCCCGGATTTGCTGATATCATCATTGCTGCGACCGCGCGGCAGCATGCGCTGACGATCCTGTCGCGCAACGTCAGGCATTTCGGGCCCCTCGGTGTACCTGTGCTCGATCCCTTCACCGCGTTGCCCCCGTCCTGATTGTTGCGCAGGTGCCCAGCGCCTGCGTCGGATGTGCGCCAGGCACTCCCATGCTACGACGTCTGCATCGTTCGTCCGGAGCCAGTATTGATGTCTGTCCAGCCCACCGCCGCCAATCCACCTGCCACCTCCACCGAGACCGATCCCGAAGCCCTCGGCTGGATGCGCGGCTTTCCGCCGGCACCCGGGCGCACCATCACCTTCCAGGACGGCTCCTTCCGCAGCTTCCCAGAGCTCCGCTGGGCCTGGAGCAACATCCGCCAGCTGGTGCCGACCGTGAATGTCTGGCGCGGGGCGGGGCCGGCGTCGGTGCTGCCGCGCGCGGACCACGACATCGGCGCGGTCGCCTCGACCACGATGGACGGCCGTCCCATGACCTTCGCGAAAATGCTGGAAGAGACCTATACGGACGGCATCGCGGTGCTGCACCGGGGCAGACTGATCTATGAGCGCTATTTCGGCGCGTTGAAGCCGCACAAGCCGCACATCGCGATGTCGGTGACGAAATCGTTTACCGGCACGCTGGCCGGCATTTTGGTCGCGGAGGGCAAGATCGATCCGCAGGCCCCTGTTATCAACTACGTGCCGGAGCTGAAGAGCAGCGCGTTCGGCGATGCGCGCGTGCACGAGGCCATGGATATGACCACGGGCCTGCTCTACACCGAAGTCTACACCGACAGGAATTCGGACGTGTGGGGATTGCGACGCGCCAACGGCATGGCGCCGATCCCGCCGGACTACGAGGGCGCGACCAACATTTTTGATTTCCTCGTCGCGCAGAAGAAACAGGGCGAGCACGGCAAGGCCTTTGCGTACAAGACCGTCAATTCCGACGTGCTGGCCTTCATCATCAGGCGCGCCAGCGGCATGACCTTGTCCGATCTTCTCTCCGAGCGGATCTGGGCGCCGATGGGGGCCGAGGAGGACGCGCATTATCACGTCGACCGCGTCGGCACCGAGAGCGGCGGCGGAGGTCTCTCCACGACGTTGCGCGATCTCGCCCGCTTCGGCGAGATGATCCGCAATCACGGCCGCTTCAACGGCCGCCAGATCGTGCCGTCATCCGTGGTCGAGGACATCGCGCGCGGCGGCGACCCGGAAAAATTCAAGCCGGCCGGCTACACCACGCTGCCGGGCGCCTCCTACCGCAATCAATGGTGGGTCACGCACAATGCGCACGGCGCTTACATGGCGCGCGGCGTGTACGGCCAGGGCATCTATATCGATCCCAAGGCCGAGATGGTGATCGCACGCTACGCATCGCATCCCGTCGCGGGGAATGCGGCGAACGATCCCGTGACGCTGCCGGCCTACATGGCGCTGGCGAAGGAGCTGATGGCGAGCGGATAGGCGCGATCCCCCAAACCGCAAGATCGGTCGAGCGCGTGATTGCCCTCGTCGCCTAACTACAGCCGCCACGGAGGAGGAACGATGACGGCGGCACTGCAAAACTATCAGGCCCGGATGCGGCGGGTGCTGGACCATATCGACCGGCACCTCGACGACGATCTGGACCTGGACACGCTGAGCGGTGTCGCGGCGTTCTCGAAATTCCATTTCCACCGGCAGTTTTCGGCGGCCTTCGGGCTGTCCGTACATCGCTATGTCCAGCTCGCCCGCATGAAGCGCGCTTCGTACCGGCTGGCCTATGTGGAGGCGCAAAGCGTCACTGACATCGCGATGGAAGCCGGCTACGACGCACCGGATGCCTTCGCCCGCGCCTTTCGGCAACGGTTCGGGCAATCGCCATCGTCGTTCCGGAAATCGCCGGACTGGGAGCCGTGGCTTGCGGCCTTCGGGCCTCTCGATATCGCAAGGAGCAAGCTCATGCAGACGACCTATTCCCACGACGACGTGACGATCCGCGACGTGCCCACAACGAGAGTTGCGATTCTGGAGCATCGCGGCGACCCCGCGACGCTCGGCGCCACCATCCAGCGCTTCATCGCCTGGCGCAGGGCCGCGAACCTGCACCCCAGCACGAGTCCGACCTTCAACGTCTGGCGTTCCGAACGGCGGCCGGCCCAGCCTGCCGATTACAGCGTCGACCTCTGCGTCGGCACAAATCAGCCGATCGTGCCGAACGGCGAAGAGATCAAGGCCGGCGAGATCCCCGGCGGGCGCTGCGCCGTGCTGCGCGTCGTCGGCTACACCGATAATCTGGAGCCCGCCGCGCTCTTTCTCTATCGCGACTGGCTTCCGGCCAGCGGCGAGGAAGCGCGCGACTTCCCGATCTATTGCCAGCGGCTAAGCTTCTTCCCGGATGTGGCGGAGCACGAGACGGTGGCGGAGCTGTTCCTGCCGTTGAAATAGCGCGCGTAAGGCGGATGACGCCGAGCGGCCTGCGCTTCGCGCAGCCGCCGGACTAATCCGCCCTATGGACCACGTATATCAGTATTGACTTATATTAGTATAAGCCGATATTCTTCTTGTGCAGATGACACGGAGGACCGCCATGGAGATCGACGTCGCCAGAGTGTTGGGGCTCGTGACGCGTTCGGTGAAGAACTTTGACAAGGACGGGAAGGCGGCTAGCGCCGTGACGCTGACGCGGCTTTACGACACCAGCGTCGACGATCTCTGGGAGGCCGTGACCAGCAAGGAGCGCATTCCGCGCTGGTTCCTGCCGGTCGAGGGCGAGCTCCAGCTCGGCGGACGCTACCAGCTCAAGGGCAATGCGGGCGGCACCATCACGGCGTGCACGCCGCCGACCCATTTTGCAGCGACGTGGGAATTCGGCGGCGGGACGAGCTGGATCGACGTCAGGCTGGCAGCCGAACGGAGTCAGGCGCGTCTGACGCTAGAGCACACCGCGATCATCGAGGATCACTGGAATCAGTTCGGCCCGGGCGCCGTGGGGATCGGCTGGGATCTCGCCATTGCCGGGCTCGAGCGCTATCTTGCGACCGGGGCATCAGTCGACCACGAGACGGCCGAGGCGTGGATGGCGTCTCCTGCGGGCAAGGACTTCATGACGACATCAGGCGAATATTGGCGTGCGGCGCATGTCGCGAGCGGGGTCGATCCTGCCTCGGCGAAACAGCGCTCGGACCGCACCATCGCCTTCTATCGCGGCGAGATGCCACCCGACGTTGCGCATCCCGGCACAGGAAGCTGATGCACGCCTTCGAGGTCCTCGCCGATCCCGTACGCCGCCGCATCCTCGAGCTGCTGGCGCCGGGCGAGATGGCGTCCGGCGAGGTCGTCGAGGTGATCGGCGCCGAGTTCGGGATTACGCAGGCGGCGGTGTCGCAGCATCTCAAGGTGCTGCGCGAGAGCGGCTTTGCCAGCGTCCGCGCGGACGCGCAGCGGCGGCTCTATTCGGTCGATATGGCCGGCCTTCGCGCGGTCGATGCATGGATCGGCCAGTTCCGGAAGTTCTGGGAGCCCAAGCTCGACGCGCTGGCGACGGAAATCGCCCGCGGCAAACGCGAGCGCCGCAACGCGCCGATCACCAAGCGGAGCGGGAAGAGGGCGTGAGCCCTCGATATGCAGGATGGGCAGAGCGCAGCGAAAACCCATCATTGTTTCTCCGCAACGAAGCCGATGGGTTTCGCTGCGCTTCACCGATCCTGCGTGCTCATCTTCCCAGCGCCATCGCGATGCGCGAGGCCAGAAGCCTGACGATGAAGCCTGGTGGAAAGCTTCGATAGCTCGGCACGTCGTCCGGCAGCACGACGTCAGCGGGTTTGAACTTCGTGCAGATCCGCGCCTGCAGCGGCGGAAGGTCGTCGTGAAATCGCGTCCGGTAGACTGAGACCCAATGCGGGCCCTTGTCGAAATTCATGAACATCGCCGAATTGCAACAGGTCGCGACCAGCCGGTTGGTCGGCGACGTCTGCTTGAGCTTGTGAGGTGTCAAGCGTTCGGCGCCCCTGGCGCATTCGAACCGGTCCTTGCGAAACAGCATATAGGCCGTTCCGCCATGGGGGTCGCGCACCGCGGGCGCATTCGGCAGCGCCTCGATCTGCACTGCGCCCCTCTGGCAGTCGTCGCAATGGCAGGCGGCGCTGACGATCGGCTTGCCGAACGCTCTGACTTCGACTTCACCGCAGGCGCATGTTGCGGTCATGGTGGGGACGTGGATCATGAACTGGTATCCTAAGGTTCGCGGAATGTCTCAGACCGCTTCAGCCCCCAGGACGGATGAGTGCGGCGCAATCCGACATCACTCCCGCGACATCTTCTCAAATTTCTTCACCAGCCGCTCGCGCTTCAGCTATGTAGGATAGGTAGAGCGCAGCGAAACCCATCATTGCTTCTCCACCACGAGGCCGATGGGTTTCGCTGCGCTCTACCCATCCTACGCGTTCACATCCTCTCGCGCATCCCGGTAAAAAACTCCACCAGTCCGAACGGCGCGCGATCGCCGAGGCAGAGCTCCAGGATCTCATGCGCACCCACCGCGGCTGCTTGGCTGCGCGGGAACAGCGCGGCTTCGTAAGCCGCCAGCGCCGCCTCGATGTCGTCGGGGTGCGCGGCAATGGCCTCGCCGAGCTCGGCGCCGTCGAGCATCGCGAGGTTGGCGCCGTCGCCGGCCGGCGGCATCAGATGCGCGGCGTCGCCCAGCAGCGTCACCCCGCGCACGCGGTCCCAGCGATGGTCGTTCGGCAACTTGTGGAGCATGCGCAGCACCGGCGGCGTATCGGCGTCGGTGATCAGCGCGGTGAGGGCCGGCGCCCAGCCGTCGAATTCGGCCGCGATGCATGCGGTTGCGGCGGGGGCATCGGTGAAATCGATCGCGGCGAACCATTCGGCCGGGCGGCTCAGCGCGATGTAGGCGTGAAGCGTGCTGTCCGGCTCGCGGTGCGCGAAGATACCTTTGCCCGGTGCGTTTGCGAACAGCGCGCCGCCGCCGACGACCTCCGCTGCGGCAGCGTGCTGCGCGTCCGCGTCGTGTAGATAAGTCTCGACGAACGATGTGCCGGCGTAGCTCGGCGTCGCGTCCGACAGCAGCGGCCGCACCTTCGACCACGCGCCGTCAGCGCCCACGAGAAGGTTTGTGCTCGTGTGGGAGCCGTCGGCGAATGTCAGCTCATGCCGTCCATCGCTGTGCGCAACGACGCGCACAAGCTTCTTGCTCCATTTGATCGTCCCCGCCGGAAGGGAGTCCAGCAGGATGCGCCGCAGCGCGCCGCGACGCACCTCCGGCCGTCCGCCCGTGCCGTCATCGGGCTCGTCGAGCAGCACCTTGCCGCGCTTATCCAGCACGCGCGAGGCCTGGCCGCCTTCGTGGATGAGTCTGCGGAATTCCTCGAACAGACCTGCCGTCTTCAGCGCGAGCTGTCCGCTGTCGTCGTGGATGTCGAGCATCCCGCCTTGCGTCCGCGCCATCGCCGAGGGCTCGGCCTCGAAGACTTCTGCGGGAATGCCGTGCAGATGAAGCACGCGGGCGAGGGTGAGGCCGCCGAGGCCGGCGCCGACAATCGTGACCGGGGGCGTCATCGGGGTCCTTTACCGAAGCCTATGGAACATCGTTCCATAGTATTGGAACGTCGTTCCAATCATGTCAAGATGGGCCATGCCAGCCAGGACCAGAACTCGGAATCCTAGAGCCGAACGGCGCACCGATGCGTTATCGAGAGAGCGGATCATCACTGCCGCGATCGAGATCCTCGACGCCGGCGGCGAGGGTGCCCTGACCGTCCGCGCGCTCGCCGCGCATCTCGCGACCGGCAGCGGTGCGATCTATTGGCACGTCGCCGACAAGGGCGAGCTGCTGGCGGCTGCAACCGACGACGTCATCGCGCGCGTCATGTCCGAGCTGGAAGGTAGCGCCGAGCCGCGCGAGGCGATCCGCGCGGTGGCTCTCGGAGTGTTCGATGCGATCGATGTCCATCCCTGGGTTGGCGCGCAGCTCTTCCGCGAGCCATGGCGGCCCGCGATGCTGGAGATCATCGAGAGCGTCGGTGGCCGGCTCCAGGCGCTCGGCGTGCCGCACGCGGCGCAGTTCGATTCCGCATCAGCGCTCGTGCATTACATTCTCGGCGTCGCCGGCCAGAACGCCGCGAACGCCCGCGTTCATGCCCCGGATACGGATCGGTCGGCCTTTCTCGCCTCCGTCGCAGCGCGATGGGCGGCCCTTGATCCCGCAAAATATCCATTCGTGCGACAGATGGCGACAGAGCTGCGCGACCACGACGATCGCGCGCAGTTTCTCGCCGGCATCGATTTGATTTTGGCGGGGATCGGAACGGTGCGGTAGGTCATCCGCCCTACGACCCCCGCGACATCTTCTCGAACTTCTTCACCAGCCGCTCGCGCTTCAGCCGCGACAGCCGCTGGATCCAGAACATCCCGTCGAGCTGGTCGATCTCGTGCTGGTGGCAGACGGCGCGCAAGCCGTCGGACTCCTCGGTCTGCATGTTGCCGTCGAGGTCCTGATAACTGATCCGCACCCGTGCATGGCGTTGCACCTCGTCGTTGACCCCAGGCATCGAGACGCTGCCTTCCTTGTGCAGGATCATCTCGGGCGAGGCCCATTCGATCTCCGGATTGACGTAGGTCTGCGGACCCGCCTTGGCGTCGAGCTCGAGCACGACGACGCGCAAGGGCACGCCGATATGCGGCGCCGTGATGCCAATGCCGGGCGCGGCGCGCATGGTGTCGAGCAAATCCGCGGCGAGCTCGCGCAAGCCGTCGTCGAAGGCGGTGACGGGGCGGGCCGGCATGGCGAGCCGGCGGTCGGGATAGCGGACGATCGGGCGGATGGTCATGCAGGGCTCCTACCACTCACGGATGGTTGAAGCACCCCATTCTTGACGGTCTACCAACTAGAAGGTAGCTAACCCGCCATGACCAACGCCTCCTCGACCGCCGACGACATCCTGGCCTGCGCCCGCAGCCTGATCATCGCGGGCGGCTACAACGGCTTCAGCTATGCCGACATCGCCGACGTCGTCGGCATCCGCAAGCCGAGCATCCACCACCATTTCGCCAGCAAGGTCGATCTGGTCCGCACCCTCGTGTCGCGCTATCGCGAGGAAGCGGAGGCGGGACTGGCTGCGCTGGAACGCAACATCCCCGATCCGCGCGACCAGCTCAAAAGCTATGTCGGCTATTGGGAGGCGTGCATCGCGGATGCAACGGCACCGTTCTGCGTCTGTGCGCTGCTGGCCAGCGAGCTGCCGATCCTGCCGGAGGAGGTGGCGCTCGAAGTCCGCGCCCACTTCCGTGCGCTCGCGTCCTGGCTGACCTCGGTGATGGAGCGCGGCAAGCGGAAGGGGCGGCTTCACCTCTCCAACTCAGCCAAGGTCGAGGCTGAAGGATTCATGGCGACCATTCACGGCGCGATGCTGTCGGCACGCGCTTATGGCGATCCAAAAATGTTCGGTGTGATCACCGGCCCGCTGCTGGAGCGGTTGTCGACCAAGCACTGAAAATATCGGCGAGACGATCACAGCACCCTCGCAGCGAGCTGGGGTGAGGGCGTCTTGCTGCGCACGAAGACTACCAACTAGTAGGTAAAGGAGAGACTGCAATGGTGCATCATCAACTGGATCTCGTTCAGGCCGATCGCGAGCGATGGCTGAAGCAATACTACTTCCTGCGGGCGGCGTTCTCGATCGCCTGGGTCGTTGCCGCGATTGCCGCCGGGCGGTCGTCTGTCGCGATCGCCGGCGTCCTGCTCGTGCTCTATCCGGCATGGGACGCGGCGGCCAATCTCGTGGATGGCTTGCGCAGCGGCGGGCTCGATCAAAACCGCACGCAGGTATTGAACGTCGTGGTCAGCCTTGCGACCGCGATCGCTGTCCTTCTCGCGCTCCAGGTGAGCATGAATTGGGTGCTGGGCGTCTTCGGCGCCTGGGCGATTCTATCAGGACTGCTCCAGCTCGGGACGGCGGTGCGGCGCTGGAAAAGCTACGGCGCGCAATGGGCGATGGTGCTCAGCGGTGGCCAGTCGGCCCTGGCGGGCGGCTTCTTCATCTTTCAAGCGACGACCCCGATGTCGCCGTCGATCGCGACCGTCACGGGCTATGCCGCGGTCGGCGCGATCTATTTCCTGGTCTCGGCGATCTGGCTCGCCGTCGGCGAATGGCGTCAGCGCGCCAAGAGGGCTCAACTCGGATGAGGCGATGACGCTCGCGGGATAATGATATCGGACCGGCGTTTTGGCTGATGAGCCAAATCGCCGGTCCGGCAATTGCCCTCCATCGTCGCGTAGCCTAACGTTGCCGCCAACAACAAGAGTCGAAGACGGAGGAAACTCATGCGCGCAATCGCACTGGCACTGGCGGCAACCATCACCGCGGCAACGCCCGCTGCGGCCGACTACCTCGTCAAGGAGGTCGGCAGCTTCCATGTCGGCGGCCACACCGAAACCCTGAGCGGGCTGCCTTCGAAGGAGATCGTGTTCTCGCCCGGCGCGCCGCCGATCAAGGTCGATCCGAACGGCGAGTTCGAGGTCGAGCAGATGTACGTCCAGTTCGTCAAGCTCGCGCAGCCGAAGTCGAAACTGCCGCTGCTGCTCTGGCACGGCGGCGGCCTGTCGGGCGTGACATGGGAGACAAAGCCCGACGGCAAGCCGGGCTGGCAGCAGTTCTTCCTCAATGCCGGCTATGACGTCTACGTCTCCGATGCGGTCGAGCGCGGCCGCGCCTCCTGGGCGCGCTATCCCGAAATCTTCAAGAGCGAGCCGTTCTTCCGGCCGAAGAAGGAGGCGTGGGAGCTGTTCCGGATCGGGCCGAGCTACGAGGTCGGCGGCAAGCGCGAGGCGTTCGAGGGCGAGCAGTTTCCGGTCGAGGCATTCGACCAGTTCGCCAAGCAGGGCATTCCGCGCTGGGCGACCAACGACGCCGCCACGCAAAAAGCCTATGATGCGCTGGTGCAGAAGGTGTGTCCCTGCATCATCATCGTCCACAGCCAGGGCGGCAATTTCGGCTTCACGGCGGCGCTGAATGCGCCCGACAAGGTGAGGGCGTTGATCACCGTCGAGCCGTCAGGCGCGCCGGATCCCGCCAAGGCCGATGCCGCAAAGCTCAAGGGCGTGCCGCATCTGATCGTGTGGGGCGATTTCCTCGACAAGGTCCCGGTGTGGTCGAAGCTCGTGGTCAATCCGACCAAATGGGGGCAGGCGATCGCAGCCGCGGGCGGCAAGGTTGATACGTTCGAGCTGCCCAAGATGGGAATCAAGGGCAACACCCACATGCTGATGATGGACCGCAACTCCGACGATGTCGCAACGCTCATCAACGACTGGATCGGCAAGCAGGGGTTGGCGAACTAGGGCGTGGACTTATGCGGCCTCATTGAGGCGCAGCTACAACCTGCTGACACTCTGCCGAATCCGTCGAAAACGACTCAAAGTCAACCTACCCGGCGTCCCGTCGTTCAATGACCGCCGAACACCAACGTCTTGATGGGCACGTGACCGCATCGAGCGGTCTGACACTCACTGACAAACCAGTACGGGGGTTTTCGCGTGTGTCAGCACCTTGTTTGTCACACTGCCGATGAGCAGCATGGAAAGTCCGCTGCGGCCATGCGATGACATGACGATGAGATCGCAGCCTTTGTCCTCGGCTGCTGCAATGATAGCTTGATGGGGTTGCCCGCTGTCCGCTTGAATCGTATCGCAGGAAATACCAGCCGCCTTGGCCGCATTTGCCACGCGATCCAGCACGCTCTTGGCCTCTTCCTTGCGCAACTCAACATAAGTTGCGACTGCTTCAAGGAACCGCCCTGTTCCCCCTGGGAGCGCTTCCACAACGAAGATTGCAGATACTTTGGCTCCAAGGGTTTTCGCGAGCGCCAACCCATGCGCCACCCCATGCTCCGCTATCTCCGACCCATCCGTCGGAATGAGAATATGCCGGTACATACTTCACCTCCCGCGATTATCTGGACATGTGGCTAACTTCCGAAAGCATGCTCGGCCCGTGTTTCGTATGAAGTCTTGAGTTAAATCAACGTATCGGCCTGGCGTGGTGCGGAACCGGCTCAATGCCGGCTATGACGTCTACGTCTCCGATGCGGTCGAGCGCGGCCGTGCCTCCTGGGCGCGCTATCCTGAAATCTTCAAGAGCGAGCCGTTCTTCCGGCCGAAGAAGGAGGCGTGGGAGCTGTTCCGGATCGGGCAGAGCTATGAGGTCGGCGGCAATTTCGGCTTCACGGCGGCGTTGAACGCACCCGACAAGGTGAAGGCGACTCCTTGATGGATGATTTTGATTCACCCAGCTCAAAAGACCCGCCGAAATTCGATTTTATTCCGCCGGGTCGGACTTCAAGCGCGGCCCAGTTCCCATCGGCAACATGCGCTGCATGACATCGTCACCTAAAACGAGGCGATGAAACAGCGCAGCACCTGCATGCAGGCCGATCAGCACCATGCGTGCTGTCGCGCCGATGTCGTGTGCCTGTGCAAAAACGCCGCGCAGAGCGGGATCAGGTTCGACAAGTGTCGGGACCTGCCAGAAGAGCAAGTCAAAGGGCTGACCTGAGAGGATAGTTCGGGCTATCCCCGTGAGAGGCATCGTTAAAAGCAGGATGTAGAGGCCGTATTCATTGGCCTTTGCGGCGACCCGCTGGAAATTCGGCATATTGGAAGGGAAAGGCGGGAGATAGGCAAAATATCGACGCCAGATCAGCCGCACAACCACTCCGAGCCAAATTAAGAGCCCCGAAGATCGATGCACGGACAACAGTAACCCTGCGAGATTATCGTGATGACTCATCAACTCGCGCACCCAAATGGTGGTGAATTGGACGACGATCAGAAACACCGTTAACCAGTGCAACACGATGCTCGTTCGGTCGAAACGATCCATCGAACCCGAAACGCTCGATGCAACATGATTGATCGGATCTGGCGCGCTTTCCATTTTGGACGACTCCAATGCGTCTTCTAGTCAGACTGAGGGGTTCGGGCTGACGAGCAAAGACGACCGGAGTCCCATTGCCTTTATTCCGCGTCCTGATGGCAATCACCACAACGGCAACGGCGTAATTCCGTCGGTAGACAATTGGTGTTGAGACCGTGATCGCACCGAGCAGACTACGCTAAAGGCGTCAGCAGCCGCGGCAAATGCCCTCGCGAGGCGGTCAGCCCTGACGTCTTCCTGATCAAGGGGTAGTTGATGACCGGTCCCGACAACATCGACGGACGTTGGCTGGTGATGACAGCTTTACCGGTGCTTTGGGTCAAAAGCGCCGTTTCGACTAATGCCGGGGCGCCTCCGGTTTACCCCGGCACCGGACAGCTCGCTGCGACGCGCCAACGGAAGCGATGGGCCAACAAGCGACATCGTCCGCTACACACGCGCTCGCGAAAACGACGCTCGTCCAGCGAACTCCAGCCAATTTCGCGATGCCCAGCAGCCCGGTGCCTCGCGAGAATTCCATCACATAATGTTGTTGGATTAAGATAGCGACAAATCGATCTCGAAAGAAGAAGAGCGGGCCTGCCGGTGTTCGCTCCGTCGTTCGCCATTGCTCTCGGCACGGAGAATCGCAATGACAGCCGGGAAATCACGACGGGCTATTCTCGTTTGCGCACTGTTGGGCGTGAGAACCATTGGGCTTAGTGCTCCCACCGAGCTTGCAGCTGACGCTCCGCCATTTCACAGTGGACGATGGCCGATTCACAATGGTCGCAACTACCAGCCAACCGAGGATGAGCTGAGAGCGTTGCATCTGGAGGATGTCACGCCCGATCAAGCGCGCGAGATCGACCGATTGTACGATCAGCTACTGGCAGGCGGCTGGACTAAGAAGCGCCTGAAGTGATCAACCTGCACAAAGGCGCTCCAACCAAGGAGCTGGAAAATGCCTGGCACGGCCTCCACCGCGTTGATCGCCTTGCTCGTTTTTGGTTTTTCCTCTGTTGCTTTGGCGGATACCAATAACCGGACCGGCCATCATGATTTATTCGTGCGACGCCCCGTGTCGACGATGTTCAGCGGCCGCACCAGAGCCGTGAATGATACGGCGAAGCCACTCAACGCCGAGGAGAAGGGGGCGTTTGCCGCATCAACGCTCGTACCGAGTGCCGCGTTGTGTCGAGGTGGCAGCTCCGGCAGAACGAAGTCCTGGATCGAATTGACCGGACCTGGCGGTGAACCGGTTCATATCAATGTGGTACAGATAGTCTCCATCAGGTCGGATACCGAAGTACCTGGAGCGAGGGCTCAGCTCGATTTGGTGAGCGGGAAACTTCAAGGCGTGCAGGAAACTGTCGAGCAGGTCATGAAGTTGATCTCGGCGACCTCGGACGCTCGCGAGAATGATGAAACACCAAGCGCGGCCCCAACCTTGCCTCGTTCAATTGATTGCCCCGCTTCCCACCTCTTTCCACCCTGAGGCTGACTGCAGGAACTCGAATTTGCGAGGCCAGCGGGGCATCAAAGCGCTTTCCACGGGCCCGCACCACAGCAGAAGAGGGCTAGTTGATTGGAGAAAATGCAATGCGTTCCGCCTTGGCATTATGCCTTTTGATCGCTCTCTGTGCTTCTGCGAACGCCGCAAGAGGGAATCATGCCAAATCGCGACATGTCATCGTTCGTCCTGGCCAGACTGTGATCCCAAGCTACGTCACTCCAGGTGGTGTGCGGATCTATCGCGACGACTCCGTTCCGGGCGGTCTGCGGACCGACCACGACCCTCCTCCTGCCTACGATGATCCATCCAAGTTTGGCGGCGGCTGATCGGCGGCCAGCACAGGACCGCTCCGGGTCATTCGCTACAGGGGGAGACCCAGCGACGAATCCTGTCATGTCCGCTATGCCGCCGAAAGCGGAAGCAAATTCAGGGCATTCGCGGCTTTGCGGGCAACCGTTGCGGCTTGATGGTATTGCCGTGCACGTGATTCAAGCTCCGAAAACCGGAGGCTCGAATCATGCGCCTTGAACTCAGCGATTATGAATGGATCGCGATCAAGCAGAGGCTGCCCAACAGGTCGCGCGGCGTTCGGCGGGCAAATGACCGTTCAGGTGTACGCCCAGTGCTTCAGCCCGCATCGGTATCGCGCAACCTGATCGAACGGTTCTTCAATGAGATCAAGCATGCACGCGTGTGGCGACCCGATATGACCAGCTCGCAGCCAATGACCTGGCGTCTGTCAAATTTGCATCAATCCGAATTTGGCTGCGTGCCAATGAGACCGCGCCCTAATCCGGATAGGGCGTGCCGTCTTTGTGCACGAAGCGGCCGTCGGAGTTGGCGCTCATCATGTCGATATCCGAGCACGTCGTGAGGTCGTCGGCCTGACCGTCGAGCCATCTGGCGCTCTCTTCTCGGCCGACTGGGGCGATGGCACCGTCTATCGCATCATGCTCGCGTGACGTCGGCGCATATCCGTTAATGTCCGGTACGGGTAGCTCATGCGGAGGCATAACAGCCAGGAAGAGATGATGTCGCAACGCTCATCAACGACAGGATCGGCAAGCGGGGCCTGGCGAATTAGGGCGTGGACCTATTAAACTCGGAAGCCCATGTGACTGGTGACTACGTCTGATTTGATCCGATAGCGACCAAGTTCGTGCGGCGGCACAATAAGTCGCGATGGGCCACAAGCCGACACTTGCTCGTCTCCTGACTTCGATCTCATCGATCCCTATTCAATGGCTGATCGTGCCACCAATTCCGCCTTGCGGATCGCTTTGACGTCGTTTTCGGTGTGGTTCACCGGACCGAGGCGAATCTCCACCTTGCGGAGCTTTCCGGCATAGGGGTTTGGCGATGCGTAATTGTCGCTGACCGGTGACCCCGTATCGACACCGATATCGAACGTTTCATCGGCTGAGAACCGACCCAAGATGGTCTTCTCGACCCGACCTTCGCCGACTTTCTTGTCATTGACGTAAAGTGTCACCGCGCCACCTTTTGCAACCCCGCCGCCGTCGTATTTGAACTCGACCCGGATGGTTGCGGGGCCGGGTGCGAGCTTGTCCGAACTGGTCACCGTGGAGCGCTGCATTGAGAACCAGTTGTATTCGTAGGTCGGCCTGCCGTCCTTGACGTAGAGAGTGTAGCCGCCAACGCGGCCACCAGCACACCATCGCCGCCTGTTGGTGGGACCTCGACATGGGCCGTAATGGTGTGCGAGCGGTTCTTTACATTGGGCGATGAACTTTCGGGAATTCGCGTGGCACCGGGATAATAGGTGAAATCGGTGCGTCCCGCGATCAGGCTTGGGCGCAAGCTGGGGTCAGCGCGTTCGATGAATCGGTCGTCCAGCGGCAGCACGTCGTACTTTGCGGCCTCGACCCAGAACAAGTCTTGCATGTCGCGCAAGCGCTTGGGATCCTGAGCCGCCAAGTCGTTGGCCTCGCTGAAGTCGCTGTCGATCCGGTAAAGCTCCCACTTGTCGTTGGCGAAATCATACGAGCCGATATTTTCCCAGGGCAGCCGTCCATGGCGGACGCATGCGACCCATCCGTCGCTATAAATTGCACGGTTGCCGAACATCTCGAAGTACTGAACGCGACGCTGTTCCTCGGCCTTCGGGTCGTCGAAGGTGTAAACCATGCTGACGCCTTCAATCGGCTTTTGGGCAACGCCGTTGACCGACGAAGGCTGCTCAATCTGAGCCGCTTCCAGGATCGTTGGAACGATGTCGATCGCGTGGTGGAATTGATTGCGAATGCCACCTTTGTCCTTGATCCTGTTAGGCCACGAGATGACGAGCGGATTTCTCGTGCCACCGAAATGCGAAGCTATCTGCTTGCCCCACTGGAACGGCGTGTCCATGGCCCACGCCCATCCAACCGGAAAGTGGTTATAGGATTTTGGACCGCCGATTTCGTCGATGTGCGCCAGGATAAAGTTCGGGTCCTCCTGCTGTCCGTTGATGCCGACCATCTCGTTAAATGCGCCATTGAGGGTGCCTTCCATGGATGACCCGTTGTCACCAATCTCCCAGAAGACAAGCGTGTTGTCCGTTTGGCCGACCGCTTCAACAGCATCAAGGACACGCCCGACAAGAAAATCGGTTTGTGCCGTGTAGGCGGCGAACGTCTCCATCAGCCGCGAGGCGATGCGCTTCTGATCTGACGACAGGGAATCCCAGGCGGGAATTTCCGCCGGCCGCGGCGTTAGCCTGGTGTCGGGAGGAATGACGCCGAGGCGAAGTTGCCGCTGGAAAGTGTCTTCTCGATACTTATCCCACCCCTGGTCGAATTGGCCCTTGAACTTGTCGATCCATTCCTTCGGCACGTGATGAGGAGCATGCGTAGCACCGGGCGCGTAGTAGACGAAGAATGGCCTGTCCGGAGTGACCGACTTTTGTTTGTTGATGTAACTGATCACCTCATCCGAAAGGGCTTCATTGAGGGTATAGTCGGCGGTCCGTCCGTTCGGAATCTCCATCTCAATGGGCGTGTTGTCGCGATAGAGGGCAGGCGCCCACTGGTTCGCTTCGCCCCCTAGGAAACCGTAGAAGTGATCAAATCCCTGCCGGGTTGGCCAGCGGTCATAGGGGCCCGACACACTGGTCTCCCAATCCGGGATGTTGTGGTTCTTGCCGAACCAGGCTGTGCTGTAACCATGCTGGCGCAGCGGTTCAGCTACCATAGCGGCGCTGTTCGGAATCTGTCCACTGTAGCCAGGATAGCCGTCGCCCAGTTCGGTAATGTTGCCCGTTCCGGCAGAATGATGATTGCGGCCAGTGAGCAGCGCGGCTCGCGTCGGTGAACAAAGCGCCGTGGTATGGAAGCGCGTGTAGCGCAATCCGGCCTTTGCGAGCCGGTCCAGGTTCGGCGTTGGGATCTGCCCGCCGAATGTCCCCCATTGTCCGAAGCCGCAATCGTCGATCAGAACAAGCAGGACGTTTGGCGCGCCGCTTGGAGCATTAATGATCGGTATCTTGTCCGGCATCGAGTCCTTGTAGGTGGTGCCAATTTTTCCCCTGAATGGCGGTTGTGGAAGCGGCAGCACTTCCTGGGCCCGCGCCGACTGGCGGAGCCAAGAACAACCAAGTGCCGACGCAAGTGCTCCCTTCGCGGTGGAAAGAAAAAGCTGACGACGATTCATCGATGCCTCTCCTTCTACTGGGCTCTTGAGCTTAAAGGGTCTCCATTCACAGGCCGGGAAGCGAAGTCTCGCCCCAAGGCGATTCCAGGCGAGGCGCTTTGAGTTTCTCGTAAAACGCTTCGGCGACCGCAAGCAGTTGCCGAGCCCTCACATCCTACCCGAAGAACTCAGGGTAGATGGCGCATTTACGCACATATTGAACTCATATCGACTGTGATCGCCTTCGTTGATCTAGATCAAAAGAGATCCGCTCTGGGTCACTTTCGACGATTTCGGCGGAGATTGTCGGCTGGCTGACGTCTGCTTGTACCCCGTAAGCGACCAAGCGGGATCTGCCCTGAAGCATTGCGTTAACAGTGTCGTTGGGTGGCGACGCGCTACGACAGGCTCGCCGCCAACTACCTCGCCTTCGTCTCGTTCGCATCTATCCGGCTATGGCTGCCCGCGCGTCATGCGTCCGCGCCTAATCCGGATAGGGCGTGCCGTCCTTGTGCACGAAGCGGCCGTCGGAATTCGCGCTCATCATGTCGATGTCCGAGCATGTCGTGAGATCGTCGGGCGAGCGCGAGCCGACCTCGAGATAGACGGCCACGGCGTCCGATCGGTTGATCATGTGATGGCCGTTGCCGCTGCCTTTCGGGAAGGCCGCGCAGTCGCCCGCGCGCAGCACGGTCTCGCCGCCGTCCTCGATCAGCACCACTTCGCCCTCGAGCACATAGACGAACTCGTCCTCGTGCGAATGCCAGTGCCGCTGGCTCGACCAGCCCTCCGGCGGCAGCCGCATCAGGTTGACGCCGAAATCGGCAAGACCCCCGGCATTGCCGAGCCGCTTGCGGATGCGCTCGGCGCAGGGGGCCGCGAAGGGCGCGGGATAGCCGGAGCCCTTGCGGGCCGGCACGGCGGGGATGTCGATCTTGGGCATGTGGATGTTCCGTTCATCAGTGCATCGAACGCGCGGGATCGGCGAGCGGGCGCCATGATCGGCGGCCGTCCGAGTATGATGCGACGAGGCTTTCGGGATAATGACAGGATGCCAGTGTTTTGCCCGACGAGTCAAATTGCGGCCTCGCATCGCAAGGTGCCGGCACCGCAAGTCAGATGGCATCGTAAGTCATTGATCCCACAGCGGCCGGCTACTGTGCATGGGGTTGTTTTCGACATTTTTGATGTGCGAGCTCATAATTCTTGAGGCAAGGGAGCCTCCCGGAAAAAATCACACTACTCTGTCGGCCCGCACAGTTCCCATTCGTCTTCCACCCAGACAGACCTGACGGGAGACCAAAATGAACGCTTCCTCCTATCGCTGGGTGATCGTCGCCGCGGGCGGCTTGCTCGGCTGCGTCGCGATCGGCGGCATGTTCTCGCTGCCGGTGTTCCTGCAGCCGATCACGAAGGACACCGGCTGGTCCGTGACCGGCATCTCCAGCGCGATGACGATCGGCTTTCTGGCGATGGCTTTCACCAGCATGGCCTGGGGCACGGCGAGCGACCGGTTCGGGCCGCGGCCGGTGGTGATGGCGGGATCGACGGTGCTGGCGCTGAGCCTGTTCGCGGCGAGCCATGCCACGTCGCTGCTGGTGTTCCAGTTCGTGTTCGGCCTGCTGGTCGGCGCCTCCTGTGCCGCGATCTTCGCGCCGATGATGGCGACCGTCACCGGCTGGTTCGATACGCACCGGAGCCTTGCGGTCTCGCTGGTGTCGGCCGGTATGGGCATGGCGCCGATGACGATGTCGCCGCTCGCGGCCTGGCTCGTCTCCGGCCACGACTGGCGCACGTCGATGCAGATTATTGCGCTGGTGGTCGGCGCCATCATGATCCCGGTCTCGCTGCTGGTGCGCCGTCCGCCCGCGCTGGCGCAGGCCGTGGCCGCGCCGTCGGGCGAGAGCGCCGGGTCCTCCGAGATGTCGATGGGCGAAGCGCTGCGCTCGCCGCAATTCCTGATCCTGCTCGCGACGAACTTCTTCTGCTGCGCCACCCATTCCGGCCCGATCATCCACACCGTCAGCTATGCCGTGAGTTGCGGCATCCCGCTGGTTGCGGCGGTGACGATCTACAGCATCGAGGGTTTTGCCGGACTCGGCGGGCGCATCGCCTTCGGCCTGATGGGTGACCGTTTCGGCGCCAAGCGCGTGCTGGTCTCGGGCCTGCTGCTGCAGGCGTTCGGCGCGCTCGCCTATGTCTTCGCCCATCAGCTTGCGACCTTCTACGCGGTCGGTGCGGTCTTCGGCTTCATCTATGCCGGCACCATGCCGCTCTATGCCGTGCTGATCCGCGAGAACTTTCCGCTGAAGATGATGGGCACCGTGATCGGCGGCACAGCCATGGCCGGCAGTCTCGGCATGGCAACCGGTCCGCTCGCCGGCGGCCTCATCTACGACGCCTTCTCCAGCTACGCCTGGCTCTACATCGCCTCCTGGGCGATGGGCCTCGGTGCATTCCTGATGGCGATGACGTTCCGCCCGTTTGCGAAGCCGCAAGGAGAGGTGGCGGCGCCAGCGGCGGCGTGATGGCGACCTCGAGGCGCAGCGTCAGAGCTGCGCCTCGATCGCCGCCTTGTCGATCACCGACCACACCTGCCTGATCTTTTCCTCGCGAAATTCGTAGAACACGTTCTCGCAGAAGGAGACGCGCCGACCATTGACGGCGAGCCCAAGGAACGTCCCGACCGGCGTGCAATCGAACTTCAGCCTAGCCGCAATGTTGGGAGGATCGGAGATCAGCAGCTCGACATTGAACTGCAAATCCGGAATCTCGCGAAAGTCCTGCTCCAGCATCCCGCGATAACCGGACAGCCCGAACGGCCGCGCGTTGTGCGCGACGTCATCGTGCACGAACTGTCCGAGCGCTGGCCAATCCTGCCGGTTCAGGCAGGCGATATAGTCGCGGTAGATGCCGGCAACATCGTCTCTGGTCACAGCATGCTCCTTCGATTCAGACCCGCCGCTGTACGTGCCCGATCAGCGCGCGGTGCGCTTCGCGATCGAGCAGCCCGATCAAAGCTGCTTCTCGAAGAACAGGTCCGGGTAGGGATCATCGTTGAAGCGCGGGATCTCGCGCCAGCCGGTGGTGCGGTAGAGCTGGCCGGCTTCGGGCAGCGCGCTGTTGGTGTCGAGCCGGAGCAGCGCGATGCCGAGCTCGCGCGCCGCCGCCTCGCTCGCATCCATCAGGCGGCGGCCGAGGCGCAGCCCGCGCGCGGCAGGCGCGACCCAGAGCCGCTTGATCTCGGCATAGCCGTGATCCGTGCCCTTCAGGCCGACGCAGCCGATCGGCAGCGTGTCCGACATCGCGACGATGAAGGTGCCGCGCGGGCGGCGCATGTCCTTGGCGTCAGGGGCGCGCGACAGCGAGACATCAAAGCCCTGTTTGAAGCGGCGGCCGAGCTCGGCATAGTATTCGCCGAGGCAATAGCGGGCTTCCTCGCTTTGCGGGTCCATCTCTGCGAGTGCAACGCGCTCGCGCGTCAATGCCGAGGCGATCAGGTCCATCGCCGCCAGCAGCGCCTCGCGCTGCGAATGCTGCGCGAGGAAGCTTTCGGCCTGCGTGTTCGACAGCGCCTCATACGCCGCAAACTCGCGGCGGCCCGTGCGCGTCAGCTTGGCCACGCGGCGGCGTGCGTCGTCCGCATGCGCCGTCGTCTCGATGACGCCTTCGTCCTCGAGGCTGCGCAGCAGACGGCTCATCAACCCGGAGTCGAGACCCAGATAGTCGCGGATCTCCGCAACGTCCGAACGTCCATGTCCGATCGCATTGAGCACGCGCGCCGCACCGAGCGGCCGGCCGCGCCCGAGGAACGAGGTATCGAGCGCGCCGACAGCGGATGTGACGGCGCGGTTGAAGCGGCGGACGCGGGAGACGGGATCCAACATGATATCTGACTTTAGTCAGATATATGTTCGCGGTCAACGGCAGGGTGTCGTGCCGGTCTAGCAGGGCGCGCGCGGAATCATCCACGTCGCGAAGGTCGTCCAATTCCCGTCTTCGCTGCGGCGCTGATAGGCGACGAAGTCGGCGCCGTCGCTGTGCACGAATTCATAGCGGTGAGTTTTGGCCGATGCGGCTGTTTTAGATTTGCTCATGGAAAAATCCTTCTCGAATGGGCTTTCCATTGAGCTAGTTGCGGTGCAGCATGACGCCAGTGGGAGGATGATGATCATCCCATCACGTTATGGAGAGGGCCACCATGGGCTGGCGTCGCGCCCGGAACCCGCGCTCACTCCAGCCCCAGTGCCTTCCGTGATTTGCGCGTGAGCTTTGCCACGATCAGACCGTGGGCCTGCGCGAGATAGCCGGTCAGCTCCGCATCCGGCAGCGCGTTGTTGCTGACGAGCTGCACCCATTTGGCGCGCGCCAGATAGGGGGCCGGCCGCGCGACACGATGCTCGATCAGCATCGCATAGGCCATGTCCGAGACCTTGAACATGTAGCCGCCGGAGCTTGCCGTATAGCCGCCGCCGAGCGCGAACATCTTGCCGCCGACCTTGAACACGGAGGTACCTTCCCATTGCACCACCTTGGTGGCGGCGGGCAGGCGCAGGCAGCGTGCTTCGAATGTCTTGGGTGTCATGCGATTGCGACCGATACGCGGAGCGAGCCGTTATGGCAGCATGCGCGTTCCAATGAGGGATGAATGGCCATGTCGCGTGTTTCGATCAAGACCAGGGACGATCTGCCGGACGCACTGAAGTCGCTGTGGGACAAGATGACGACCTACGGTGCGTTCGAGAACCAAGCCGGTGTCATGGCGCACCGCCTGCCGATCTTCAAGCACATGTGGTCGCTGCTGGTCGATCTCGCCGAAGAGGGCAATCTGTCGAAGCGCCATCTCGAGCTGGCGCTGGTCACGGTCTCCTTGCTCAACAAATGCGACTATTGCGTCTCCCACCACGCGCCGAAGCTGGCGGTGCAGGGCGTGTCGGAGGAGGGCGCGGCGCGCCTCGTCGACTACAAGGATCATCCCGAGCTCGATGAGCTGGACAAGCTCGTCGTCGAATATTCCATTGCCGTCACCAACAACTGGAACAAGACCCGCGACGAGATCTTTGCTCGCCTGCGCGCGCATTTCTCGGAAGCGCAGGTGGTCGAGCTGACCTGGCGCATCGCGCTCTGCGGCGCCTTCAACCGCTTCAACGATATTCTTCAGCTCGAGGTCGAGCAGGGCGTCCCCCACAGCGAAGCCGCCGAGTGACCTGACGTCGGGCGGGCGCTCCCGGGGGAGCCGGGGCGCACGGAGGGCCGGATCACGGGTTTGTGGGTTGCGGCTGGGCTATCGCAAACTATATCGTAAGATATGTTTTACAAAAGGACGTACGATATGCACCACGGACGAGACCACAAGGACTTCCATTTCGGGCACTTCGCCCATTTCGTCATGGGCCGGCACGGCGGCGGACGCCGCTTTGGCCGCGGCGGGCACGGCTTCTTCGGGCGCGGCCCGGGCGGCGATTTCCCGGGCGCGCGGCGGCTGTCCTCGCAGGACCTCCAGCTGGTGATCCTGGCGCTGCTCGCCGAGAACCCGGCGCATGGCTATGAGCTGATCAAGATCATCGAGGAGCGCTCGGACGGGTTCTACACGCCGAGCCCCGGCGTGATCTATCCGGCGCTGACCTACCTCGAAGAGGTCGGCCACGCGCGCGTCGAGCAGGATGGCGGCCGCAAGCTCTACAGCATCATGCCGCAGGGCGAGGCCTATCTAACCGAGAACCGCACAACCGCGGACGCGATCCTGCAGGCGCTGTCGCGGATCGGCCGCCGCATGGACGAGGTGCGCGAGGCCTTTGCCGGCGTCAGCGATCTCGATGCGGATGCTTCCGATGAACTGCACCGTGCCCGCCACAACCTCAAGCGCGCGCTGCGCTCCAGGCACGGCAGTGACTCCGCCGAGGCGCGCCGCATCGCCGCGATCCTGGATCGCGCCGCCGCGGAAATTCTCGGCAAGTAACTGGAAAAGTAACGGGAAAGCGAGACCGCCCATGAATGATCGGCCCCACAGCCCGATTCAGGATCCACGGGTCAACGCCGTCATCGCGCGCCTGCAAGGCGCGCGGCAGCGGCCGGCGGGCGGAGGTCCGCGCGGTGGCTTCAGCAGCCGCGATCCCCACGCCTATGCCGAGCAGGGCTTTTCGATCCATCCCGAGCAGGGTGAGTTGATCTATCTGCTCTGCCGCGGCCTGCGTGCCTCGCGCGTGGCGGAGTTCGCCACCTCGGTCGGCATGTCCACGCTTTATTTCGCGGCGGCCCTGCGCGACAATGGCGGCGGCACCGTGATCGGCTCCGAGATCGTTCCGGCCAAGGTCGAGACCGCCAAACGCAATCTCACTGAAGCAGGCCTTGCCGATTACGCCGAGATTCGCGAGGGCGATGCGCGAAAGACGTTGCGCGATCTCGGCGGCCCCGTCGACTTCGTCCTGATCGACGGCTGGCCGGGCGAGGGAGGTCCCTCGCTCGCACGCGAGGTGATCGAGATCGTCGCGCCGCAATTGCGCGTCGGCGGCTACGTCATGAACGACAACGCCGAGCCCGACTACCTCGATTTCATCCGCGATCCCAACAACGGCTTCGTCTCGATGACGCTGCCGCTCAAGGGCGGGACGGAGCTCAGCCTGAAGGTGAAGTGAGGCGTCGAGGCGCTGCGGCTGTTGTCGTTCGAGAATGCCCGATTGCGTCGACCGGATAATCGCCAAAAGCTTGCCATCATTTGTCGGCTGTGGTGAACAATCGCCCATGGACCGATTTGACGCCATGCGCCTGTTCGTCCGCCTCGTCGAACGGCAGAGCTTTACGGCTGCGGCGGCCGATCTCGGCATTCCCCGCTCGACGGCGAGTGAGGTGCTGCGCGGCCTCGAGGCGCATCTCGGCGCGCGGCTGCTCGAGCGGACCACGCGGCACGTCACGCCGACGCTCGACGGCGAGGATTATTATCGCCGCTGCGTCGCCATTCTGGCGGAGGTCGAGGAAGCGGAAACCGCGATGCGCGATGCGCGGCCGCGCGGTCTGCTCCGCATCGACGCGCATCCGTTGCTGACCCGCACCTTCATCCTGCCGCATCTGCCGGCATTTCTGGCGCGCTATCCGCAGCTCGAATTGCAGATCGGGCAGGGCGACCGCCTGGTCGATCTCGTGCGCGAGGGCATCGATTGCGTGATCCGGGCCGGCGAGCTCGACGACAGTGGAATGATCCTGCGCCGGCTCGCCACGGTCGCGGAGATCACGGTGGCGAGCCCGGCCTATATCGCGAGCCACGGCATGCCTGCGATGCCGGATGCGCTCGACGGCCACCAGATGGTGGCCTTCGTTTCCTCGCGCACCGGCGACGTGCTGCCGCTGGAATTCTCCGTCGCGGGCGAGCTGCGGCATGTCGTGCTGCCGAGCCGGGTGCGCGTCAACAATTCCGACACCATGGCCGATCTTGCGCGGCTCGGCTTCGGCCTCGCCCAAGCGCCGCGCTATCGTTTCGCGGGCGATCTCGCCAGCGGCGCGCTGGTCGAGGTGCTCGCCGACCATCCGCCGTCGCCGTCGCCGCTGTCGGCGCTCTATCCGCAAAACCGCCAGCTCGCGCTGCGCCTGCGTGTCTTCCTCGACTGGATATCCGGCATTTTTGCCGAGGCGAAGCTGTAGGGGACGTTGTCGTAGCCCGGATGGAGCGCAGCGCAATCCGGGTCCTTCGTGCCGCATGGATGGAATCCCGGATTACGCTTCGCTCCATCCGGGCTACGAGACCTTGCGTTGCCCGACGGGCAAAACACCCAAGCGCTCGGTCAATGCACCGCGCTAAAAATATTCCACTTTACCGAAATTCGGAAATGGCGGATAGTGCGCCCACTCCGGCCCAAGGGAGAGGGGCGTATCGCGATCGTCACGAACGCGGGCCGGACGGCGGTGGACGTGGGCCACATCGGCGCGAAGGGTTTTGCAGGGCGGGTAACTGTGAGCAAAACCGTCGCGCGCACGACCGGTGTGATCGGCGTACGGCAAAATCGTGTGGTCCTGGCGCCCGGGGTCTGTGCGTCAAGGCTCGTGGTGATGCGTGTGGCTCAACCGGGCCCTCGGATCAGTCATCTGCGAGACGACGGGGGCAATAATGCATCGCTCCCCGGGGAGAGCGCGACATACGTCGTCAAACCACTGCGCAGGGAAGGCCGGATGTTTGGCTTCACCTGTATGCCGCTGTGCAGCCTGTTGTAGCGCAGATATCGCACAGTGGACCGCGGGTGCCAGCCGGCACCCGGTCTTCCCTGCGCCCTCTTTCATCTGGGGGTGAGGCGACGGGCAAAGCTCGGGCGAAATGGGCCGCGAGGATGCGAAGGTGTGTCTGCGATGAAGAGAGCTGCAAATCGGCCGCGCGACCTCGCACGCCGTCATTGCGAGCGCAGCGAAGCAATCCAGGCTGCCTCCGCGGAAAGACTCTGAATTGCTTCGCTACGCTCGCAATGACGCTGTTGATGCAGATGCGCCACTCTTTGTGAGTTGTGCATGCGGCCCAGTTAGCTACCATGCGCCCGATCCCACCACGGGATCCAGCAGCAAGCGGAGGCGACATGAGTGGACAGGAACGCAAAGTGAAGGGATCGGACCTGTTCGTCGCGGCGCTGGAGAACGAAGGCGTCGACCGCATTTTCGGCGTGCCCGGCGAGGAAAATCTCGATCTTGTCGAATCGCTGCGCACCTCCAAGATCGAACTGGTCCTCACCCGCCACGAGCAGGCGGCCGCCTTCATGGCCGCGACGCATGGACGGCTGACCGGCAAGCCCGGCGTGTGCCTCTCCACACTCGGTCCCGGCGCGCTCAACCTGTCCACCGGCGCGGCCTATGCGCATCTCGGCGCGATGCCGATGATCCTCATCACCGGGCAGAAGCCGATCATGAGCAGCCGGCAGGCGCGCTTCCAGATCGTGGACGTGGTCGCGACCATGAAGCCGCTGACGAAACTGTCGCGGCAGATCGTCAGCGCCTCCTCGATCCCGACCGTGGTCCGCGATGCCTTCCGCGTGGCGATGGAGGAGCGGCCGGGCCCGGTGCATCTCGAACTACCCGAGGACATCGCGGGTGACGAAGTGCCCGCTACTCCGGTGGTCCCGATCCATCCGATCGAAATCCCCGTCGCCCATCGCGCCGCGCTTGATCGCGCCGCCGAGATGATTTTAGCCGCAAAGCGCCCGCTGGTGATGATGGGTGCTGCGACCAGCCGGCCGCGCTCGACCCATGGCATTGCGAGCTTCGTGCGACGGACCGGCATTCCCTTCTTCACGACGCAGATGGGGAAGGGCACCGTGCCCGGCGGCACCAATCTCTACATGGGCACGGCGGCACTGTCGGAGCGCGATTATGTCCATGATGCGATCGATGCCGCCGACCTGATCGTGGCGATCGGCCATGATCCGATCGAGAAGCCGCCCTTCATCATGGGGCCGTCGGGGCCGAAGGTGATCCACGTCAGCTACACCTCGGCCAGCGTCGAGCTGGTCTATTTTCCCGATGCCGAGGTGGTCGGCGACGTCGCCCCGAGCCTGGAGCTGCTGGCCGACCGGCTCGAAGGCAAGCTGCCACAGGCGGCGGCGCTGTTGCCGTTGCGCGAGGACATCCTCAAGCACATCGCCGACCGCGCCACCGAGACGCGCTGGCCGCCGACGCCGCAGCGGATCGTGCACGACATCCGCCAGGTCATCCCCGAGAACGGCATCGTCGCGCTCGACAACGGCATGTACAAGATCTGGTTCGCGCGCAATTACCGCACCCGCGTCGCCAACACGCTCTTGCTCGACAACGCGCTGGCGACGATGGGCGCCGGCCTGCCGTCGGCGATGATGGCCGCGATGCTCTACCCCGACCGCCGCGTGCTCGCGGTCGCCGGTGACGGCGGTTTCATGATGAACAGCCAGGAGATGGAGACCGCCGTCCGTCTCAAGCTCAACCTCGTCGTGCTGGTGCTGGAGGACAACGCCTACGGCATGATCCGCTGGAAGCAGGCGGTCGATCATTTCGCCGATTACGGCATGACTTTTGGTAATCCCGACTTTGCGCTCTATGCGAAAGCCTATGGCGCCAAGGGCCATCGCATCGCAAGCATCGACAGCTTTGGCCCGACGCTCGATGCTGCGTTCAGGGAGGGTGGCGTGCACCTGGTCTCGATCCCGATCGATTATTCGGAGAACGTGCGGGTGCTGGTCGACGAGCTGCGCGCGCATGAGAAGGCGAAGGCGTGAGTTTGTTTGACGCTCTCGCCACACCCGTCATTGCGAGCGCAGCGGCAAAATCCAGCTTCGTAGCCCGGATGAGCGCAGCGATATCCGGGTAAAGTGTTCCCCCATGTCGCTGCGCTCATGCGGGCTACAGGTGCTCCCTCATTACGATAACAACTTGTGTCACGCTCCCCGATCGTCGACACTCATCACCTCACCAACCACAGGAATAAAGCATGACTCGCGTTCGTTGTGTCACCGAGATGGGCATGGGCGTCGACGTCCACGGCAGGGACGCCACCAAGGCGGCGAAGCGCGCGGTGTCGGATGCCATCAGGCATTCGAGCCTCGGGTTCTTCCGGATGATCGGCAAGACCGCCAACGATATGTTCGTCGACGTCACCATCGGCGTGCCCAATCCCGAGGCGGTGGACACAGCTGCGGTCGCGAAGGAGCTTCCTTACGGCACCGTGACCGTCACCGCGGTCAAGGGCGGGCTGGAGATTCCTTCGGCCACGGAAGTGGCCAACGATCCCATCCTCATCGCCAACGCCGCCGTGATCGTCAGCTTCGACAAGGATTAGTGCAGTGTCCGACAGCGAATTCGCGCTGCTGGATCACCCGATCTGGAGTGCGCTGACGACGAGCCACAAGCATCTGGCGGAAGGCGGCCCGCGCGCGTTCCGCTATCCCGTGGACATGACGCCCTTTGCCGACATGGTCGACATGTCGGGGGCAAGCTTTGCCGCGCTCGGCGATCTCCTGTCGCCGTCGCAGGTGGCTGCGCTGTTCACGCCGGAGGCGGTGACACCGCCCGACGGCTTCAAGGTCGTGCTCGCCGACACCGGCGAGCAGATGATCGGATCACCCGCGGACAGCCCGCTTCGCGGGGCCGACATCGTCACGCTCGGTGACGCCGATGTTTCTGCGATGATGGCGCTGACGGCGCTGACCAAGCCCGGGCCGTTTGCCGCACGGACGCACGAGCTCGGCACGTTCCTCGGCATCCGCATCAATGGCGAGCTGGTCGCCATGACCGGCGAGCGGATGAAGCCGGGCAAATTCACCGAGATGACGGCGGTCTGCGTGCATCCCGATCATCGCGGCCGCGGCTATGCGCAGGCGCTGCTGGCGGCCGTCGCGCGCCAGATCGAGGCGCGCGGCGAGATCCCGTTCCTGCACGTGTTTTCCAGCAACGCGTCCGCCATCGCGCTCTATCAGCGGCAGGGCATGCGCATCCGCCGCCGCCTGCATGTCACCGCGCTGATGAAGCAGGAGTGACGGCGTCAGGTCTTATAGTCGACCAGCAATGCGCTCGCCGAGGAGGCGTTGCTGTTGCCGCTGGAGCCGTAGGAGGTCGACTGGCTGGTCGCGCTCTGCAGCATCGCGATCAACTCCTTCATCAGGTCCTCGGCGCTGGCGGAGGATGAGCTCGACGAGGAGGTGGAGTCGGTACTGCCGGTGCTCGATGAATCGCTGCTGTCGTTCGGCGGCGGAGGCGGGCCGCCGGCGCCGCTGATCCCCGAGAAGGTGTTGGCGAACACGTTCTTCAATTCGCTGGCCTGGTCGCTGGTCAGCTTGCCGCTCGACACCTCGCTCTGGATGACGTCGTCGATCTTGGACTGCATCTCGTCGGGCGAGGGCGGCGACGAGGAGCTGGAGCTGGACGCGCCGCTCTTGAGCGCGGAATCGATGTCGTCGAGCGCGGAGGAGAGCGCCGTCTCGTCGCTCGAGCTGAAGGTGCCCGCCGAGACTTCCTTGGTGAGCTCGCTCTTAAGGCGGTCGAGCGGGGAGTAAGAACTGGTGGAGGTTGCAGAGATCGAGGTCATTGCCGGTCACCCATGATGAAGTCAGGAATACGCTGAACATGGGTGCGAGGCTAAAGGTCGCGCGCTTAACGAGGTCTTGCCGCAAGGATTGCTGTGGTTTTCGTCGTGTTGCTCGCGCGCCAGTGAACACGGGGCGAAACAAAAATATCGATGTGTCCCGTGCCGATCCGGGCCCGAAGGGGTGGGCTTCCCCGCGGCCGATTTCTCGCTATATCCATTGCAACCAATTCAGGGAGGCAGAACTTCATGGACGCCAGGGCAACCGATTTTTCCGCCGTGCGGACGGCGATGCAGCGCTACGTCGATCAGGAGATCATCCCCGGCGCGTCCTGGGCGGTACTGCGTGGCCACGACGTCGTTGACCAGCAATGCGTCGGCTTTGCCGACCGCGAGGCGAAGACCGCGCTCCGGCCCGACCACATCTTTCGCGCCTTTTCCAACACCAAGATCTTCGTCACCTGCGCGATCATGCTGTTGATGGAAGAGGGGCGCATCGGGCTCGATGACCCCGTCGAGAAATTCCTGCCGCAGCTCGGCAATCGCAAGGTCTTGAAGCCCGGCGCGGCGAGCCTTGCCGATGTCGAGCCGGCGAATGGTCCGATCACGATCCGCCAGCTTCTGACCCACACCTCCGGCCTCAGCTACGGCATCTTCGATCCGGGCACGGTGCTGTTCAAGGGCTACAACGCGGCGGGCGTGCTCAATCCGCTGACGCCGCTGACCGACATGATCGACAAGCTCGCCGATCTGCCGCTGTCCTATCAGCCCGGCACGGCTTGGGAATATTCGGTCGCGACCGACGTGCTTGGCCGCGTCGTCGAGGTGATCTCGGGCAAATCCCTCGATGCCGTCTTCAAGGCGAGCATCTTCGATCCGCTCGGCATGACCGATACCGGCTTCTTCGTGCCGGAGGCGCAGCAGGAGAGGCTGGTCGCGCTCTACAACGGTGCGGACCCGCTCGATCCCATGAAGCCCGGCCTCACGCGCGCCGACGACAATCTGCCTTATCCGCAAGCCTACCGGCGGCCGTTCCCACGGCTCTCGGGCGGCGGCGGCCTGGTCTCGACCCTGCCTGATATGCTCGCGCTCGTACGGGCTCTGGTGCCGGGGTCGAATGCGCTGCTGAAGCCGGAAACGCTGCGGCAGATGATGACGAACCAGTTGCCCGCAGGGCGGACCATCCGTTTCGCCAATCTCGGCCCGATCCCCGGCAAGGGTTTTGGGCTCGGCGGCGCCATCACCTTCGCGCCGATGCCGTCGGATCCGCCGAACTCCACCGGCGAATTCCAGTGGGGCGGGCTGGCCGGCACCCATTGGTGGATCTGCCCCGAGGCCAATACCGCCGGCGTGTTGATGGCCCAGCGCTATATGGGTTTCTGGAATCCGTACTTCTTCGAGTTCAAGCGCCTTGCCTACCAGGCCGTCGGAGGCTGACCGCGAAAAAATTGCGCGCACCCGCGCCCCTGATGCGCGAATATCTGACGAGATGAGACGTGGCAGGCTGTTCAATGACAGATGGGGGAGTGGGATCGCAGACGTGCCCAACTATCTCGGCCTCGATGGATTTCGTTTCGGCTGGGTAGCGGCCTGGATCGACGGGCGCGGCGATCACGGTTTTGACTATTCGCCGGGGCTGACGCGCCTGCTCGCGATGCCGCATGCGCGCGCGATGATCGACATGCCGATCGGATTGAAGCCGGCCGGCTATCGTGTGTGCGACTTGCGTGCACGCGAATTGATCGGCCCCGCCGTGTTTCTCGGGGCTCGCCGCGACCTCTGGGCATTCGCCGATATGGCGGCAGCCAATCGCCACTACTGGCTGCACGAAGGCAAGGGCAGAGGCGTCTCGGCGCAGCTTTGGAATATCAGGGACAAGATCAGGGAGGTCGACGTGATCATGACGCCGGCGGGGCAGGCAATCATCGGCGAGGCGCATCCGGAATTGATCTTCTGGAATCTCGCCGGCCGCGTGCGGCTCGACGGCAAGGCGTCGGCGCAAGGCCGCGAACAACGCATCGCGCTCCTGGAGAGACGCGGTTTTACACGCCTGCGAAAATGGCTGACGCTGCGCCAAGGCACCGGTATCGGCCGCGACGATCTCGTCGACGCCTGTGCTTGTGCGGTTGCCGCTCGCGACAGCACGCAGCGTGTCGGCGGCGAGGAGGTCGATCCGCGCGGACTGCGGATGGAGATCAATTATTGAGGCCGAATCTAGCTGCTCCGACTCGGGAAAAATAGGCAATTTATTCGAACCATACAGGAACTGGTGCTGGTCGGCGCGCGTTCCCCGTGCGAACAGAATTGAGAGAAAGCTCGTGCGATGAATGATGCCAGTCAGTTCGTAACCGCGATGCTCGCGCTCGTTTTCACCGGAGCATTGCTCGTGACCGGTCAGCTCTTCGTCGAGCAGCGCGCCCAGCGCGATGCGGTCTACGCAACCAATCATCTGCTGCGGCCGTTTTAATTTGGCTCAATGACCCGGCCTTGCACCGTTCGATGGCTCGCCTAGACTAGGCGCAATCTCACGAACGAAGCCGGGGTCCCGATGTCCGATCTATCCGCCTTTCCGATCACCAAGCGCTGGCCGGCAAAGCATCCTGAGCTGCTTCAGCTCTATTCGCTACCGACGCCGAACGGCGTGAAGGTCTCGATCATGCTGGAGGAGATCGGGCTGCCTTACGAAGTCCATCTCGTCGATTTCGGCAAGGACGATCAGAAGACGCCGGAGTTCCTCTCACTCAATCCGAACGGCAAGATCCCTGCGATCCTCGATCCCAACGGTCCCGGCGGCAGGCCACTGCCGCTGTTCGAGTCCGGCGCGATCCTGCAATATCTCGCGGAGAAGACCGGCAAGCTCTTGCCGGAGGACGCTGCGCGCCGCTACCAGACCATCCAGTGGGTGCATTTCCAGATGGGCGGCATCGGGCCGATGTTCGGCCAGGTCGGCTTCTTCCACAAATTCGCCGGCAAGGACTTTGAGGACAAGCGGCCGCGCGATCGTTACGTCAGCGAAGCCAAGCGCCTGCTCGGCGTGATGGAGACGCACCTCGCCGGCCGGCAATGGTTCATGGATGACGATTACACCATCGCGGATATCTCGATGCTCGGCTGGGTGCGCAACCTCATCGGCTTCTATGGCGCCGGCGATCTCGTCGAGTTCAGCCAATTCAAGTCGGTTGCTGCTTGGCTCGAACGTGGCCTTGCGCGCCCCGCCGTGGAACGCGGACTGAACATTCCGAAGCGGCCGTAAGATCTAAGTCAGCGCCTTGTACGCCATGTAGAGCGCCATCAGCCCAACGAGAGCGATCATGGCCCGGCGCAGCGCCGATTTGCTGACGCCGTTGGCCATGCGTGCACCGAAATCGGTGCCGATCCAGAGGCCGGCAACGATGCCGATGACGGCCGGCCAGCCGACCATGAGTCCCTTGCTCCAGTAGATCCAGGCCGCCGGGATGTTGGTCGGGATGACCGAGAAGATGAGGCTGACGAGCTGCGCCTGATGCTGCGGCACGCGCAGGCCTGCTGCGAGGCCGACAGTGATCGCAAGGCCTCCGCCGATGCCCATGAAGCCGGACGAAAAGCCGGCCGCCATGCCGATGAGGAGCAGGGGCAGCCGGGGCAGATTATCCCGGCCGTTGGCCTTGTCGCTTGCCTCGTTGCGGTCGTGTCGCAGGATGAGGAGGGCGATCAGCGCGACGAGGTAGACGACATAAGTCCATTGCAGAACCGCGTCGGACACCGCGGCCGCGGCATAGCCGCCGCCGATGCCACCGACGAGAAATCCGATGCAGATCCAGATGATCCATGACAGCGGACTGCGATTCCCGCTCTGCCAATAGCGGCGCACGCCGGCGAGACCCGTCGGCGGAATCTGCGTGATCAGCGAGGTGCCCTGGGCGATATGCTGCTCGGCCCCGAGCATCAGCACGGAGAAGATCACGAGACCGCCCCCCGGGCTTGTGCCCGTGAAGCCCGACGCGAGCCCTCCGATCAGGCCGACGCCGGCGCCGGCAATGAGTTCAAGAAGGACATCGGTCATGTCCTGGTCCGTCGCTTGACGTCGGGCTTGGTCGTACGGAAGCCATCGACCACGCCATCGACGGCTGCCATGCAGGCCCCGACGTCAAAATCTTCGCCCCAGCATTTTTGCAGCACAAAGCCCTGGAAGATCGCGATCAGCACCCGCGCGATCGCCTCCGCGCTGATATCGCGCTTGATGAGGCCGTCGTGCTGGCCGCGCTCGACCAGCGCCACGATCAGCGCGCGCGGCATGTCGATGCCTTCGACGACGCTGGTGCGGACGCGGCGATTGCGCAGCGCCTCGGCCCAGCCATGGATGCCGACGCGGCGGCGCGCTTCGCCGGCGGGATCGGTGAGCCATTGCGCGTAGACGCGGATCAGCGCGTGGAGACCTTCAATCGGATCGCCCGATCCCTGCGCGACCGAGTTGAGCACGGCCTCGCGGCGGTGACGGTCGTCGGCGAGCGCCTCGATCAGATCATCCTTGCTCTGGAAGTAGAGATAGACCGCGCCGTGGCTCAGTCCGGACCGCTTGACGATGTCGGCCATGCCGGTCTGGTGAAATCCGTCCTCGGCGAAGCAGCCGAGGGCGGCTTCGAGAATCTGCTGCCGCCGGCCTTCGCGCTGCTTGTCGCTGATCTTGGGCATCCGGGCGGTCCATAAATAACTGACAGATCGATCGTTTTAGCCGGTGGCCGGCTGGGGCTCTGCTTTAGCGGGTCAATATAAAAAATGATCAGTCAGTCATTTTTATTCGCCAAGAAGATTTTGGTCAAGTCCGACCGTCTTGAGCCGGCAAGGGAGAAGATTGTTCCGTTGTGATTGCGCCGATTGAGGCGCCGCTGCGGCCTCGATGGCGCGCCGCTAGAATAGCCGTCCGCCGTTCGGCACGGGCTTGCTCGGCTGCACCAGCACGACCTTGCCGTCGGCATCGGGGAAGCCGAGCGTCAGCACCTCCGACACGACCGGGCCGATCTGGCGCGGCGGGAAATTGACCACCGCCGCGACCTGTTGTCCCACCAGCGTCTCGATCGGATGGTTTTCGGTGATTTGCGCCGAGCTCTTGCGCACGCCGATGGCCGGACCGAAGTCGATCCACAGCCGCCACGCCGGCTTGCGCGCCTCCGGGAACGGCTTTGCATCGACGATGGTCCCGACGCGGATGTCGACCGCGAGGAAGGCGTTGAAGTCGATGGTCGGCGAGGCGGCCGCGGCGGGATCGTGAGTGACGTGCATGATGTATCCGTTCGGAGAGCTGGCTTGGATCCCAATATTGTCGCGCGAAGCGGAGTTTCGTACAACGCCGCAGCCGAAGCATCACGCATGCGCGAGGAACTGCTCTTGCCCAACACCATCTACGGCATCAAGAACTGCGACACCATGAAGAAGGCCCGCACCTGGCTCGACAGCCACGGCGTGGCCTACGAGTTTCACGATTACAAGGCTGTGGGCGTCGACAAGGACAAGCTCAAGCAGTGGAGCGACAAGGTCGGCTGGGAGACGCTGCTCAATCGCGCCGGCACCACCTTCAAGAAGCTGCCGGAGGCCGACAAGGAAGGCCTCACCGAGAAAAAGGCGCTGGCCCTGATGCTAGCGCAACCATCGATGATCAAGCGGCCGGTGCTGGAAGCCGGCGGCAAGCTGCTGGTCGGCTTCAAGCCGGATATCTACGCCAAGGAAGTGAAGGCCAAGTAGAACGGCGTCCGATCGCGCGGGGCGTCAGTTCAGCTCGATGATCTCGGTGGTGACGCCGGGCTGATCGGCGAACTCGACCACATCCGCGGCTGCGATGCGGCCGGGGGCGCGATGAAAGAGATCGCGATCGATCACCGCGCGCAATTTCGGGCGCGGCAGCGCGTCATTTCCGCGCATCAGATTCTTGATCTCGAAGCCGCCGTCCTCGCAGAAGGTCTTGAGCGAAGCGATGACGTGACAGACCTTTCCGTCGGTCTGGAACGGCAGCAGCAAGCGCTCATAGGCGACGACGCGGCCATAGATGTCGTCGACATCGGCCACGCTGTAGACCGGCAGTCCGCGCGCGACGCATTCATGATAGATGGGCATCACGAAAGGCACGAGCCGCGCCCCGATATATTCATCCAGCGGAACGCCCTTGCCGGTATGTCCATAGGCGCGCGAGATGCGCGTGCCTTCGCTCTGGATGACGAGGCGTGGCGTCTCGGTCGAAAGATCCACCGTATAGTAGATGAGATCGAATAACTCTTCCTCGAGTCGTGCCGGCTGATACTCCCAGATCGCAGGCGCCATCTGCTGGCGCGCATAAAGTCGCAGCCACGTGTTCAGGAGATCACGCTGCCTGATCGACTTGACGACGGAGGGCGCGGCGCTTGCGAAATCCAAAACAATATTCCCGGCAGTTCGAGACCTGCGCATCATGCAGCTTGCGGGAAAATTTTCTATGAAGGCTGGCGTGCGGGACGAAAGACCGTTAACGACGGCTTGATGACCGGTGCTTTCGCGAACCGGAAGGCCGGGCAGGCACGACATCGAAACGCCTCCGACTAAGGGAGCATTTGTATCCCAGCCGAAGGCCTGATCTGCTCAGCTTTCCGCCTTGCCTAACCCCCGTCACCTCCGGCATATTCCGCGCCCGGAGGCGGAGTTCCCGGACGGCCGCAAGGCGTCGGGAAAGTCGAAGCAACAAGGATAGCCACGCGCGTTTGCGCGGGCAGGGGGAAATCTGTTTGGCCGATGAGTTTATTCTCGAAACGGAAGGCTTGACCAAGGAGTTCGCGGGCTTCTTCGCTGTCCGCGACGTTGCGCTCAAGGTCCGCCGTGGAAGCATTCATGCGTTGATCGGCCCGAACGGCGCCGGCAAGACGACGTGCTTCAATCTCTTGACCAAGTTCCTGAAACCGTCTGCCGGAAAAATCCTGTACAAGGGGCAGGACATCACCGCGATGGCGCCGGCCGACGTGGCCCGCATGGGCCTCGTTCGCTCGTTCCAGATCTCGGCGGTATTTCCGCATCTCACCGCGCTGGAAAACGTCCGTGTCGCGCTTCAGCGCCAGCACGGCAGCTCGTTCGACTTCTGGCGTTCCAAGTCGGTGCTCAACCGCTTCAACGATCGCGCGCGCGAACTGTTGAACGATGTCGGCCTCAGCGAGTTTGCCAATACGCCCGCGGTCGAGATGCCCTACGGGCGCAAGCGTGCACTCGAGATCGCAACGACGCTGGCGCTCGACCCCGAAATGATGCTGCTGGACGAGCCGATGGCCGGCATGGGTCACGAGGACATCGACAAGATCGCGGCGCTGATCAAGCGGATCTCCGCGAAATATACTATCCTGATGGTTGAGCATAACCTCAGCGTCGTGGCCAATCTCTCCGACATCATCACCGTGCTGACGCGCGGGCAGGTGCTGGCGCAGGGCCATTACAGCGAACTCACCAAGGACGAGCGCGTCAAGGAAGCGTATCTGGGAGCCGGTCATGCCTGACACTGCGATCGCCGAGGCTCCGGCAAAGTCTGCGACCGGCGGAAACATCCTTCAGGTCCGCAACCTCGAAGCATGGTACGGCGAGTCCCACATCCTGCACGGGATCAATTTCGACGTGAATGCGGGCGAGGTCGTCACGCTGCTCGGGCGCAACGGCGCCGGCAAGACCACCACGCTGAAGTCGATCATGGGCATCATCGGCAAGCGTGCCGGCTCGATCAAATTCAACAACCAGGAGATCATCCGCGCGACCTCCGACAAGATTGCGCGCATGGGCATCGCGTTCTGTCCGGAAGAGCGAGGGATATTCTCCAGCCTCGACGTGCGGGAGAATTTGCTGCTGCCGCCAGTGGTCCGTGAAGGCGGGTTGCCGCTCGAGCAGATCTTCGAGCTGTTTCCGAACCTGAAGGAGCGGCTCAACAGCCAGGGCACCAAGCTCTCCGGCGGCGAGCAGCAGATGCTCGCGATCGCGCGCATCCTGCGCACCGGCGCAAGCTTCCTGATGCTGGACGAGCCGACCGAGGGCCTGGCACCCGTCATCATCCAGCAGATCGGCCACACCATTGCGCGGCTCAAGAAGGAGGGATTCACGATCCTCCTGGTCGAGCAGAACTTCCGTTTCGCATCCACCGTCGCCGACCGCTATTACGTCGTCGAACACGGCAAGATCATTGACGGATTTTCCAACGCGGAGCTTGCCGCCAACATGGACAAGCTCCACACCTATCTCGGCGTCTAGAACGGCCAAACGTCAAACGACGAAGAGAAATTCACGAGGGAAGTCACATGAAGAAGTCGATTGCATCGTTTCTGCTCGGCGCGGCATTGGCCGTCACCACGGCTGGCGTAGCCTTCGCACAGGACAAGACGGTCAAGATCGGTGCGCTGTCCGATCAGTCCGGCCTCTATGCCGATCTCGGCGGCCCCGGCTCGACGCTCGCCGCGCAGATGGCGGTTGAGGATTCCGGTCTCGCGGCCAAGGGCTGGAAGATCGACATCATCTCCGGCGACCACCAGAACAAGCCCGACATCGGCACCGCGATCGCGCGCCAGTGGTTCGACGTCGACAAGGTCGACGTCATCGTCGACGTGCCGAACTCGGGCGTTGCGCTCGCCGTCAACAACGTCATCAAGGAAAAGAACGGCGTCTACATCAACTCGGGTGCTGCGACCTCCGACCTGACCAACGCGCAGTGCTCGCCCAACACCGTGCACTGGACCTACGACACCTACATGCTGGCCCACACCACGGGGCAGGCGCTGGTGAAGGCGGGTGGCGACAGCTGGTTCTTCCTGACCGCGGACTATGCCTTCGGTGCGGCGCTCGAGCGCGACACCACGGCCGTGGTCACCGCCAATGGCGGCAAGGTGGTCGGCGGCGTCAAGCATCCCCTGAACACGCCGGACTTCTCCTCGTTCCTGCTCCAGGCGCAGGCGTCCAAGGCCAAGATCGTCGGCCTTGCCAATGCCGGCGGCGACACCACCAACTCGATCAAGCAGGCGGCCGAGTTCGGCATCGTCAAGGGCGGCCAGAAGCTCGCCGCGCTGTTGCTGTTCCTCACCGACGTCAAGGCGATTGGTCTCGAGACCGCGCAGGGCCTCAACTTCACCGAGACCTTCTACTGGGACATGAACGACCAGACCCGCGCCTTCTCCAAGAAGTTCTCGGAGAAGATGAAGAACGGCGCGATGCCGACCATGGTGCAGGCGGGCGTCTATGCCGGCGTGCGCCATTATCTCAAGGCGCTCGAAGCGCTCGGCGGCAATCCTCATGACGGCGTCAAGGTCGTCGAGAAGATGAAGTCGATGCCGACCGAGGACGATCTGTTCGGCAAGGGCGAGATCCAGCCCAACGGCCGCACCATCCACAATGCCTATCTGTTCGAGGTGAAGAAGCCCTCCGAGTCGAAGGGGCCGTGGGACTTCTACAAGCTGGTCGGCACGGTGTCGGGCGACCAGGCCTTCACGCCGCTCTCCGAGAGCAAGTGCCCACTGCTCAAGAAGTAAGAACAACAGCCCGCCGGCTTCGAGCCGGCGGGCAGCTATCCAGGGAAGGCCGAAGGGACCGGGTACGGGATCGATGCAGGCTCTATACGCTCAGCTACTGGTGGGACTGATCAACGGCTCGTTCTACGCGCTGCTCAGTCTCGGGCTTGCCGTGATCTTCGGCATGCTCAACATCATCAATTTCGCCCATGGCGCGCTCTACATGATGGGCGCCTTCGTCGCCTATTTCCTCCTGAACCTCGGCGGCATCAATTACTGGTGGGCGCTGCTGCTGGCGCCGATCATCGTCGGCATCTTCGGCATGATCCTGGAACGGACCATGCTGAAATTCCTGACCGGGCTCGACCATCTCTACGGCCTGCTGCTGACCTTCGGCATCGCGCTGATCGTGCAGGGCGTGTTCCAGAACTATTTCGGCTCCTCCGGCCTGCCTTACGCCATTCCTGACCAGCTCAAGGGCGGCATGAATCTCGGCTTCATGTTCTTACCCATCTATCGCGGCTGGGTGGTCATCTTCTCGTTGGTCGTGTGTCTTGCGACCTGGTTCCTAATCGAGAAGACGCGGCTTGGCGCTTACCTGCGCGCTGCCACCGAAAACCCGACTCTGGTCCGCGCCTTCGGCATCAACGTGCCGCGCATGATCACGCTGACCTACGGCCTCGGCGTCGGCCTTGCCGCGCTTGCGGGCGTGCTCTCGGCGCCGATCAACCAGGTGCGGCCGCTGATGGGCGCCGACCTCATCATCGTCGTGTTCGCCGTTGTGGTGATCGGCGGCATGGGATCGATCATGGGCTCCATCATCACCGGCTTTGCGCTCGGAGTGATCGAGGGCCTGACCAAATATTTCTACCCCGAGGCCTCCAACACCGTCGTGTTCGTGCTGATGGTGCTGGTGCTCTTAGTGAAGCCAACGGGATTGACGGGAAGGGCGGCCTGATATGACAGCCTTGACGGACGACACGCTGCCGGTAACCCCGCGCGCGATGCGCGACGAGATGATTGTGTTTGTGGTGATGGCGCTGCTGCTGGCGTCGGTGCCCTTTACAGGAGTCTATCCGTTCTTCGTGATGCAGGCGCTGTGCTTTGCGCTGCTCGCCTGCGCCTTCAACCTTTTGATTGGCTATGGCGGCTTGCTGTCCTTTGGACACGCGATGTTCCTCGGCACCGCCGGCTATTGCAGCGCGCATGCACTGAAAGTGTGGGCACTGCCGCCGGAGCTCGGCATCCTCGTCGGTATTGTCGCTGCTTTTGGTCTCTCGATCATCACCGGTTACATCTCGATCCGCCGCCAGGGCATCTATTTCTCGATGATCACGCTGGCGCTGTCGCAGCTCTTGTACTTCATCTACCTCCAGGCGCCGTTCACCCATGGTGAGGACGGCATCCAGGGCATTCCGCAGGGACGCATGTTCGGCCTCTTCGATCTGTCCAAGCCGACCGTGCTCTATTACGTCGTGCTGGTTGGGTTCCTCGCCGGCTTCCTGCTGATCTACCGCATCATCAACTCTCCGTTCGGCGAAGTCCTGAAGTCGATCCGTGAGAACGAGCAGCGCGCGATCTCGCTCGGCTACCGGACCGACCAGTACAAGTTCCTGGCGTTCGTCCTGTCGGGAACGCTGGCCGGCTTTGCCGGCGCGCTGAAAGTGTTCGTGGCGCAGAACGCCTCGCTCACCGACGTGCACTGGTCGATGTCGGGCGAAGTCGTGCTGATGACGCTGGTCGGCGGTCTTGGCACCATCTTCGGGCCTGTGGTTGGCGCTTTCGTGATCATCGCCATGCAGCAATATCTGGCCAGCTTCGGCCAGTGGGTGACGGTGATCCAGGGCTCGATCTTCGTCGTCTGCGTGCTGACCTTCCGGCGCGGTGTCATCGGCGAAATCGCCCATTACTTCCGGAGATCGCTCTAAATAATTGATATCGCGTCAATTTCATTGGCGCGATAATCCGGTGGATGATCCGGCTCCGCGGGCGTGAGATGTCACGCATGCGGGGCGGAAATGGTTTATGAAAGTTTTGTGACGGCCCATCCGGGCCGGCCATTTCCAACCGGTAGCCTATCCCCATGATGCGATGGTTTCGCGCGTTCCTGCCCAAGGAAGAACGGTTCTTCGACCTGTTCGACCGCCATGCCAAGACCGTGATCCAAGGCGCGATCGCGCTCCAGGGCGTGCTCAACGGGGGCGAGGAGACGCCGGTCTATTGCCAGCGCGTCAGCCAGTTCGAGAACGACGCGGATAACGTCACCCGTGAGGTGCTGACGGCGGTACGCCGCACCTTCATCACGCCGTTCGACCGCGGCGACATCAAGAACCTCATCACCTCGATGGACGACGCCATCGACCAGATGCAGCAGACCGCCAAGGCCGTGATGCTGTTCGAGGTCCGCACCTTCGAGCCGCCGATGCGTGAGATCGGCGCGCTTCTGATCGAATGCGCCAATCTGGTCGGCCGCGCGCTGCCGCTGATGCAGTCGATCGGCCCGAACGTCGCGATGCTGACCGCGATCACGGAAGAGCTGACCAAGCTCGAAGGCCGCGTCGACGATCTCCATGACATCGGGCTGAAGGAATTGTTCCTCAAGCACCGCGACGGCAATGCGATGGATTTCATCGTCGGCGCCGAGATCTACGACCACCTCGAAAAGGTGGCCGATCGCTTCGACGACGTCGCGAACGAGATCAACAGCATCGTCATTGAGCAGGTCTAGCGCATGATCCGGAAAAGTGTGCAGCGGTTTTCCTTCGCGACAAACGCGGAACGCGTTTGCGCGGAGATCATGCGCCAACTTTAAGGGCAGGGCCGCCGTGGATGCTGCTCTCGGTGTTCCCGTCCTGGTCGGCTTGATCGCCGTCGCGCTGCTGTTCGACTTCCTGAACGGCCTGCACGACGCCGCCAATTCGATCGCCACCATCGTCTCGACCCGCGTGCTGCGGCCGCAATTCGCGGTGCTCTGGGCCGCCTTCTTCAATTTCATCGCCTTCATGGTATTCGGGTTGCACGTCGCCCAGACCATCGGCACCGGCATCATCGATCCCGCGGTGGTGGACGCGCAGGTGATCTTTGCGGCCCTCATCGGCGCGATCGTCTGGAATCTCGTGACCTGGGGGCTCGGCATCCCGTCCTCGTCCTCGCACGCGCTGATTGGCGGCCTCGTCGGCGGCGGCATGGCGAAAGCGGGGATCTCGGCGGCGGTGTGGAGCGGCCTGTCCAAGGCGGTGCTCGCGATCGTGCTGTCGCCGCTGGTCGGCTTCCTGCTGGCGATGATGCTGGTGGCGATCGTGTCCTGGCTCTCGGTGCGCTCGACACCCTTCGCCGTCGACCGTGCGTTCCGCATCCTGCAATTCGCCTCCGCCTCGCTCTATTCGCTCGGTCATGGCGGCAATGACGCGCAGAAGACCATGGGCATCATCGCGGTGCTGCTCTATTCGCAGGGCCATCTCGGCAACGAGTTTTCCGTACCGTTCTGGGTGGTGCTGTCCTGCCAGGCGGCGATGGCGATGGGCACGCTGATGGGTGGCTGGCGCATCGTCCGCACCATGGGCCTGCGCATCACAAAGCTGACGCCGATGCAGGGGTTTTGCGCCGAGACCGGCGGCGCGGCGACCCTGTTCATGGCGACCTTCCTCGGCGTTCCCGTCTCGACCACCCACACCATCACCGGCGCGATCGTCGGCGTCGGTGCGGCCCGCCGGGTCTCGGCGGTGCGCTGGAACGTCGCAAGCTCGATCGTCTATGCTTGGGTGATCACGATCCCGGCCTCGGCCATCGTCGCGGCGCTGACTTGGTGGGCGGTCCAGCTCTTCCTCAGGTAACGAATTTCAGCCCGGCGATGCCGGCGACGATCAGGGCGATGCTGGCGAGGCGGAAGGCTGTCGCCGGTTCGCCGAACAGGATGATGCCCAGCGTCGCGGTCCCGACCGCGCCGATGCCGGTCCAGACCGCATAGGCGGTTCCGACGGGCAGTGATTTGAGGGCAAGTCCGAGCAGGATGACGCTGCCGGCCATTGCCGCGAGCGTGATGATGGATGGAACAAGCCTGGTAAAGCCCTCGGTGTATTTCAGGCCGATCGCCCAGGTGATTTCGAGAAGACCGGCGACGAACAGGATGCTCCAGGCCATGACGACCCTCCATTCAAGGCAGGGTCGTCCCCGCAGGCTGATAGGCTGATGAGCAGGAAGGCCGTCCTCCCCCAAGGCCAGTATGGCCAAGGCCGATATGGGGCTGGCCGAAGGGCTCCGCAATCACCAAATGAGGCTTGATCCAGCCCATTTTCCCTGCCAAACGCTCCCGCCATGTCCGACATTGCCGCACCCACAGCCGAATCGCCGGCCCGTTCCCCGCTTGCCGCAGAAGTGGCGCGGCGGCGGACCTTTGCGATCATCTCCCACCCGGACGCCGGCAAGACCACGCTGACCGAAAAGCTGCTGCTGTTCGGTGGCGCCATCAATCTCGCCGGCCAGGTCAAGGCCAAAGGCGAGCGGCGCAACACGCGCTCGGACTGGATGAAGATCGAGCGCGAGCGCGGCATCTCGGTCGTGACCTCGGTCATGACGTTCGAGTTCGAGGGCCTCGTCTTCAACCTGCTGGACACGCCGGGCCACGAGGACTTTTCGGAAGACACCTATCGCACGCTCACTGCCGTCGATTCCGCGGTCATGGTGATCGACGCCGCCAAGGGCATCGAGGCGCGCACTCGAAAGCTGTTCGAGGTGTGCCGCCTGCGCGACATTCCGATCATCACCTTCATCAACAAGATGGACCGCGAGAGCCGCGACGTGTTCGAGCTGCTCGACGAGATCGAGAAGACGCTGGCGCTCGACACCACGCCGATGACCTGGCCGGTCGGCCGCGGCCGCGACTTCCTCGGCACCTATGACGTCGTCAATGGCGGCGTGCGCCTGCTCGAAGGCGGCGGCGCCAAGACCGGCGCGGCGCAGCAGATCGAGATCGAGGAGCTCGCCAAGCTCAACGCCAATCTCGACGTCTCCGCAGTGAAGGACGAGCTCGAGCTCGTCACCGAAGCGTCAAAGCCGTTCGAGTTGGGCGCGTTTCGCGAGGGCCATCTGACGCCGGTCTATTTCGGCAGCGCGCTGCGCAATTTCGGCGTCGGCGACCTCCTCGAAGGCCTCGGCAAGTTCGCGCCCGAGCCGCGCGCGCAGGACAGCGACCAGCGCAAGGTCGAGGCGACCGATCCGCGCATGAGCGCTTTCGTGTTCAAGATCCAGGCGAACATGGATCCGAACCATCGCGATCGTATCGCCTTTGCGCGCCTCTGCTCCGGCAAGCTCAGCCGCGGCATGAAGGCCAAGCTGGTGCGCACCGGCAAGAGCATGCCGCTGTCGAGCCCGCAATTCTTCTTCGCGCAGGACCGTTCGGTCGCGGACGAAGCCTTTGCCGGCGACGTCGTCGGCATTCCCAATCACGGCACGCTGCGCATCGGTGACACCCTGACCGAAGGCGAGGATTTCACCTTCGTCGGCGTGCCGAGCTTCGCGCCGGAAATCGTCCGCCGCGTCCGCCTCACCGACGCGATGAAGGCGAAGAAGCTGAAGGAAGCGCTTCAGCAGATGTCCGAAGAGGGCGTCGTGCAGGTGTTCCGCCCGCGCGACGGCGCACCGGCGCTGGTCGGCGTCGTCGGCGCGCTGCAGCTCGACGTGCTGAAGGCGCGGCTGGACGCGGAATATTCCCTGCCGGTCGAGTTCGAGGTCAGCGAGTTCCAGCTCGCGCGCTGGGTCTCCTCTGAGGATCGCAAGAAGCTCGACACCTTCATCGCCGCCAACACGTCGAGCATCGCCGACGATGTCGACGGCGATCCCGTGTATCTCGCCCGGAACGAGTTCTATCTCGGCTACACAAGGGAACGCGCCGAGGGCATCGAGTTCACCAACGTCAAGGACGTCAAGAAGAAGGGGTAGGCGTCGCCCGGTTAAGCCGGGCGGCGCCAGCATGCTTGAACGCAAGCATGTGAACGGTCGCGGGCTTGACCTTGTCGGGGGCAATGCCACGTTCCACCATGTGATCTTGCGAGCTCGCATCATGTGGCGCGGCCTTCTCGTTTTCATACTGCTGGCGATATCGGCCGTTGCCGCCAACGCGCAGGGTCGCCAGATCAATCCGATTCCGTTTGCGCACGAGCCGTGCAGCGTGCTCGACGGCCGACCCTGCACGCCGTCCTATTGCAGCCCACTCGAGCCCGGCCCCTGCATTCCCGAGATGAATTATCCCTACGGGGAGAATCTCCAGCTCACGATCGAGAGCGTCCCGCCCGCGGCCGATCGCGCCAAATACCAGAAGCCGGATCACGACCTCGACACGATCGGCGACCTCTTCGCCGAATTGCGCACCTGCTGGTCGCCGCCGCCATCCGACGATGCGCGCGCGGGCATGCAGATGTCGGTGCGCTTCAGCTTCAACAAGGCGGGCAGCCTGATCGGTCCGCCGCGCCTGACCTATGCGACCGCCGGCGTTCCCGCCGACATACGGACCAGCTACCTCAACGCGATCAATTCATCGCTGAAGGCCTGCCTGCCGCTGAAATTCACCAGTGGCCTCGGCGGCGCCCTGGCCGGGCGGCCCATCGCCATCCGCTATGTCGATAATCGCGAGCTTGGCAAGTAGCGCATCGGTTGCGACCGGTGGCCAATCGATGATACCTCAGAGGCGGGGGCTGCTTGAGGGGAGGACGTCGTGGGTCTGCTGGTCATGATCCTGGGGCTGGTGCTGTTTTTCGCGGCCCATATTTTCACAACGAAGCGCGAGGCGCGCGCGCAGGCGATCGCGAGACTGGGCGAGGGGACCTACAAGATCCTCTATTCGGTGGTCTCACTCGCGGGGCTCGCACTGATCATCTGGGGCTTTGCCCATTATCGCAGCTCCGGCTGGATCGACGTCTGGTATCCGCCGAAGGCGCTGAAGCACATCACGGTCGCGCTGATGCTGCCTGCGGTGATCCTGGTGGTTGCCTCCTACATGCGAGGCCGCATCTATGCGACGCTGAAGCATCCGATGCTGGCCGGCATCAAGCTGTGGGCGGCTGCGCATCTGCTCGCCAATGGCGATCTCGGCTCCATCATCCTGTTCGGCTCGTTCCTGGGCTGGGCGGTGTATGATCGGATCACGTTGAAGCATCGCAAGGATGGCGGCGGCCCGCCGATCCCGGTGGGCGGCGTCACCAATGATCTGATCGCGATTGCGGTCGGCATCGTCGCCTATCTGGCGCTCGCCTTTGCGTTCCATCCTGTCGTGATCGGCGTTCCCGTGATCGGGGTCTAGCCGATCGGCACAAGACAGGACCCGCACGATCATGCGCGGAAGGTAACAAGAGCAACAAGCCGAGGCGTTCCGATGGACTGGTCGCAATCTCAGATCCCGCCGATGCACCTCGAGGCGCGCTTTGGCGATCGGGTGGTGCCGGCTTTCGGCGATCGGCCGGCGAGCCTGTGGGCGATGATTGCGGACGCGTGCGTCCGCAATCCCGACGGCGAGGCGCTGATCGCAGGCGATATCCGCCTGAGCTGGCGGCAGACGGTGGAGCAGGCCGCGCGGATCGCGACCGGCTTTCGCAAGCTCGGCCTGCAACGCGGCGATCGCGTTGCGATCCTGCTCGGCAACCGCATCGCATTTCCACTGCTGCTGTTCGCCGCCGCGCATGAGGGCCTCGTGACGGTGCTGCTCAGCACGCGTCAGCAGAAGCCGGAGATCGCCTATGTGCTCGCCGATTGCGGCGCCAGGATCCTGATCCATGAAGCGGGGCTCGCCGAGCGCTTGCCCGATGCGCAAGATGTGCCCGATCTGATCCACCGCATCGCCATCGACGACAATCCGTCGCTGTCGCGCTTCGCGGTGCTCGCAGACAATGCTCGGGCTCCGGCGCCGATCGAGGTGGGCGAAGAGGACACCGCGATGATCCTCTACACCTCGGGCACGACGGGCAAGCCGAAAGGCGCGATGCTGGCCCACTGCAACATCGTGCATTCCTCGATGGTGTTCGTGTCCTGCCTGCAATTGACGCAAGCGGACCGCTCGATCGCGGCGGTGCCGCTCGGTCATGTCACCGGCGTTGTCGCCAACATCACGACCATGATCCGCTGCGGCGGCGCGCTGATCATCATGCCCGAGTTCAAGGCTACGGATTATCTCAAGCTCGCGGCGCGCGAGCGCGTCACCTACACTGTGATGGTGCCGGCGATGTACAATCTCTGCCTGCTCCAGCCGGACTTCGACAGCTATGACCTGTCGAGCTGGCGCATCGGTGGCTTTGGCGGCGCGCCGATGCCGGTCGCCACCATCGAGAAGCTCAAGGCGACGATTCCCGGGCTGAAGCTGGCGAACTGCTACGGCGCAACCGAGACAACGTCGCCATCGACGATCATGCCGGGCGAGCTGACGGCGAGCCATATCGACAGCGTCGGCCTGCCGTGTCCCGGCGCACGCATCGTCGCGATGGGACCGGAGGGGCGCGAGCTGCCGCCCGGCGAGATCGGCGAGCTCTGGATCCAGAGCGCGTCCGTCATCAAGGGCTATTGGAACAATCCGAGGGCCACGGCGGAAAGCTTCACCAGCGGTTTCTGGCACTCCGGCGATCTGGGCTCAGTCGATGCAGAAGGCTTTGTCCGCGTGTTCGACCGCCAGAAGGACATGATCAATCGCGGCGGCCTGAAGATCTATTCGGCCGAGGTCGAATCCGTGCTCGCCGGCCATCCGGCGGTGGTCGAGAGCGCGATCATCGCCAAGGCGTGCCCGGTGCTGGGCGAGCGCGTCCACGCCGTGGTGGTGACGCGCGCTGCGGTCACCGACGCCGCGCTGCGGGCCTGGTGCGCCGAGCGCCTGTCGGACTACAAGGTCCCCGAAACCGTGGCGATCACCACTGAGGCGCTGCCGCGCAATGCCAACGGCAAGGTGGTCAAGCGGCAGCTGCGGGAGCTCCTGGGGGCCTGAGCCGGGCAGGCGGCTCCGGGCTCGCCCGGGTGGTTAACGCCTTGATTGGGCTCGCTTTGCCTTGCCACCGCCATATCCTTAGGGTACCTCGCCGCCACGCGGGGACGGGATTCCTGGCGCGAACGCCTTGGCGCGCGCACCCGGACGGGCATGGGATTATCATAAGTGTCTGAATTATTTGACGAAGTCGACGAGGAAGTACGTCGCGAACAGTTCAAGAAGCTGTGGGACAGATATTCGATCTACTTCATCGCCCTGATGGTGCTGATTGTGGCCGTCGCCGCTGGCTGGCAGGGTTATAAGTACCTGGAGGCCAAGAAGGCTGCCGAGGCCGGCGCCGCCTTCGAGAAGGCCGCAGAGCTGTCCGACCAAGGCAAGCATGCGGAGGCCGAAGCGGCCTTCACCGAGCTCGCCGGCAAGGCGCCGTCGGGTTATCGCACCCTGGCGCGGCTGCGCGCTGCAGCCGAGGCCGCCAGTCGCGATCCCAAGGCCGCCGCCAAGATGTACGACGAGATTGCCGTCGATCGCGGCGTGGGTGGTGAGTGGCAGGATCTGGCGAAGATTCGCGCTGCCGGCCTGCTGGTTGACAGCGCCAGCTACGCCGACATGCAGCAGCGGCTGGAGTCTTCCGCTACGCCCAAATCGACGTTCCGCCACACCGCGCGCGAGATGCTGGCGCTGTCGGCCTGGCGCAACAACGACACCACCGCGGCCCGCAAATGGCTCGACGCGATCGCCGAGGACGGCGAAACGCCATCCGGCCTGCGCTCGCGCGCCGAGGCGCTTCAGGCCCTGCTGCCGCCCGTCGCCAAGAGCTGACGACGGTCTTCTGACGAGACGAGACACCAAGATGCGCCGCACGCCACGTTTGATCTCAGCCGCCGTCCTGATCGCCTTCACGGGCCTCCTGGGCGGCTGCTCCAGCGGCGGATTCGATCCGAGCGACATGCTCGACTTCCTCGACACCAAGAAGAAGCTGCCGGGCGACCGCAAGCCGGTCTTCCCGGAGGGCGTGCCGGGTCTCGAGCAGGGCGTCCCGCGGGAAATGTACAAGGGCGCGCAGCAACAGCAGGTGGATCCGAACGCGCCTGCCGTCGCCGCGCTGCCGCCCGAGCCGCAGCCGCCCGAGTCTGCGAAGCCGGCGAAGGGCGCCAAGGCCAAGAAATCCAAGCAGCCGGCCGCAACCGCAGCCGCTCCGGCTGAGGCGCCCGCGGGCGAAGTCGATGGTGAGGCCCAGCCGGAGGCCGCGCCGGCGCAGGCCGCTCCGCCGCCCAAGCAGAAGATCGTCCGCAAGCGCACCACCGCGCCGCCGCCGGACCAGCCGGTCCAGCAGGCACAACCGACCCAGACCACGCAGCAGCAATCGCAGGGCGGCTTCCCGGCGCCACTGCCGAGCGGCAGCTTCTCGCGCTAGAGCATGATCCGGCAAAGTGCGAAGCGGTTTTCCGGAAAGATCATGCTCAAATAACAACCTAAAGCGCGATGGCGATTCATCCCGATCTCATTGCGCTTTAATTTTTCCACTGCATTGACAGGCGCAGCCCCGGCAGCGCACGAATGACCGATGTCCTTCACGATTGCCATCATCGGCCGGCCCAATGTCGGCAAATCGACGCTGTTCAACCGCCTGGTTGGGCAGAAGCTCGCGCTTGTCGATGATTTGCCGGGCGTCACCCGTGACCGCCGCGAGGGTGAGGCAAGGCTCGGCGATCTCCAGTTCACCATCATCGATACCGCCGGCCTCGACGAGGGCGCCAAGGGCTCGCTGACCGCGCGCATGCAGGAGCAGACCGAGGCCGCGATCGCGCAGGCGGATGCGCTGTTCTTCGTCATCGACGCCCGTATCGGCCTCACGCCAAACGATCGCGCCTTCGCGGACTTCGCCCGCAAGGCCAACAAGCCGGTGCTGCTGATCGCCAACAAGAGCGAGGGCAAACACGGCGATATCGGCGCGATGGAGTCCTTTGCACTTGGCTTGGGCGATCCCATCCAGATCTCCGCCGAGCACGGCGAGGGCATGGGCGAACTCTACGATGCGCTCGCCAAGCTGATGCCGGAGCCCGTCGAGGAAGACGAGGACGAGGACGACGCGCCGCTGACCGAGGAAGAGGCCGCGACGCGCCCGATCCGGGTCGCCATCGTCGGCCGACCCAATGCCGGCAAATCGACGCTGATCAACCATCTGCTCGGCGAGGAGCGTCTGCTGACGAGCCCGGAGGCCGGCACCACGCGCGATTCCATCGCGGTCGAGATCAACTGGAAGGGCCGCGATTTTCGCGTGTTCGACACGGCGGGTCTGCGCCGGCGCTCGCGCATCGAGGAGAAGCTGGAAAAGCTCTCGGTCGCGGACGCGCTGCGCGCGGTGCGTTTTGCCGAAGTTGTCGTGCTGATGATGGACACGCAGAACCGCTTTGAGGAGCAGGATCTGCGCATCGCCGATCTGATCGAGCGCGAGGGCCGGGCGATCGTGCTCGCCGCCAACAAATGGGACCTGATGGAGACCAAGGGCGGCGGTGCCATCTCGGGCCTGCGCCGCGATGCCGATCATTGGCTGCCGCAGGTCAAGGGCGTGCCGATCGTCGCCGTTTCGGGCTTGATGGGCGAGGGCATCGACCGCCTGATGCAGGCGATCCAGGACGCCTATGCGGTCTGGAACCGGCGCGTGCCGACCTCGGCGCTCAATCGCTGGTTCGAGCAGGCGATCCAGGCCAATCCGCCGCCGGCCGTGTCCGGCCGCAGGCTGAAGCTGAACTATATCACCCAGAACAAGGCGCGCCCGCCGAGCTTCGTGCTGTTCTGCTCGCGCGCGGATGCGGTGCCGCAGTCGTACTTGCGCTATTTGACCAATTCCATGCGCGAGACGTTCGATTTGCCGGGGACACCTGTGCGCATCACGCTTCGTGAAAAGGCCAACCCCTTCGCCCACAAGCGCAAGCGGCCGTCGTGAGCGACGGCGCCGGCAAGGCGACGGCGCCAAGCGCAGCGCCGGTCCGGCGCGGTGCGGTCGCCTTCGTCTTCGTCACCATCCTGCTCGACATGCTCGCGCTCGGCGTGATCATGCCGATCCTGCCAAAACTCATCGAGAGTTTTGTCGACGACGACACCGCCCATGCGGCCCGCATCTTCGGCCTGTTCGGCACCGCCTGGGCGCTGATGCAGTTCGTGTTCTCGCCGGTGCTCGGCGCGCTGTCGGATCGTTTCGGCCGACGCCCGGTGGTGCTGCTGTCGAATTTCGGGCTCGCCGCCGACTATGTGCTGACGGCGCTGGCGCCGTCGCTGCTCTGGCTGTTCATCGGCCGCGTGATATCAGGCATCACCTCGGCGAGCATCTCGACCGCCTTTGCCTATATCGCTGACGTCACGCCGCCGGAGCGACGCGCCGCGATCTTCGGCAGGATCGGGGCTGCCTTCGGCGCGGGCTTTGTCCTGGGCCCGGCGCTCGGCGGCCTGCTCGGCGACATCGATCCGCGCCTGCCGTTCTGGGCAGCGGCCGCGCTCAGCTTCGCCAACGCGCTCTACGGGCTCTTCGTCCTGCCGGAATCGCTGGCGCCGGAAAAACGCGCGCCGTTCCGCTGGATCCGCGCCAACCCGATTGGCGCGCTGCATTTGCTGCGGTCCAACGCGGCGCTGGCCGACTTGTCCGTCGTCAACTTCATCGCGCAGGTCGCGCATGTCGTGCTGCCCTCGACCTTCGTGCTCTATGCGACCTATCGCTACGGCTGGGATTCCAAGACCGTCGGATTGACGCTCGCCATGGTCGGCATCTGCGCCATGGTGGTGCAGGGGCTCGCGATCGGCCCGATCGTGCGCCTGCTCGGCGAGGGCAACGCGCTGTTGATGGGTTTGTGCTGTGGCGCGATCGGCTTCGTGATCTTCGGTGCTGCGCCGACCGGGCCGCTGTTCTGGATCGGCATTCCCGTGATGTCGCTGTGGGGCATCTCGGGCGCCGCCATGCAATCGCTGATGACGCGGCTGGTCGCGCCCGATCAGCAGGGCCAGTTGCAGGGCGCGACCGCGAGCGTGCAGAGCGTCTCGCAGCTCGTCGGCCCGTTCCTGTTCACGCTGACATTTTCCTACTTCATCGGCGCCAGCGCGCCGTTGCATCTTCCCGGCGCGCCGTTCCTGCTCGCGGCGGTGCTGATGGTGGTGTGCGTGGCGATCGCGATGCGGGCGCTCGCGACCTCAAAGACGGTCCCGTAGGGCCGATTAGCGAAGCGTAATCCGCCATCTTGTTCTTGGTGAGCGAAGAGGCGGGTTACGCCTTGCGGCTAACCCGCCCCACGAAGTGGACTACGAGCTCGCGCTCACTTCTTCACCAGCGGGCAGTCGCTGTCCTTGAGCGGCTTGGCGGCATCTTCCGCCGAGATGGTCGCGACCAGCTTGTAATAGTCCCACGGACCCTTCGACTCCTCCGGCTTCTTCACCTCGAACAGATAGGCCGGGATGATGCGGCGGCCGTCGATCCGGAGCGGGCCCTTGCCGAACAGCGGATCGTCGGTCTCGATCTCCTTCATCTTGGCGACGACCTTGGCGCCGTCATGCGGATTGCCGCCGAGTGCATCGAGCGTCTTGAGGTAATGCAGCACGGCGGCGTAATTGCCGGCCTGGGTCATCGACGGCATCGCCTTGTTGGTCACCTTCTCCTGGAAGCGCTTCGAGAAGGCGCGGGTGCCTTCGTTGAGGTCCCAGTAGAAGGATTCGGTGAAGGTCAGGCCGTGGGCGGTCTTCAGACCGAGCGAGTGGACGTCGTTGATGAACAGCAGCAGCGCGGCGAGCTTCTGGCCGCCCTCGACGATGCCGAACTCGGCTGCCTGCTTGATCGAGTTGGTGGTGTCGCCGCCGGCATTTGCAAGTCCGACGATCTTCGCCTTCGAGTTCTGCGCCTGCAGCAGGAAGGAGGAGAAGTCCGACGTATTGAGCGGATGCTTGACGCCGCCGAGCACCTTGCCGCCGTTGGCGGTGACGACCGCGCTGGTGTCGCGCTCGAGCGCGGCGCCGAAGGCGTAATCGGCGGTCAGGAAGAACCAGCTGTCGCCGCCGGCCTTGGTCAGCGCCTTGCCGGTGCCGGTGGCGAGCATGTAGGTGTCGTAGGTGTAGGAGATGGTGTTGGCGTTGCAGGCCTTGCCGGTGAGATCAGCGCTGGCACCGCCATTGTTGAGCAGGACGACGTTCTTTTCCTTGGCGACGTTGCTGACCGCCAGCGCGACGCCCGAGTTCGGCGTGTCGGCGATCACGTCGACCTTCTGGGTATCGATCCACTGCCGCGCGATGTTGACGCCGACGTCGGGCTTGTTCTGGTGATCGCCGCTGATGACCTCGATCTTCCAGCCCTTGGCAAGCAGGCCGGAATCCTCCACCGCCATCTTCACCGCGACGACGGCATTTGGGCCGCCGATGTCGGCATAGAGGCTGGACATGTCGTTGAGCACGCCGATCGTGACGGTCTTGTCCTGGGCGTAGGCGGATGTGGCAAAACCGAAGGCGGCACAGGCGAGAAGGGCCGCGGAGCGGCGCGCGAACGTCGTCGTCATAAAAGGTTTCCTCCATTGTCAAATATGCGGATGGCTCTCTTGCGGAGCCTTGTTCCGGCTGATGGCTCTACCGTGTCCCGTGGTTTGCGGCAATGCGCCTAAAGCCGGATGACGCTGCGTCGTAGCGTCATCCGTCGGTTAACTTTTGGGCAAGATGCGTCAAGGCGCTATTTCAGCGCGTCCGAGGTCAGCTTGAACTTCTGGATGCGCTTTCCGGTATCGACCTCGGCGGTATAGACGTTACCCTTGGCGTCGATGGCCATGGCATGGACCCAGTGGAATTGGCCGGCGTTGCGGCCGTTGCGACCGAAGCTGCCAACCACACTGCCGTCGTCACGCTTGATGATCCGGATCTCGTTGTTCTCGCCGTCGGCGCTGAGCAGGTAGGTCTGCTTCGGATCCGGCCAGATCGCGATGTCCCAGACCGCGCCGTTGCCGAGCGTGTTCTTCTCGAAGAAGAACTCCTTCACGAAGGTGCCGTCCTTCTTGAAGACCTGGATCCGGTTGTTGATGCGGTCGCAGACGTAGACCTGCCCGTCATTGGCGAGCTTCACGCAGTGCACGGGATTTCCGAATTGCTGCGACACCGGCGCCGTGGGATCATAGGCCGCCTGCTTGGCATCATCAGGCTTGTTGCCGTAGGCGCCCCAGTGCCGCTTGTAGGCGAGCGTCGTTGCGTCGAACACGATGACGCGCCGGTTGCCGTAACCGTCGGCGACGTAGATCTCGTTCGCCTCCTTGTCGAGTGCGGTCTCGGCGGGCTTGCCGAGCTGCGTCGTGTCGTTGCTGCCGAGGCTTGGCGCGATCTTGCCGATCTGGGAGACGAACTTGCCGTCGAGCGAGAATTTCAGGATCGCGTTGTCATTGTCGGCATTGCCGCCGATCCAGACGAAGCCGCGCTCGTCGACCTCGATGCCGTGCTCGCGGCCGACCCATTCATAGCCTTCGCCCGGTCCGCCCCAGGACCGCAGCAGATTGCCGTCGCTGTCGAACTCCAGCACGGGCGGTGCCGAGACGCAGCATTTGGAGCGCGGCGGATTGAGGCTCGCGCCTTTCTCGTCGTCGGTAAGTGAGCGTGGGCGATGGATCACCCAGATGTGGCCCTGCCAGTCGACGGTGATGCCGCCGACCTGGCCGAGGATCCAGTTGTTCGGCAGCGGCTTTGGCCAGGAGGGATCGACCGCGAAGGTCGGGACGTCGCCGGCAGTCGCTGTGCCCGGAAGCACGAGCGCGATGGCTGCAATCAGGACGGAGAAGGCGTGAGAAACGCGTGCGAGCGCACGCGAAAGGCCTGCGCGATCATGCCATGGTGTCATGGCGACCTCCCTTTTTGGCTTACGGCTTGCCGCCGCTTGAGCGCGGGCAGTCAATCGCGGGGAGGGGCCCAAGTCAATCAGGCAAGGCGATTACGCAGGCGCGCGGAAGCTCATCAGGCTGCGGGTCCTGTAGTCGTAGAACTTGCCGGTGTCGGTCCAGCCGGGCGCGCACATCGGCACGATGAATTCGGCGACCTGCTCGGGCGTGTCGAGCGTCGCGGGGTCTTCGCCCGGCATCAGCGTGGCGCGCATGCGGGTGCGGATCGGGCCGGGGTTGAACAGGTTGACGCGGAGCGGCGTGTTCGCGGTCTCTTGCGCCCAGGCGCGCGCCAGCGTCTCCAGCGCGGCCTTGGAGGCGGCATAGGGGCTGACATAGGCGGTCGCCTTGTTGGCGGCGCCCGAGGTGATGAATACGGCGCGGCCGGCGTCGGATTGCTTGAGCAGCGGCTCCATGCAGCGGATCAGCTGGAAGTTCGCGGAGACGTTGACGGCCATGACGTCGTTGAACGTCTTGAGCTCGATATGACCGATCGGCGAGGAGGGGCCGAGCACGCCGGCATTGCCGACGAGGATGTCGAGCTTGCCATAACGCTCGTGCAGGCCGGCTCCTAGCCGTGCGATGCCGTCGGAATCGGTGAGGTTGAGCGGCACCAGCGTGGCGCTGCCGCCCAGTTTCCGGATCTCGTCGTCGAGCTCCTCGAGCCCGCCCTGGGTGCGCGCCGTGGCGACGATATGCGCACCGGCCTTCGCCAGCGCGAGTGCCGTGGCAAAACCGATGCCGCGCGAGGCGCCGGTGACGAGAGCGATGCGGTTGGCGAGGGCTTTTGTCATGGCGGGGTTTTACAGGCATGGATAGCCGGGACAAGCCCGGCCATGACGGAATTTGGGCCTGCGAGCCTAGCTACCGCCGGACTGCATGTTGTCGCTGTTGGTTCCGTTTCCCGAGCTGTCGGGCGTTACCTTCATACCCTGCCTGAAGGCGAAGACGACGAAGCCGACCAACAGCCCTCCGCAGAGAATGGCGATGGCCAGCTGCATCGGCGCGCTCGCGTCAGCTCGCCTCCGCCAGCAGCGACAGCTGTCGCGGCTGCTGTTCGGTCTGGGTCTGGTCGGTGAGGTGGGTCGGATAGGCCCCGGTGAAGCAGTGATCCGAGAATTTCGGATTGGCGGGGTCGCGGCCGGGCTCGCCCATGGCGCGATACATGCCGTCGATCGACAGGAAGGCGAGCGAGTCGGCGCCGATGATCTCGCGCATCTCCTCCAGCGAATGCGTCGCGGCCAAGAGGCCGCCGCGGTCGGGCAGGTCGATGCCGTAATAATCGGGGTAGAGGATCGGGGGTGACGCGAGGCGGAAGTGCACTTCCTTCGCGCCGGCATCGCGCATCATGCGCACGATCTTCTTCGAGGTGGTGCCGCGCACCAGCGAGTCGTCGATCAGGATGATGCGCTTGCCTTCGATCGCCGCGCGGTTCGCCGAATGCTTCATGCGCACGCCGGACTCGCGGATCGCCTGCGTCGGCTGGATGAAGGTGCGGCCGACGTAATGGTTGCGGATGATGCCGAGCTCGAATGGCACGCCGGAATACTGGCTGTAGCCGACCGCGGCGGGCACGCCGGAATCCGGCACCGGCACGACGACGTCGATCGGCACATGGCTCTCGCGCGCGAGCTGCGCGCCGAAGGCCTTGCGCACCTCGTAGACCGAGCGGCCGTGAACGATGGAATCCGGCCGGGAGAAGTAGATGTACTCGAAGATGCAGGGACGCGGCGCCATCGGAGGGAACGGCTTGTGAATGTCCTGGCCGTTCTCGTCGAACACGATGACTTCGCCGGGCTCGATGTCGCGCACGAAGCGCGCGCCGATGATGTCGAGCGCGCAGGTCTCGGAGGTCAGGATCGGACAGCCGTCGAGCTCGCCGAGCACCAGCGGACGGATGCCGCGCGGATCGCGCGCGCCAACCAGCTTCTTGTTGGTGAGCGAGACCAGCGCATAGGCACCTTCGATCTCGCGCAGCGCGTCGATATAGCGCTCGATGAAGCGGGCGCGCCTGGAGCGCGCGACCAGATGCAGGATCACCTCGGTGTCGGTGGTCGACTGCATCATCGCGCCGTGCCTCACGAGCTCGCGGCGCAGCGTCAGGCCGTTGGTGAGATTGCCGTTGTGGGCGACCGCGAGGCCGCCGGCGTTGAGCTCGGCGAACAGCGGCTGCACGTTGCGCAGGATGGTTGCGCCGGTGGTGGAATAGCGGACATGGCCGACCGCCATGTTGCCGGGCAGGCGGTCGATCACCTCGCGGCGGGAGAAGGTGTCGCCGACGAGGCCGAGGCGGCGTTCACTGTGAAAGCGGCTGCCGTCGTAGGAGACAATGCCGGCGGCCTCCTGGCCGCGATGCTGAAGGGCGTGGAGGCCGAGCGCGGTGATGGCGGCGGCGTCGGGGTGTCCGTAGATGCCGAACACGCCGCATTCCTCGCGCAGCGTATCCCCCTCCAGGTCGTCCTGAACCTCTAGCGCAGCCGGGTTCAAACCGGCCTTGGGATCGAGATCAAGTTGGGCGTCCTGGTCAGGGTGTCGCATCTCGTCCGCGCCTCTCTCTAGGGCTCTATCAACGCGCCGCAGGTTTCTCGATCAGCTTCTTCATGCCGTCACGAGCAGATTTACTGTATCCGTCGCCACTGCCCGAAGGCTGCTGCTCGGAATCAGCTTGATCATCATCTGGTTTGTTTTTCTTGAATCTCTTCAAGATGGTGTTCTCGGGGTCGTCAGGCAAGAGGGCCATCAGCCAATCCCCGGTTCCCTGGAGCACCACGCGGGATTTCGCCCCCGTGACCCAGTCCGGGCGCTGCTTGTCCGGCACCAGCCAGGTGAAGAACAGGAACGCGACCACGACGATCAAAAGCCCGCGAGCGAGGCCAAACAGGAAGCCCAGAGTGCGGTCCAGCGCGCCGATGCGCGAATCCAGGATCATGTCGGAGATCCGGACCGTGATCACGGAAACCACGACCAGGGTACCGACGAACACGCCGGCGACCACGACCACGCTCGCGACGGTGTCGTTGTTGAAATAGGTCTTGGCGGTCGGCAGCAGCTTCGAGAACGAGTAGAGCGTCACGATCGCGGCGGCGCCCCAGGCCGCGATCGAGAGGATTTCGCGCATGAAGCCGCGGACCATGGCAAGCAGGCCCGAGATCAGCATCACACCGAGCAGGATCAGGTCGAGGAGTGTTACTGGCATCGGCTGGTCTGGTCCGCTCGTACTCTCAAAGATGCTCAGCGAATCGGTGCTTGGCCGTGGCCCTAAGTGAGGGCCAGACGGCGTTCCCGGCAAGGCCGCAACCACGCAATCCCATGCTGCTTTTGTGACGGCTGTATAGCGGTAGGGGCCGGAAACGTCACCTCCAGCTAACCCTCTCCACGGCGGAATCTTGCCGGTGTGGCATTTTTCTCCGCCGGCGGGCTCTGATCGCCGCGGCGGGAGCCCTTGGCGGCGATTTCGGCCACCAAAGTCGTGAGGCTGTTGACCGCATTCAGGGACAGTCCGGCGTCACCGCCGGAATCGCCCCGGGCCGATTCGGGCAGCACGGCGCGCTTGAAGCCGAGCTTGACCGCTTCCTTGAGCCGGGCCGGCGTCTGCGCCACCGGGCGGATCACGCCAGAGAGCGAAATCTCGCCGAAATAGACCGCATCGGTGGGTAACTGCGCATTAACCAGGGACGACACCAGCGCGGCCGCGGCGGCCATGTCGGCGGCCGGCTCGTGAATGCGCAGGCCGCCCGCGACGTTCAGATAGACGTCGTGGCCGGACAGCTTGACCCCGCAATGGGCCTCCAGCACCGCCAGCACCATGGAGAGCCGGCTCTGATCCCAGCCGACCACGGCGCGGCGCGGGGTGCCGAGCGAGGTCGGAGCCACCAGCGCCTGCAATTCGACCAGAACGGGCCGCGTGCCCTCGATGCCCGCGAAGACTGCGGTACCGGGCGTACCGAGGTCGCGCTCGGACAGGAACAGCTCGGAGGGGTTGGTGACCTCGCGCAGGCCAAGCCCCGTCATCTCGAACACGCCGATCTCGTCGGTCGGCCCGAAGCGGTTCTTCACGGCGCGCAGGATGCGGAATTGCTGCGAGCCTTCGCCCTCGAACGACAGCACCGCATCGACCATGTGCTCGACCACGCGCGGGCCGGCGATCTGGCCATCCTTGGTGACGTGGCCGACCAGGATGATGGCCGAGCCGGTCTTCTTGGCGAAGCGAATGAGCGCCTGCGCCGAGGCGCGGACCTGGGTGACGGTGCCGGGGGCCGATTCCACCGTGTCTGTCCACATCGTCTGGATCGAGTCGATTACGATCAGCCGCGGCACCGCGCCTTCCGACAGCGTCGAGACGATGTCCTCGACCGAGGTCTCGGCGGCGAGCTGCACCGGCGCATCCGACAGCCCGAGCCGCTCGGCGCGCAGCCGCACCTGGGCGACCGCTTCTTCGCCGGAGATGTAGACAATGCGATGGCCGGCGCGCGCCATCATGCTGGTGGCCTGCGTCAGCAGCGTCGACTTGCCGATGCCGGGATCGCCGCCGACCAGCAGCACCGAACCGCGGACGAAGCCGCCGCCGGTGACGCGGTCGAGCTCGGTCATCCCGGACGACAGGCGCGGCGCATCCGGGCTCTTTCCGGCAAGGCTCTCCAGCGCGAACGTCCGCCCCTTGCGCTTGGAGCGGATCGAGACCGGCACGCTGCCGCTGGTGTCTTCCTCGGCGAGCGTATTCCACTCGCCGCAGGACTCGCACTTGCCCTGCCAGCGGTTATAGGCCGCGCCGCAGTTCTGGCAGACGAAGGAAAGCGTGTTCTTGGCCATGGGATGATCGGGTCGGAGGGCTTGAGGTCTGCTGATAGCACGGAATGGCGGGCTGTGCCGCCGGCCACGCGCGCGCCCAATATCGCAATTCAACGCAACCAGTACACCCTTTGTTAGCTCTAGGCCGCCGCGCCGCGCCGGACTTTGCCAAATGTTAGCGGACATGGGTCCAGGTTCGGAACCGATACGGGGTGGCGAAAAGAATGACGATGTTTTTGCGCATATTGCTCGCCGTTGGCGTGGCGTGCGGCGTTGTGGCGCCAGCCGGCCCCGTCGTCGCGGCCGACGCCAAGCCCCTCCATATCGTTTTCGTCAATCCCGGCAAGACCGGCGAGGTCTATTGGGACATGGTCGCGCAGACCATGCAGGCCGCGGGCCGCAAGCTCGATGCGTATGTCGAGGTGCTGACCAGCGAGCGCAATTACCGCACCATGCAGGAGCTCGGGTTCGGTGTGGTGGCTCGCCCCGACAAGCCCGATTTCCTCATCCTGTCGAACGAGGAATCCGCCGCCGTTCCGGTCCTGGAGGCGGCCGAGGCTGCCGGCGTCAAGACGCTGCTGCTGTCGAACACGCTGATCGGCGAGGATGCCGCGCGTCTCGGGCCGCCGCGCCAGAAGCTCCAGACCTGGCTCGGCGACATCACGACCGATCTTGAGACCGCGGGCGCGCGGATGGCCAACGCGCTGATCAGCACGGCGCGCGCCGAGAAATGGCAGAGCCCGGACGGCAAGATCCACATTCTCGGCATCGGCGGCGACGAGATCACGCCGGCCTCGATCGCTCGCAACGCCGGCCTTCAGCTCGCCGCGAACGCCGCGCCCGACGTGGTGGTGGACCGGATGCTGTTTGCGAACTGGACGCAGTCGGAGGCCGAGCAGGTCACGGCGAATTATCTGGGCTGGGCCCAGCGCAAGGGAATCCGGCCCGCGGGCGTCTGGGCCGGCAACGATCCGATGGCGCTCGGGGCCATCAAGGCGATCTCGACGGCAGGGCTCGTGCCCGGCGAGGACATCCAGGTGGTCGGCCTCAACTGGTCGGAGGATGCGCTGCGCGCGATCAGGGCGGGGCGGCTGCTTCTCACCGATGGCGGCCACTTCCTGCTCGGCGGGTGGTCGATCGTGTTGCTCCGCGACTATGCGGATGGCTGCGATTTCGCGGCGACGTCGTCCCATGTCGAGGTCAAGACATCGGCGATCACCCGCGCAAACCTCGCCTCGATCGGCGACCTCATCAAGAGCCGTACGTTTGACCAGATCGATTTCGCGCGGTTCAGGGCGAAGGCGGGACGCTGCGGCCAATACGATTTCTCCATGGACGCGCTCATCTCGTCATTGGCGCCGCTCGAAGGTGCTGCTGACTGATGCGAAATGCTGACGACATGACCGATCCGAAGCGCGGTGCGCAGGCGGCGCCTTCGCGTTCGGTGGTCCGCGCGATGATCTGGGCCACCGTGCCGGTGCTGCTGCTGGTGCAGTTGCTCGCCTCCGCCGGTGTCGAGGTCTCCAGCTTCTGGTCGCAGATCAGGCAGCTCGACGCCCGTATCGCCCGCACGGCCGAGAGCCGCGCCGAGCTGATCGCCGAGCCTCTGTGGAAGATGCGCTACGACCAGGTCACGAACGTGCTCAACGAGATCATGCACGACGAGACCATCGCCGCCGCGGCCGTCTATGACGACACCGGCGTTGCGATCGCGCGCGTCGTGGCGCGTCCGGCGGATCAGGCGGTCTCGGAAGTCTCGCGTCCGATCAGCTACGCTAACGGCAACATCGCGGTACAGGCCGGGCGCATCGTGATCGCCTATTCCTATGCGACCGTCTATGCGGATACCGGCAGCCGGCTGATGCTTCTGTTGGTCGTCGGTCTGCTCGCGACGTTTGCGACGCTCATCGCGATGCGGATCTCGGCGAACATCTTCATCGGCAAGCCGCTCGCCGCGATCATGTCGGCGATCCAGCGCAGCAAGCAGGACGGGCGGGCCTATCCGGCCGACATCAAGTCGCTGAATGAGTTCGGCCAGCTCGCGCGTGCCTTCAACGCCATGCAGCACACGACATCGGGCGCGCTCGACCGGCTCGGCCATATGGCCGCGCACGACCCGCTCACGGGCCTGCCCAATCGCCGCTCGCTCTCCGAACAGCTGGTGACCTTAAGCAACGATGCCGGCTCGCCGGACTCCTTGATCGCGTTCTGCTTCATCGACCTCGACGATTTCAAGGGCATCAACGACACCTTCGGTCATGATGCCGGCGACAAGTTCCTGGTCCACATCTCCGAACGTCTTCGCGAGGCGGTCGAGCCGCAGGATTGGGTCGCGCGGCTCGGCGGCGACGAGTTCGTCGTGATCCGCCCCGAGGTCAGCAACCAGGCGACCGCGCAGGCGTTCGCGCGCCACTTGCTGGATGCGATTTCCGAACCGATCCGGCTCCACGACAAGCAGGTCGTGCCGCGCGCCAGTATCGGTCTTGCCGTGCGTCGCGCCGGCGATCCCGAGCTGTCTCACCTGCCGGCACTCGCCGACATCGCGCTCTACCATGCCAAGAGCAAGGCGCCCGGCACCGTCGCCGTGCTGGACGAGGCGCTGCAGCGCGACTATCGCCGCCGCAGGGATCTGGAGCTCGCGATTCCCACGGGCTTTGCCGAGGGACAGTTCGAGGTCTGGTATCAGAGCCAGGTCGACCTGGAGAGCCAGGCTGTCGTCGGTCTCGAAGCGCTGATCCGCTGGCGCCATCCCGAACATGGCGTGATCGGCCCCGGCGAATTCCTGCCGCTGATCGAGCGCAGCGGCAACAACGCAAGGCTGACGCGCTACGTGCTGACCGACGCCTGTCGCGCGCTGCAGCGTCTGGCGGCCGTCGGCAGGCCGAATATCCGGATCGCGATCAATCTGCCGCCGTCCGAACTCGCCGACCACTCGCTCGCCGCCGAGCTGCGCGCGATCTGCAAGAACTTCAATGTCGCGGCATCATTGCTGGAACTCGAGATCACCGAGGGTTCGCTGATCAACAACATTGCCAGCGCATCCGAGACGCTGCATCGCCTGCGGCGCCTCGGTGCCACCGTCGCGCTCGACGATTTCGGCACGGGCTATAGCTCGCTCGCGCATCTCAGGCGTTTCCCGCTGGACAAGGTCAAGATCGACAAGGCCTTCATCAGCGAGATTCCCGGCAGCGCGGAAGACAAGGCGATCGTCGGTGTCATTGCCTCGCTCGCCGGCACGCTAGGGCTGACCCTGGTCGCCGAAGGCATCGAGCGGGCCGAGCAGGCCGAGGCCATGCGCGAGATGGGCGTGAGGTTCGGGCAGGGCTATCTCTACCAGCGGCCGCAACCGCTCGAGGCCGTGCTGCAATGGCTCGAAGGGCAGCCCCGTGAAGGTCGCATCCGTGTCGACAGCCCGCCGATTGCGCCTGAATTCGCGGCTTGAGCGCAGTTACGGCTGCGTCGCGTTCCAGAGCATCGAGAGCCCGGCTGCGATCATGATCGCGTCCATCACCAGGCGGAACATGTCCGGTTTCAGGTGAAGCACGAAACGTTTTGCGATGAAGGCGCCGGCCATCAGCGAGGATCCCGCGATCAGACCCTTGATGAACACCTCCTGCGTCAGGGCGCCGAACCGTTCGAAGGTCACGGACTTCGCGAAGTAGAGGCCGAGCGAGGCGGCGGCCTCGGTTGCGAGGAAGGCGCCCCTGGACAGGCCATAGAACAGGAACAGCGGCACGCTGAGCGGGCCGGTCGAGACCACGATGCCGGTGAGATAACCGATGACCGCGCCGCCGATTGCGAGGTGCCAGAGATTGGCCTTGAGGTCGTGCCGGGCCAGCCAGTGCCGGGTCGGCACCATCGCGATCAGGAAGATACCGATGGCCAGATCGACGGCGTGCGAGGGCAGCGCCAGCAGCGTGCGCGCGCCGAGGACTGCGGCCGGAATGCCTGTCACCGAATAGGCTGCGCAGGCGCGCCAGTCGACCTCGCGCCACCAGGCCAGGATCCGCGAAAAATTCGCCATCACGGAGGCAACCGCCATGACTGGCACGGCTTCCTTCGGCCCATAGGCGTAGACCAGCACCGGCATCAGCATGATCGACGAGCCCGTGCCGACGATGCCTGAAATGGTTCCGGCGATGAGGCCGACGATGAGGACGAAGAGGAAGGCCAAGGGCAGGGCTCCGGGAATCGGAGCACTGTAACCGCGGACGACGCTAAGCGAGAGACGGAATCTTCGCCCGCATCGGCATGCCCCCCTGCGCACCCGGCGCGAGGCACTTCCGGGCCGCCGCGTCGCATCCGACCTGGAGTGCGGTTTGCAGCGGAACCCTCTCGTGGATCATCGCTGCGAAGGCACCGACAAAGGTGTCGCCAGCCCCGGTCGTGTCGACCGGCGTGATGCGCGGGGCGGGCGCACGCCAGCAGGTCCCGTCGGCTGCGACAGCCAGAGCGCCTTGCGCGCCGGCAGTCACGGTACAGGTGAGGTCGCCGATCCTGGCGAGCTCCGTGGCTGCAGTCGTGTAATCGGACGGGGCGAGGCCGACCGCCGCGGCCGCATCCAGCGCCTCGTGTTCGTTGACGATGAGATGATCGGTCACGGCGAGAAGCTCTGTAACCATCTCACGCGTCATCTTTTCCGGAACCGGTGCGAGGTTCCATATGACGGTGCCGGAAGCGGATGCTGTCCGGCGCGCAGCCTCGACTGCCTGCGCGAACGGCACCTCCATCTGGAGCACCAGCACCGTGTCGGGACCAAACAGCGCGGCGGGAAGGTCACTCGCGATCGCGGCCATGTTGGCGCCGCTCGCGACCGTGATGGCATTCTCGCCGGCTTGATCGACCGTGATGAAGGCGCAGCCGGTCGGCTCGCTTGTCCTGATGACGAGATCGATGTCGACATCGTTTGTGCGAAGGTTCTCGATCGCGCGGTCGCCAAATCCGTCTAAGCCGACACGACCGGCCATGCGCACTTGCCCGGGTCCCGCGATCCGCGCGGCGGCGACGGCCTGGTTGGCGCCCTTGCCGCCGAAATGGGTCTGGTAAGACGGTGCGAGCACGGTCCGGCCAGGACCAGGAATGACAGGCACCTGCGCGACCAGATCGATGTTGAGCGAGCCGAACACCAGGATCATGGCAGGCCGTCAGCCTTGCTCGTCCATGATGCGCAGCTTCTCCACGCGGCGGCGGAAATCCTCGTCGGTGGAGAATTCGGCGGAAAGATAGGACGAGACCAGATCGACGGCGAGCCAGGCGCCGACGATCTGCGCGCCGATGCACATCACGTTGACGTCGTCATGTTCGACGCTCTGATGGGCGGAATGGACGTCGTGGCACACCGCGGCGCGGATGCCCTTCATCTTGTTGGCGGCGATCGAGGCGCCGACGCCGGTGCCGCACACCATGATGCCGCGGGCGGCTTCACCCGACGTCACCTTCTGGGCGACAGCCCGCGCGATATCGGGGAAATCTACCGGCTTGTCGTCATGGGAGCCGACATCGACGACGTCGTGGCCAAGCTTGCGGATGTGGTCGATGACGGTCTGCTTGAGCGGCCAGCCGGCGTGGTCGGATCCGATAACGAGACGCATGTGATGTCCTTCTTGATTTTGCAGGGGCCGTGACAGCCGCCGAGCGGCTGTCACGATCGTTCTGGTGTTAGCTGCGCATGTCGGCCGGCAACTCGACCCCGTGGAACTTCTTGTAGATCGCGTTGAGCTTGCCGTTCTTGACGTTCTCGGTGATCCAGGCGTTTAGCTTGTCCATCAGGCGCTGCTCGCCCTTCTTCAGGCCGATGGCGAGATCGAAGGTCGCCAGCGGTATCCGGGATTCGAAGACGCGCGAGGGGTTCTTCACGCCGATCTGGTTGATGATCGTTGCGGACGAGGCGACGCAGTCGACCTGGCCGGAAACTGCCGCTGTCACCATGGTGGCGTCGTCGTCATAGCGAGCGATCTTCAGATCCTTGTCCTTCATGTTGGACAGGGTGGTGTCCTGCGTGGTGCCGCGCGAGACGCCGATCGATTTGTCCTTCAGGTCCGGCCAGTCCTTGACGATCGAGGACTTCAGGCAGCCGACGTCGGATTGCAGCGTCGCATAGCGCTTGGTGAAGTCGATCACCTTGGCGCGGTCGGGCGTCACAGACAGGGTCGAGATGATGATATCGGCCTTGCCGGTCAGCACGTTCGGGATGCGGGTCGCGCCGGTGGTCTGAATGAACTCGAGCTCAAGCCCCCAATCCTTGGCGAGCAGTTGTGCCACCTCGACGTCGGAGCCGGTGGGCTTCATGTTGCTGTCCATCATGCCTGAGGGCGGGATGGCGAGGTCGGTCGAGATACGGATCTTCTTGGCCTGCATGATGTCGTCGAGCAAATCGGCAGACGCAGGCGTTGCAGCCAGCATGACGAAGCCGCACAGCGCAGCTGCGGCTCCCAGCAGTTTTTCCTTAGTCATCCTTGGTCTCCTCTCCTTGTTATGATTTTAGATTTCCAGTGCCCACGAATTGCGTGAGTTCGGGTGTCGCCGGCGACGTCAGGATCGAGGCGGGGCCCGTCTCGTGGACCTTGCCGCGGTGCATGAACACGATCCGGTCGGCGATGCCTTTGGCAAAGCCCATCTCGTGGGTGACCATCACCATGGTCATACCGTCAGCCGCCAATTGCTCGATCACCTTCAGCACTTCGGCGGTGAGCTCGGGGTCGAGCGCCGAGGTGACCTCGTCGAACAGCATCACCTTCGGCTGCATCGCGAGCGAGCGTGCGATCGCGGCGCGCTGCTGCTGGCCGCCCGAAAGCTGCTCGGGGTAAGCGTGCAGCTTCTCCTCGAGCCCGACCTGCGCCAGCACTTTTCGCGCGAGATCCTTGGCTTGCGACGTCGGCATGCCTTTCACAGTGCAGGGCGCAAGCGTGATGTTCTGCTCGATCGTGAGGTGCGGAAACAGATTATAGCTCTGGAAAACGATGCCGACGTCCTGGCGGAGCGCGCGCAAATCGACGTCGGGACGATCGACGCGATGCCCGCAGACGACGATCTCGCCGCCGTCGACCTTCTCGAAACGGTCGATGCAGCGTAGCGCCGTGCTCTTGCCGGAGCCGGAGCGGCCGATCAGCGCCAGCACTTCGCCGCGCTGAACGGCAAAGGAGACGCCGTCGAGCACTCGCAGCGGACCAAAGCTCTTCTGCACGTCGCGGAGCGACACGATCGGTTCGGAGGCGGAAAGGTTTTGCTGCATGTCAGGCTGGCGCGAGGTTGGACCTGCCACGCCCCATCCGCTTCTCCAGCCTCTGGCTGGACAGGGAGAGGGGATAGCACATGGCGAAATAGGTGACGGCGATGATGGCGTAGATGGCGAAAGGCTCGAACAGCGAGTTGTTGACGATCTGGCCCGAGCGCATCAGCTCGACGAAACCGACGACGGAGGCGAGCGAGGTGTTCTTGATGATCTGCACCATGAAGCCGACGGTTGGTGGCGTCGCGATGCGGATCGCCTGAGGCAGGATCACCTTCAGCATGCGCTGGGTCCGGCTCAGCGCGAGACCTTCGGCAGCTTCCCATTGCGGCTTCGGCACCGACTGGATGCAGCCGCGCCAGATCTCGCCGAGATAGGCGGCAACATAGAGCGTCAGTGAAGCGCCGGCGGCAGCGAGGGGCGAGACCTTGAGGCCGATGGCGGCCAGGCCAAAATAACCGAGGAACAGGATCACGAGCAGCGGCGTGCCCTGGATCAGCTGGACATAGATGGCGCTGGCGATCCGTACCGATTTGAGCGGCGAGATGCGCGCCAGCGCGATCACGAAGCCGACAATGCCGCCGCCGATCAGCGCGATCACGGACAGGCCAACGGTCCACAGCGCGCCCTGACCGAGGAACATCAGGTGGTTGATGTTGAGATGTCCGCCCATGGTCATCTCACAACGGCGTGCCGAGCCGGCGGCGGCGCGGAAACAGCACGAGGCCGAGGCCCCAGAAGCCCGCGCGCATCACCAGCGACAGGATGACGTAGAGCACGGCGACGATGATGTAGGTCTCGAACGCGCGATAGGTGTCCGACTGGATGTAGTTCGCGACCGCCGTGAGCTCTTCCGCCGAGATCTGCGAGCAGACCGAGGAGGCCAGCATCAACAGCACGAACTGGCTGGTGAGCGCCGGATAGACCTTCTCGATCGCCGGCAGCAGGATGATGTGCCAGTAGATCTGCAGGCGCGACAGCGCCAGGCCTTCGGCGGCCTCGATCTGGCCGCGCGGGATTGCTTCGAAGCCGGCGCGCATGATCTCGGCGGTGTAGGCGCCGACATTGATCGTCAGCGCGGCGACGGCCACGGTGAACGCGGAGAATTTCAGCCCCAAGCTGGCGAGGCCGAAATAGACCAGGAAGATCTGCACCAGCAGCGGCGTGTTGCGGATCGCCTCGACATAGACCTTGCAGGCGCTGGCGATCGGCGCGCTTCGCGAGCCGCGGCCGACAGCTGCGAGCGTGCCGATCAGAGCGCCGAGCACGGTCGCAAAGAACGCCAACTCGAGCGTCAGCGCGGCGCCGGCCAGGAAACTTGGCCAACGCTCCAGCACTGCGGGAAAGTCGAGTTGGAGGCTCATCGTGTCAGGTTCAGCCGGTGGTCTGATTGGTCATGCGGTCATAGACGCGGAACAGCGCCTGGTTGCCGTTGCTGCCTTCGCCGTGAGCGCGCGCATCGACATACTGGCTGGTGACGAGCGCGGTGCCGGGCAGGGGCACGCTCAGCGCCTGCGCGTGCTCCTGCACCAGGCGGAGGTCCTTGAGCTGCAGGTCGATGCGAAAGCCGGCGGAGACGTCGCCCGCGATCATCGCGGGGCCGAGCTTGTCGAGCATCCAGGAGGCGGCGGAGCCGCCGAGCAGGACCCGGCGCAGCAGGTTGAGGTCGATACCCGAGGCGCGTCCGAGCGCGAGGGCTTCGCAGATCGCCTGGATGTTGATGCCGCAGATCAGTTGGTTGCAGAGCTTGACAGTCTGGCCGGCGCCGGAGGCGCCGACATGCGTGATGGTCGTGCCCATCGCGCGGAAGAACGGCTCGGCCTGTGCGAATGCGTCCGCATCGCCGCCGGCCATGATCGAGAGCGCGCCGTTCTTGGCGCCGACCGGTCCGCCCGAGACAGGTGCGTCGATGAAGCTGACACCGACCTTTTGCAGGTCAGCATGGATGCGGCGCACCGCAACCGGCGAGATCGTGCTCATGTCGACGACCAGCTTGCCGGATGGCGGCGACTTCAGCAGGCCCTGTTCGCCATAGATGGTCGCCTCGACATGGGGCGTGTCGGGCAGCATGGTGATGACGATGTCGGCGCCTTGCGCGGCATCGGCGGGGCTGTTGGCTCGTGTCGCTCCCTCCTTGACGCTGTCGGCCAAGGCGGTTTCGTTGAGATCGAAGATGCGAACCGCGTGGCCGGCCATCAGCAGGTTACGCACCATCTCCCGGCCCATGGTGCCGATGCCGATGAATCCGACGCTGCCCTTGTCATTCCGTCCCATGTTGTCAGTCCGTTTCTTGGTTGATTGTTGGCTTCTCGGTCGACTGATCTGCGATCAGCCTGAGGCGCTCTTGTCGAGGTCGCCGACAATGGCGCGTCTCCGATATTCGTCGCCGATGGCAAAATGCTTCCGCAACGTCGCGTCAGCGCGCTCGGGATCGCGCGCGATCACCGCTTCGAAGATGCGGCGGTGTTCGTCGATCAGATAGGTCTTCATCGAGGGGAAGGCCTGCACCAGCTCGCGGCGGCTGCGGTGCGAATGCGTCAGCAGACCTGCCAGCGAACCGTGCAAGACGGTCAGCGTCTCCGAATGAGCGGCGACGACGATGGCGCGGTGGAATTCGAAGTCGGCCATGCCGCCGGCATCGGCCTCGTCGATCGTCTCCCCGATCTTCGCGAGAGCGCGCTGCAGGCGTTCGAAATCGGCGATGTTGGCGCGCTCGCAGGCGAGCCGGATGGCCTGGCATTCGATTGCGACGCGCGCCTGCATGACGTCGTCGAGCATGTCCGCCTGCTGGGCAAGCGCGAAGGTGAAGAAGTCGTTCAGCACCGAGACGTCCGGCCGGGTTACCACGGTGCCGATGCGGTCGCGGATCTCGACGATGCCGAGCACGGTGAGGGCGCGCAGCGCCTCGCGGACGATCGGCCGGCTGACGCCAAGCAGGGTCGCCAGCTCACGCTCGGAAATCAGGCGATCGCCGGGCTTGAGCGAGCCCGCGAGCAGGCGCTCGCGCAGGAAGGCGAACACCTTCTCGAACCCTTTTTCCCCTTCGGCGGCCCGCTTGAGCTCCATTCCGGTCTCGTCTTGGTCTGATCTTGGTCAGACCAGTATGATAACCAGAGGAGGCGCGTCAAGGGGCTTGGTTAATCGCCGGTGATACCCCAGTCGCCAATCCGACCGGTTCCCCGGCCGGATCCTTAGAATTTGAAGCGTATTGCTTGGAGCGTTCGCTGAAAGAACGTTCGCTCAAAGAATTTGAGGCCCGGAATGCCCGATCATCACTCCTTCTCCGCCCTCGACCGCCATGCGGTGCTCGGCGGCTCCGACAATGGTTTCCCCTGGTATGCGGGCGCGATGCTCGCCGTCGAAGCCGGCGAGGTCGTGCGTCTGCGCTGCGAGAAGCTGAGCCATGGCGACGCGGCTGCGGGGCAGGAGGCCTTTCTGATGGTGAGCGAGAAGATCGCGGCGGCCGTCGAGGCCACCGTCAGCCTGCTCGGCGGTGCCACGCCGGCGGCGATCGTCCAGCGCTATCGCGAGCACGTCGCCGCGAATGCCAAGCGGCTGTCGGCGAACCAGGCTCCCTGACGGAACTCTCGCTGCTGACAGCATGTTGGCAGCAGGGGCCGGCTACGACCATCTCCTGACAAAAAGGGGAGCGGGTCATGCCGATCGAGGCAAGCTGTCATTGCGGTGAGACGGTGTTCGAGGTGACGGAGGCGCCTTCGAACGTGACGCGCTGCACCTGCTCGCTCTGTGCCAAGCGCGGTGCGCTGTGGGCCTATTACACCCCGGCGCAGTTTCGGCTGCTGTCACCGGCGGACAACGTCGCGACCTATCTCTGGGGCAGCCGGACGGTCAAACATCATTTTTGCGCGAGCGGCGGCTGCAGCACCTATTCGGAGTCGCCGGACTGGTCGAGCGGCAAGCCCGATTTCGACAATCCCAAGGTCGCCGTGAACGCGCGTTTGTTCGACGATTTCGATCTCGAGGCCGTGCCGGTGAACATGATCGACGGCAAGAATCTCTGGTGAGCATCTGTGGTGAGCATTCATGCTCACGCATGTCTGCCGCACCTTCGCGCTCTTGAGGCCATTCTGAAAAGCTGATTTGGTTCCGGCCCGATAAAATGGGAGGAAGCCACGATGCGTCTTTTTGCGCGAATGATGCTCGCAATGTGTCTGGCCGTTGCATTCGGAGCCAATACACAGGCGCAGACGAAGCCGAAGGTCACGACCGCAGGCCCTGACTTCCCCAAGGCCGCGCTCTTCGTCGGCAACAGCTTCTTCTACTACAACAACGGCATGCCCGGGCATCTCTCCTTCATGGAGCGGGCGGCCGATCCCGAGAACAAGGCGGTATATCGCAACACCATGGCCACGATCGGCGGCTCCGGCCTCGACTGGCACGACATGGACAATCTGCTGCGGCCGGGCGGCATCGGCGGTTATTCCTTCGACGAGCAGAACGTCGTCATCTTCAACAAGCCCGGCAAGCAGTTCGACGCCGTGGTCATGATGGATTGCAGCCAGTGCCCGATCCATTCGCAATTGAAGGGCGCGTTCGCGACCTTCGCCAAGAAGGACAGCGACATCGTCCGCGCCCATGGCATGCGGCCGGTGCTGTTCATGTCCTGGGCCTATGCCGACAAGCCGGAGATGACGGAGCAATTGGCCGAGGCCTATACGATCGCCGGCAACGCCAACGATGCGCTGGTCATTCCCGCAGGCCTCGCTTTTGCGCGCGTGCGCAAGCTGCAGCCCGAGCTCAATCTGTATGCGCCGGACAAGCGGCATCCGAGCCCCGCCGGCACGTATCTGGCGACCTGCGTGACGCTGGCCGCGCTGACGGGGCGGTCACCGGTAGGCAATTCCTACACGATGGGGCTCGATACGGAGACGACGCAATTGCTGCAGAAGGCGGCGTGGGACACCGTGCAGGAGTATTACGGGCGCTGACCCACGGCGCTCTTTCTACGGCACCGCGCTTATTTCAGCACCACCCACGCCGGCGCGTGATCGCTCGCGCCATCCTTGCCGCGAACCTTCTTGTCGACACCGGCCTTCGCCAGCCGCGAGGCGAGGGCAGGGCTCAGCAGCAGATGATCGAGCCGCAGGCCCGCATCGCGCGGCCAGCGGTTTCGCTTGTAGTCCCAGAATGTGTAGACGCGCTTTTCCGGATTCAGCTTGCGGATCGCATCGCACCAGCCCTGTTCGACGAGTGACGCAAACGCCGCGCGGCTCTTCGGCTGGATCAGCGCATCCTTGTCCCATGAGCGCGTCGGATAGATGTCGATTTCGGTGGGCGCGACGTTGTAGTCGCCCGCGAGCACCACGGGCAGGCCCTGCTTGATGAAGGTCCTAGCGTGGCGCTTGAGCCGCGCGAACCAGTCGAGCTTGTAGTCGAATTTCGGCCCCGGCTGCGGATTGCCGTTGGGCAGATAGATGCTGGTGACGATGATTCCGCGTACGGCGGCCTCGATGTAGCGGGCTTCGAGATCGCCGGGCTTTCCCGGCAGACGGTCGCGGGTGAGAATGGGCTCGGCGTTGCGGGCGAGGATGGCGACGCCGTTCCAGGTCTTCTGTCCGCGCCACACCGCGCCATAGCCGGCTTTTTCGATGGCCGCTGCCGGAAATTCGCCATCACTTGCCTTCAACTCCTGAAGCGCGACGACATCGGGCTTCGCCGCGCGTAGCCATGCCAACAGATTGGGCAGGCGGCGATTGATGTTGTTGATGTTGAATGTCGCGATCTTCATGTAGAGCTACCGGCTTCTGCCTTCCGTACCGGAGATACAATGTCCAAGTTGAGCTTTGCCGCTATCGTCGTCGCCGTCGCATTCTCCGGTGTCGCGCCGGCACAATCGTCCGATCAGCGCGGTGCGTGCAAGGTGGACTACGACAAATTCTGCGCCGGCATTGCGCCCGGTAGCGGCAAGATCGTCGCCTGCCTCAGCGCCAAGCGCGACCAGCTCAGCGCGACCTGCAAGGCGGCGCTGGACAGCCAGAAGAAGAAGTAAGCTTGGTGTCCCGGACGCGGCGCAGCGCCATAGCGCGCCGAAGACGCGCGTGAACGCGCTTACGGCGTTGTGTCCGGCGCATGTGAGTGCTGGCTAGGACGGCAGCGGCGGCGGGCTCGCGGGCTGCTCGATCGGCGGCGGGGAGGGCGGCTGCTCGGCCGTCGGCGCTGGCTCCGGCTTGACCAACGGCTCCACCACATTGCCGCCCTTGTAGACGCGGGCGTAGCGGTGGCCGAGGCTGGTCAGCACCTCGTAGCCGATGGTGCCGAAATGATGTGCGAGCTCGTCGACGGTGATGCCTTCGCCGAGCAGCGTCACCATGTGGCCGCGCCGTGCCGCGTTCGGCGGCAGGTCGGTGATGTCGATCGCGATCAGATCCATCGAGACGCGGCCCGCGACCGGGCAGCGTTTGCCGGCGACGATCACCTCGGCGCCGCGGGTGCCGTCATTGGAGCTGGCGGCGCGGAAATAGCCGTCGGCATAGCCGACCGCGATGATCGCCAGTTTCGTCGGCCGCCGTGCGCTCCAGGTGCCGCCATAGCCCACGGTGTCGCCGCGCTCGACATTGCGGGTCTGCACGATGCGCGCCTTGAGGTCGACCACCGGCTGCATCGGATTGTCGGCCTCCAGCGTCGGGTTGACGCCGTAGAGCGCCGCGCCCGGCCGCACCAGGTCGAACTGGAAGGGCGCGCCGAGGAAGATGCCGGAGGAATTGGCGAGCGCCGCCGGCACGCCGGAGAATTCACTGGCGATGCCGCGGAAGGCCGCAAGCTGCCTGGCGTTGATCTGGCTGTTGAGCTGCTCGGCCGAGACCAGATGGCTCATCACCAGCGTGATGCCGTGATCGCCGGCATTGATGCGGGGGATGATGGCCTGCGCCTCGGACAGCGTCAGCCCGAGCCGGTTCATGCCGGTGTCGATATGGATCGCGGCCCCGCCGTTCCAGCCGGTGCGGCGGCAGAACACGTCCCATTCGGCGAGTTCGTTGAGATCGCCGATCACGGGACGGCAATTGATCTTGGCGTAGTGCTCGCCGGTGTTCTGGAAATAGCCGCCGAGCACGTAGATCGTGGTCTCCGGCACGGCTTCGCGCACCTTGCGCGCTTCCTCGATGGTGGCGACGAAGAAGGTCTTGCAGCCGGCCTTGCTGAGGGCGCGTGCGACCTGCGCGGCGCCGCAGCCATAAGCGTCGGCCTTGATCACCGCCGAGCATTCGGCCGGCACCGCCGTCTTCTCGAGCTTGCGCCAATTGGCGATGATGGCGTCGAGATCGACGGTGAGCACGCCGCCATAGGCAGCGAGCGCGGCAGCCTGATTGGCCTCCGCTGAGAGGAGGCCGGATTGCGGGATCATTTTCGGGTCGGACGCCATTGTCATGGCGCCGTTTTACGCAAGAGGCCGCTCTGGTTCAAGGAACTCAGTAGTCGTTGCTGCTGCGAGCCGGCATCTGGCTGTCAGGCGCGAGGTCGCCGAACCGCGTGACCGAGGCTTCGAACGCCAAATCGACGGTGCCGGTCGGGCCGTGGCGCTGCTTGCCGATGATGACCTCGGCCTTTCCGTGCGCAAGACTCATGTCAAGCTGCCACTTCTCGTGTTCAGGCGTGCCTGGGCGGGGCTCCTTCATCGCGAGGTAATATTCCTCGCGATAAACGAACAGCACGACGTCGGCGTCCTGCTCGATTGATCCGGATTCACGCAAGTCGGAGAGCTGCGGCCGCTTGTCGTCGCGGGATTCAACTTGGCGTGAGAGCTGGGACAGCGCGATCACGGGAACGTTGAGTTCCTTGGCGAGCGCCTTCAGGCTGGTCGTGATCTCCGTGATTTCCTGCACGCGGCTGTCGCTGGCGCGCTTGCCTGAGCCTGACAGCAGCTGGATGTAGTCGATCACGAGGAGGTCGAGGCCCTTCTGGCGCTTCAGCCGGCGCGCGCGTGCCATCAGCTGCGCGATCGACAGGCCACCGGTCGCGTCGACATAGAACGGCAGCGATTGCAGCTCGATCGAGACCTCCCGGATCTTGTCGAAATCGGCTTCCGAGATGCCGCCGCGGCGGATGTGGGAGGAGGGAACGCCGGTGCGCTCGGCCACGATACGCGTGGCGAGCTGGTCGGCCGACATTTCGCACGAGAAGAAGCCGATCACGCCGCCATTGGCGGCCTTCGTGGTGCCGTCCGCCTGGACCTCAGGAACATAGGCCTTGGCGACGTTGTAGGCGATGTTGGTCGCCAGCGACGTCTTGCCCATGCCCGGGCGTCCGGCCACGATGATGAGATCGGAGTGCTGCAGGCCACCCATCTTGGTGTCGAGGTCGCGCATGCCCGTCGAGATGCCGGACAGCTTGCCGTCGCGCTGGAACGCTTTTGCCGCGAGATCGACCGCGACCGCCAACGCCTGCGAGAATTTCTGGAAGCCGCCGTCATAGCGGCCGGATTCGGCAAGCTCGTAGAGGCGGCGCTCGGCATCCTCGATCTGCGCCCGCGGCGCGAAATCGACCGGCGCGTCATAGGCGACATTGACCATGTCCTCGCCGATGCCGATCAGGTCGCGGCGCAGCGCAAGGTCGTAGATGGTGCGGCCGTAGTCCTGGGCGTTGATGATGGTGGTCGCTTCCGCCGCGAGCCGCGCCAGATATTGGCCGATGGTCATGCCGCCGACGTCGGTATCGGCGGGCAGGAACGTCTTCAGCGTCACGGGCGTGGCAATCTTGCCCATCCGGATCAGGCTGCCGGCTGTCTCGTAGATGGTCTGGTGCAGCGGCTCGAAATAATGCTTCGGCTCCAGGAAGTCGGAGACACGGTAGAAAGCGTCGTTGTTGACCAGGATCGCGCCCAGAAGGCTCTGTTCCGCCTCGATATTATGCGGCGCGCTCCGATAGGCGGGAGTTCCGGGCTCGGGCGCGAGTTTGAGGACGTTCGAATCAGTCAGGGCCATGGTCGAGCGATAGCAATTTTCTGGGGCGGATGCGGGGCCGGGATAAAGCGCCGACCCAGGCCAAAGCGGAAGCAAAAGCTGGCCGCTATCAACCGATCTTAAAAGCGGTGGATGATTAGCAGCCGCAGCATGCGCCGTGCTTGACGAATTTTGCGGAACTACGCTCCCGCCCGGCGGCGGTCGCAGCCGCGTCCCGCAAAAATCCGGATGAGGTGAACCTGATGGGGTGGGTCGCAGACGTATTTAAACGCGTGCCGAACGAGGCACGCCGGGAGCTTTCGGCTCGGGTCAGACCAGCAGGAGGTAGACCAGCGCTACCAGGGCCGCTCCGACGCCGGTGGCGATCAGGGCGTAATCGGTGCGGAGGTCGTCCTGCACGTCGAATGAGGTTCGGGTCTCTTTGCTCATGGCGACGGTCTAAGCCAGCGCCGACGAGAGGAATGTGAAGCAGATCACATCTTCCCGGATTCTTTCGGGGTAACTCCGGAACAAGCAGGCGGGGTATGGTATTGTCTCCCGCGACCTGCCGACAGGGAACGAGGCAAGCGATGCGGCCAGAACGGCAGCACCAGATTCGGCGAAGCGAGGCAGCCAGCAGGGCTTGGCTGACCGGCCTGATCGCCGCCATGAAGCATGCCGAGCGGCCCGAAATCCGCCGCCAGCCGGTCGCGCCCGAGGTTATCGCGGAAGTGCGGGCGCAACTGGCGTTAACGACCTCTTACCAGTCGTCTCCGATCTCGACCCTGCGTCATTAGACCTCATTCACCAGCCAGTTTCAGCTTGGGCTTGGCGCCGCCTTCCAGCGCCCGCAGCCGGGTTTCCTCGCGCGCGATGTAGTCGCGGGTGATCGGCACTACGCCTTGGCGCTTGGTGAGCTGGATCTGGAAGTTCATCATCGCCTGCTTGCGGAACGTCATCTCGCAGGCCGCGAGGTAAAATTCCCACATCAGCGCGAAGCGCTCGTCGTAGAGCTGCACCGCTTCCTCGCGCCGCGCCATGAAGCGCTCGCGCCAGGCCTTCAGCGTCTCGGCATAGTGCAGGCGCAGGATCTCGATGTCGCAGACCAGAAGGCCAGCGCGCTCGATCGCCGGCAGCACCTCGGATAATGCGGGGATGTAACCGCCGGGGAAGATGTATTTGGCAATCCAGGGATTAGTCGAATCCGGGCCTTGCGAACGTCCGATCGAGTGCAAAACCATGACGCCGTCATCGCTCAGCAATTCGGCACAGCGCTGGAAGTAGGCATCGTAAAACCGCGCGCCGACATGCTCGAACATGCCGACCGAGACGATACGGTCGAACGGGCCTTCGATGTCGCGATAGTCCTGGAGCAGGAATCTGGCCGATCCGGTCAGGCCCTTCTCGGTTGCGCGCGCATTGGCGACCTGCAACTGCTCGGTCGACAGCGTGATGCCGGTGACATCGGCGCCAGCGATCTCGGCGAGATAGAGCCCGAGCCCGCCCCAGCCCGAGCCGATGTCGAGCACGCGCTGGCCGCGCTTGACGTGCAGCTTTGCGGTGACGTGCCGCTTCTTGGCGAGCTGTGCGTCGTCGAGCGTCGTCTCCGGGGTCTCGAAATAGGCGCAGCTATATTGCTTGTCGGCGTCGAGGAAGAGCGAATAGAGCCGCGCATCGAGATCGTAATGGTGCGCGACGTTGGCGCGGGAGCGCGAGCGCGGATTGAATTGCTTCAGGCGCCGCGTCAGATAGCGCAGATGCCACCAGGGCTTTGCCCATTGCGGCAATAGGTCGGGTTGACCGAGCAGGATCGCGAGGGCATCAGCTATGCTGCCGCGCTCGACGACGAACTCGCCGTCCATATAGGCCTCGCCGAGCCCGAGCTCGGGATTGACGAGAATCTTCCGCTCGGCGTCCGCGGTGACGAAGCGCACCGCAACCGGCTCGCCCGAGCCGTCGCCGACGGTGAACTTCGATCCGCTGGCGCTGGTCACCGTCATCGACCCGCGGCGGATAAATTGAGACAAGAATCTGCGCAACAAGCGGTCCATCGACACCTTCCTCTCGAGCGAACCCGAAGAGATGCGACTAACCCGGCCTTCACATCCGACGCTCAGGGTCCTGCTCTGGTTCCTATGCGTTTGCATCTAAATCTGGGGAGGAGGCGTCGATCCCGCTATTGCGCTGTGTTCAAAGCGGATATTCCAAAAGCGCTTAATCACATCCTTGCGCGTGCGGGCTGCTTCCATTCGCGGCTCAATCCGCTAAAAGGTGACCGCCGCCGCGCCGATGCCGGCTGCGTTCGCGGAAATTCAACGGAGATGATGGGAATGTCGAGCCGAGCGCTCAGCCTCGCGACGGTATTGCTTCTGATCGGCTTCGGCGCGGCCGATACCGTTCTTGCGCAGGCGACGAACCTCGAGGCCGGCAAGGCCCCATCCCAGCTTTTCGCGCAGACCTGCAATGCTTGCCACAAGAGTCCGCGCGGGCTGTTGAAGACCGTGGCACCGGGCTCGCTGCCGGGCTTCCTCCGTCAGCACTATACGACCAGCCCCGACATGGCCGGCGTGCTCGCCTCCTACCTCGTTTCCAACGGCGCGACCGACACGCGCTATCAGGCCAAGGACGGCAAGAAGGACGGCGCCAAGGAGAAGGAGGCCGCTACCGCTCCCGGCCAGACGCCCGAGCATCAGGGCCGCCGCCAGCGTCAGGACGCCGCCAAGCCGGAAGGCGAGGCTGCTGCGCCCGCTGCCGAAGGTGCACGCCAGAAGCGCGCGGCGCGGCCGGCTGGGGAGGGCGCCAGGGAAGGCGTGAAGCCCGAGGGCCAGGCAGCACCCGAGGGGCGCAAGGGCAAGCGTCGCGCTAAGCCCGGCACCGAGGAAGCGCCGAAGGTTGATGCCGCCGCGCCGACCACGGAAGAGAAGAAAAGCGAGCCGAAAGCCGAGTCCAAGCCCGAGAGCGCCAAGGTCGAGCCCGAAGCCAAGCCCGAGGCCAATCCCGCTCCGGAGAAGCCCGCTGAGGCCAAACCTGACAGCAGCGCCAAGGTCGAGCCGCGCGGCAGCGAGGCTCCGGCGCTACGGCCCGATCCGGTGCCGCAGGTGACGCCCGCTCCGCCGGCCGCCGCTGCGAAGCCCGCCGAGCCGGCCGCGCCTAAGCCGGTGGAAGAGGCGGCGCCCAAGCCTGCCGCGCCCGCCACCAGCTCCGAACCCGTGGCCAAGCCGCAGGAAGCGGCGCCGCCCGCAACCGCCGCGGCTCCGGCGCCGGCGGAATCCTCAGGACCGCCCGCGCCGCCGATCTCGCGGTAACAGCCAACATTTTCTGATCAACCTGCGGAGGCCGCGCGCATTGCGGCCTCCGCATCGTCTTGACCGCGACTAGAGCACTACTCTAGAGTATAACTCTAGGAGGCGCGATGACCGCGAGCGTGCGTGACGATCTGTTGGCGGCCGGACTTGCCGTGTTCGACCGCGTCGGCTTCGAAGCTGCGACTGTGGCGGCAATCCGCACCAGAGCGCGCGCGTCGAATGGCAGCTTCTTTCACGTCTTCGGATCGAAGAAGGAGCTGGCCGGCGCGCTGTTCCTGAAGGTGCTCAGGCACTATCACGCCGCCATGCTGGCCGCGCTCGATCCGGCTCCGGATGCGGAGCAGGGGATCGATCGCCTGATCCGGGCGCATCTCGACTGGGTCGTCACCAGCCGGCGCGAGGCGCGTTATCTCTTCGAGATCTCACGCAGCGAATGGAGCGAGGATGTCCGCGACGCCCAGCGTGCGCAGAACGCGCGCCTTGCCGAAGGCATTGAACGCTGGCGCGCGCCGCTCGTCGCCAGCGGCGAGCTGTTGCCGATGACGCCCGTGATGTTCGTCAGCCAGCTGATCGGTCCGGCGCAGATTTTCTGCCGCGCCTTCCTGTCGGGGCGCGACCGCGCCGATCCGCGCGGCGAGGCCGATACGCTTGTCGCCTGCGCCATCCGCGCGCTGCGGCCGCACGATCGCATCAGGACGTAACAAGGAGAGGCCGCATGGATCACGAAGCAGATCCCGAATTCGCTCCCATCGCCGAGCGCATCCACACCAATGTCGGCCGGCAGGGTTTTATGAATCTGGTCGGCGCCGAGCTGTCCGAATTGTCGCGCGGCACCTGCACGATCGCGGTGGTGCGCCGGCCGGAGCTGCTGCAGCAGCATGGCTTCTTCCATGGCGGCGTCACCGCCTTCCTGGTCGACAATGCCACGACGATTGCGGCCGCGACCTCGCGCGGCCAGCCGGCGCTGACGGCGGAGTACAAGCTCAACCTATTGTCACCCGCGGTCGGCGAGAAGTTGATCTGCCGCGCCCGGGTGATCAAGCCGGGCCGCCAGGTCTCCGTCGTTGCCGCCGACGTCTTCTGTGTCAGCGACGGCGTCGAGAAACATACCGCAACGGCGCTCGCCTCGATCGCGATGCTCAGCGAAGACGTCGCCGCCCAAACGAAAAGCCCGGCCGCCTGAGGCGACCGGGCTTCGCTTCGCAGACGAATGCGAGGCTTACTTCTCTTCCGCAGCCGGGGCCGGCTCGACGTCGTCGTGCTGCGCTTCCGGATCGAAGAATTCGCCGGCGGCGGCGATCGCCTCGGCGGCCGCATCGCGGTCCTCGTTGCGGGTCGAGATGTCCTCGCCGCGGTTGATGCGCTCGGCCTCGTCCTGGCTGCGTGCAACCGTGACGGTGATCTCGACCTCGACCTCGGGGTGGACAGCGACGGTGATGCTGTGCTTGCCGATGGTCTTGATCGGCGCGTCGAGCTGGATCTGCGGGCGAGCCAGCGAAACGCCGTCGGCTTCGAACGCGACGACGATGTCACGGACGTTGACCGAGCCGAACAGCTGGCCGGCTTCCGATGCCTGACGGATCACGACGATGTTCTTGCCCTCGATCTTCTCGGCGACCTTGGACGCCTCGGCCTTGGAGGCGAGGTTGCGGGCCTCGAGATCGGCCTTCATGCCATCGTACTTGGCGCGGTTGTCGGCGGTGGCGCGCAGCGCCTTGCCGCGCTTGAGCAGGAAATTACGGGCATAGCCGTCGCGAACCTTCACGACTTCGCCCATCTGGCCGAGCTTGTTGACGCGTTCCAGCAAAATGACTTCCATATTCGTTCTCCTTTTGAAGTGTTGAGTGAGTTGGATCTTCGGACTTGAACTCAGGGGGTCGGCAGCGGCGGCGGCTGCCGCGTGCGCATGAAGCGTTCGCGGAAGCCGAACACGGCATCAGCCATGCCAAGGATCACCATCGCGATCACGGGCCAGCCGAATATGAGGACGACGATGTAGGTCGAGCCGAGCCAGAAGGTGCGGCTCTTCAGCGCCAGTGTCAGCGTATGCAGCACGGCGAAACCGGTGAACGCGTAGCCCATCATCAGCGCCGCCGCGATGATCTGCGCGACGATCGCGAGCAATCCGCCGGTGAAGCAGAAGGCTAGCGCAACGCAGAGCCCGACCAGTGTCATCGGCGGCAGCTCCGCGGTCATCATGTCCGGCCAGGGGCGCCGCAGCCGGCCCGACGTCGCCGTCACCTTGGCGCTGAGCCACAGATTGAGGGTGAGCGTCATCATGGCGACGAGGGTCGCGGCGGCCGGTGCGATGCGCACCATGGCATCGACGAACTGGCCGGCTTCGCCGGACGTTTGCGGATCGGCGGAGCGGAGCAGGCGCATCAGGCCGCGACGCAGCGTTCCGATGATGGTCTCGGCGTCGGTGCCGAGCGTGAGCAGGGCGGCGATCGTGGTCAGCGCGGCGAAGCCCGCGATCCACAGCAGGAGGCGGCCGACCGGATACCATTCGAGCTCGGGCTCGGCCGCAGGCTCGCTCGCGCCATCCGGTGTGACGGGGACGACGCGCCGGCTGAGCAGGACGAGATGGCCGAGCCACCAGGCCGGCAGCGCGACGGTGACGGCAAAAGCGATGCAGTAGGGCAGGCCGAACAGGGCGCCGAGGCCGATCGCGGCGGCGATGCCGCCGACGCTCGCGCAGAGCGGTCCCCAGCCGATCGCGGCGACCATCAGCGGCAGCGGTGCGAGATAGAACAGGACAAGCGAGATCAGCGCGCCCGAAACGATCGAGGCGAACATCAAGGCCGACGCAGCGCCGGCGATCAGGGCTATCAGTCCAAATGCCAACATCAGCTGTCCCGCTCCCTTCGAGCGGTTAGAGCGAGACCAGCAAAATCGCTAGTGTTATCAGAGATTTATGGCATTCGGCTTATGCTCTGTAGCAGAAACCGTAGCAGAAACCTCAGCTCGCCCAACTCCAAAACGAATGCGGCCCCCGAGGGAGCCGCAAACCAGTGCCGGCCTTCTAGCCAATCTGGACCCCATATTCAACGCCAAATAATGCGAAGAAGGTTCCAGGCCGACGTGGTGGTAAGTCGCTAGCCGGTTCCGGGCGAGAAGTTTTAAGGAGTCACTGCGTAAGATGGCTCGGGGTCCCCGAGCACCGCGATAACTAGGGCACCTTCACCTCCAGACCGCCGTCCAGGGTCGTCATCGCATCCGGAGCATCCCGCCTCGCCTTCCGCGACGTCGCGAAGCCCGTGTTCGGCGGCATGCTGGAGGCTTGCGTCATCGGTGTCTTCGTCATTCCCGCGCTGTACGTGCTCTTCCGAGGCTTGCGCGACCGCATTAAGGGCGGGTTCAATCCGGGCGTCGTCGTTCGGCCTGAAGAGCTGCGAGCGCGATGAACGGGATGGTCCAGGCGGCCGCGGCACCGTTGATCAGTATCATCGACAAGATTGCTTGAGTGAACATCATGCGGGCCGCCGCCATGCGGCGGCCCAGGGCCGCCGTAGCCGCAGAGGCACGCCGCCGCCGCGCGGCGGGTCGTCGTCGCCGTCCAGCTTCCGCAGCGCCGTGAGGATGTCGACGAGGCGGATCGTGTGTCCCATGCCGGGGATCTCGCGCAAGGCCGGACAGGATTCGACTGCATACATGTCGGACGCCCAGGACGACAGGATGATGCGCTTTTCCGGCGCCGACAGCCCGCTGTCGTCGAGGACGTCGTCCGGAGAGGCGTAGTGCGCCGCCGGGTGGAAGAGGGGGTGAAGGTTGCCGCTGTTGGTGTTGGCCTTGGTCATCTTAGCCTCCCTGTACTCTCCTTTCGATCGGGATCGGGATCGGTGACGGGCGACGGCCGGAGCCGTCGCCCGTCGTTCTCACTGCGTGTTGACGGCGATGCGCTTGACGCCAGCCTTCGGGCTGTCGGTCTTCGGCAGCGAGATCGTCAGGACGCCGTCCTTGAAGGAGGCCTGCGCCTTGTCCTCGTCGACGTCGTCGAGCTGGATCCGGCGTTCGAAGGAGCCGTAGAACCGCTCGCTGAAGTATCGGCCTTCATCCTTCCGCTCGCTCTTCTTCTCGCCGCGGATGGTGAGGATGCCGTTCGCGATTTCGATCTGGACATCCTTCTCGCTCATGCCGGGAAGCTCAGCCGAGACCGTCAGCGCCTTGTCGGTGTCGCTGAGTTCGATCTTCGGCCAACCGAACCGCTCTTCCATGAGCGGGGACAGGCCCGCTCCGGCGAAGCTCTGGAAGACGTCGTCGAACAGGCGGTTCATCTGGCGGTGAAGCGTCACGAACGGGTCGTAGCCGCTTCGGGACGGGACGAGCTCGGGGCTCTTCGTCCAGGGAATAAGGTCACGCATTGCCATTTTCCATCTCCTTTCGTGCAGCAGGCGGGGAGCGCGGTCACGCTCGCGCGCGCCACGTTCCGCCGTCGAACGTTCAAGCGGCCTCAGGCGGCCCTCTTCTGCTCGATCTGCGAGGGGAAGCTTCCGCCGCTTCCGATCTGGATGCGGCGCGGCTTCATGGCCTCCGGCACTTCGCGGACTAGGTCGATGATCAGAAGACCGTCGCGGAACGAGGCCTCCTTGACTTGGACGTAGTCGGCGAGGTTGAAGATGCGCCGGAACGGACGCGCGGCGATGCCCTGGTAGAGGTACTCGCCGGCCGCCTTCTCGGGCTTCTTGCCTTCGATGGTCAGCGCGTTCTGCTCGGCCACGACGGAGATGTCGTCGGCGCCGAAGCCGGCCACGGCCAGCGTGATCCGGTAGTGGTCTTCGCCGGAGCGTTCGATGTTGTAGGGGGGGTAGTTGTCCTCGTTCGTCTGGCGCAGCGCAGTGTCGACGAGGCCGGCCAGGTGGTCGAAGCCGATGGTGGAGCGCCAAAGCGGCGCGAAGTCGAGTGTAGTCCTCATCTCCAAGTCCTCCTGAAGAGCAAGATGGACACAAGGAGCGCAGGGCAGGTGTCAGAGCGGGTCCTCTCCCGGCCCGGCGCCCGTACCGGACCCTGGAAGGCGCCCGGCACACCGCTCTCGCGGCGAGAAACGAATTAGAAGGGCGCAAGGGTCTTTCAAGGGGGCGGCGCCGGATTTTTTTTGAAGGCGAGAGGGGGCGCCGGCAAGGACTCCCCAGGCGCGGCGGGTCGGACTTGACAGCGTCTCCGGCCCGAATATTTTTCCGCAGCGGAAGATGCGTTTCTTCCGAATTTTCGAGAAGGACTGAGAAGACCGTCGGGAGTGACGATGATGCTTGACCAGGACTTTGCCCGCATCCGGGCCCACAGCAACAATATCGACCGCTATCGCCGGCTGCTGCGGACGAAACTGTCCGAGCTGGAGCGCGAATACCTCGAGCGGCGCCTTCGCGAAGAGCGCGCCGCGCTCGCGACCTTGACCACGGAGAGGTTCCCTCTGGTGCTGACCCGACCGGAAGTTCGGACGGCTTCCGCCGCGCTGGGGGGCGGGCGATGAGCGACGTGCGCGAACTCCTGATCCGCGGCAGCGAGAAGGTGATCGGTCATTACCGCATCCTGCTCGCCGGCGCGAAGAACGAGGTCGAACGGCGTCTTTACGAAAGCCGCATCGAGCGCGAGCAGCGCCTGCTCGATCAGCTCCGGGACGGCGTGCTGCGCCGCTTGGCGGCGTGAGGGGTCTCAGCTGCGTCGCTGCGGCCGACCTTCACGGTCCGTCGACACGATGGGTGCCGACGGACTTCTGATGTCCTGGACGGGACGTGGGGCGGCGTCGTGTAGCTCCAGGTAGAGCAGGCCGGCCACTAGCATGGCTCCGGCGCAGGCAAGAGTCAGCGCCGAGGCAACGAGATCTCGGTAGTCGTTCATCGCAGGAAGGTTGCAAGTCGATTTCGGACCATTGAACGTCGGGAAGTCTGCACCGTTCCACCGTCGCGCGTGGAACGGTTGGGCTTCCCCGCCATTCAATGGTCGTCGCCGCCGACACAATGTGCCGCAGGCGCCATTTCAAGGGCCAAGGACTTCGTCGGCGGGAGCTCAACTGAATTGCTCCCAGGAGGATCGGCCATGAGCACTCTCTCGCTTTTTTCATCGCTTCCCGTCGTAACGTCTGAAGCGGGGCTGTCCCGGTATCTGACGAACATACGCAAGTTTCCGCTGCTCGAGGCGGCTGAGGAAGCAGCGTATGCGCGGTGCTGGCGCGAACACGGCGACCGAGAGGCCGCCTATCGCCTGGTCACCAGCCACCTCAGGCTCGCCGCCAAGATAGCCATGCGCTACCGCGGCTACGGTCTGCCCGTCGCGGACCTGATTTCGGAAGCGAACGTGGGCCTCATGGTGGCCGTCCGGAAGTTCGATCCCGACAAGGGCTTCCGCCTCGCCACCTACGCCGTATGGTGGATCAAGGCGACGGTTCAGGAATACGTCCTGAGATCCTGGTCGCTGGTCAGGCTGGGCACGACGCCTGCGCAGAAGAAGCTCTTCTTCAACCTCCGGAAGCTGAAGGCGCGCCTGGGCGCCGGCGAGGATGGAGACCTCTCCTCGAGCCAAGCCGAAGAGATCGCGGCTCACCTCTCCGTCGAGCGTCGCGACGTGTACGAGATGAACGGCCGTCTGCGGGGCGACCTCTCACTGAACGTTCCGGTCACCGACGACGGCTCTTCAGAGGAGATGATCGACCTGCTGGCGGACGGCTCCGGCGATCCGGAAACGACGCTGGCTGACGTCCAGGAGCGCGAACGCCGCCGCGAGGCGCTGGGCAGGGGTTTGGTCGCTCTGCCGGACCGCGAGCGCCGCATCGTTGCCGCGCGATTCATGGCTGAGGATGCGAAGACGCTGGACGAACTCGCGGCCGAGTTCGGCATCTCGCGCGAGCGGGTCCGGCAGCTCGAGCAGCGTGCGTTGGAGAAGCTCCGGATGGCGATGAACTCTGAGATGGCCGCAGCGTCGGGACCGGCCGCACACGGGATTGCGGAGGAGGTGAGGTCCAGTCCAGCCCGGGCTGCTCGGGCACGCCGACGCGCCTCTTAGCGGAGTCGATCCGTACGGAATGGGGACCGTGGTCAGCCGGCGACGCCGCTGCTACCTCTCTTTCGACTTCGTCGAGCAAGGCACGGGCAGCCTTCAGATCAGCCTCTGCGCCGGCATAGTGGCAAGTGCGCGTTCGTGGGCCTCGATCGCGGCTGCCACGGCGGCCTGAGCGCGAGCAGTTAGAGGCATTTCGCCCCAACCATCGGCGATCGGACGACCCGGAAGCCTTATGAAATCAGATCGAGCGACCGGCGGCGATGAGGCCGCCGGCCGAATTCGTCTTAGCGAATGACGTAGGGCAGCAGGCCCAGGAACCGCGCGCGCTTGATGGCGCGGGCGAGTTCACGCTGCTTCTTCGCGGACACCGCGGTGATGCGGCTCGGCACGATCTTGCCGCGCTCCGAGACGTAACGCATCAGCAGCTTGGAGTCCTTGTAGTCGATCTTCGGAGCATTGGCGCCCGTGAACGGGCAGCTCTTGCGACGACGGAAAAACGGACGGCGTGCACCAGCTTCAGCCATTGTTCTTACTCCCCATCCGTCGTGGTGGTTTCAGCTTCTTCGCGCGGACGGCGCGGGCCGCGATCACCGCGGAAGCCACCACCGTCACGATCGCCGCCACGGAAACCGCCTTCGCGGTCGCCACGGAAGCCGCCTTCACGCTCGCCGCGGAAGCCGCCGCCACGATCGTCACGCTCGCGATCGCGATCGGCCTTGCGCATCATCGCGGACGGGCCTTCCTCGAGTTCTTCGACGCGGACGCTGAGATAGCGGATCACGTCCTCGCTGATGCGCTCCTGGCGCTCGATCTCGGCGATCGCCGCGGACGGCGCGTCGATGTTGAGCAGCACGAAGTGCGCCTTGCGGTTCTTGTTCATGCGGTAGGTGAGGGAGCGAACGCCCCAGTTCTCGGTCTTGGTGACCTTGCCGCCGAGACCTTCGACGATGCCGGTCATCTGCGCAGTCAGCTCTTCGACCTGCTGCGGGCTCGCGTCCTGACGCGCGAGAAAAACATGCTCATAAAGAGCCATGGTGGTCCTTTCCTCATGTTGGCGCATCGCCCGGCGTCAAGCCCTTAAGAGGCCTTCGGAAAGGACTCTGGGATTAAGCTCAGAAGGCGGAAACACGGGACGACGGGCCGACTGGCCCTGCCACACCAAAATCACGAAGGATTTGCTGAGGCCGTCCGTTCAGCTCCCGGCCGGGGTCTGCGGATGCGCGCCTTATACGGATTTTGACCGGCTTTGCAAGGTTTGGGGCCGCCTTTTCGGCCCGAATGGTTCCGGTGCGAGCGATCGGGACCGGTCTTCTCATACCACATCCGGCTTGATCTATTTGTTTGTATGTCATACAAATAAATCAACGGAGGCGATCCCGATGCCGGAAAAGTCGGTTCCTGAGCCGTTTGAGGCGGCTGACCCCAAGCATGCGGCACGTGCCACGCGCTCGGCAGGCCGCAAGATGCGGTCGCTGCTGCTGGACGCGGCGAGCCCGTTGTTCCGGGAGCGGGGGCTGTCGGGCACGGCGATCGCCGACATCGCGGCCGCCGCGGACGCGTTCCCGAGCCAGATCACCTATTACTTCCGCACCAAGGAGGCGCTGTTCGTCGAATGCGCCTGCCGTGATCTGCTGTACCTGGCGCGCGCGACCGAGCAGGCCGCCCTGAAAGCCCGCACGCCGCGCGACTACACCCACGCTCTGGCCGAGACGGTGACGGCGAGTGATTCGATCGCTTTCTTCGCCGAAGCCCTGACTCTGACCCGGCGTCGCCAGGATCTCGCGCCGCTGGTCGAGCGCACCATCGAGCGTCTGCACAGCGAAGGCGCGCGGGCCTATGCGGGCCAAGTGGCGCGGCATGGCTGGCGTTCCCTGCGTGCGCCCGACGAGAGTTCGCGGCGGTTCTGGGCCGTCGCCATCGGCGTCATCCTCGAGGGCCATGCCATGGGCCGCTCGCCCGAGGCACTCTGCGCGGAGATGCTGCGCGTGCTCGGCGAGCAGGCGAAATCCACCGGCGACACAGCGCGCCTGCGTCTCGTCGACGAGCGCGATTCATCGAGCCAATCGAACGAGGAGGGCTAGGCCATGACCGCACTTCGCATGCGTGCCCGCGATTTCCTGACCGACGATCAATTGGCCGATGTGCGCCAGCGCGTGACCTGGAGGGGCGTCGCGCTGATCGCGCATGCCTGGGCGCTGATATCAGGCGCGATTGCGCTGGTCGCATGGTGGCCCAATCCGGTCACCTATGTTCTCGCCGTCGCCATCATCGGCTCGCGCCAGCTCGGCCTTGCGATCCTTATGCATGACGGTGCGCACGGTTGCCTCTCCGCTGACGAGCGGACCAACCTGATGCTGAGCCAGTGGTTCTGCGCCTATCCGATCTTTGCGGAGACGCGCAGCTACCGGCGCTATCATCTGCAGCATCACGCGCGCACCCAGCAGGAGGACGATCCTGACCTCGTGCTGTCGGCGCCGTTTCCGATCACCAAGCTGAGCTACCGCCGCAAGTTCATTCGCGACATCACCGGGCAGACCGGTTACCAGCAGCGCAAGGCGCAACTGCTCAACGCGCTCGGTCCGAACGATTGGCCGTGGCGACAGCGTCTGGCGCATTTCTGGGAGAAGCTCGGCCCGCAATGCCTCGTCAACGCCGTCATGTTCGCGGCGTGTGCCGCGGCCGGTGTGTGGTGGGCCTATCCGCTGCTATGGCTGGTGCCGCTGCTCACCTGGATGATGGTCATCACCCGTATCCGCAACATCGCCGAGCACGCCGTCGTGCCTGACAGCAGCGATCCCCTGCGCAACACCCGCACGACGCATGCCGGTTTTCTCGAGCGGCTGTTCATCGCGCCGTACTACGTGAACTATCACCTCGAGCATCATCTGCTGTTCTACGTTCCCTGCTACAATCTGCCGAAGGTGCATCGCCTGCTCAGCGAGAGCCGGCATGCCGGTCGGATGGAAGTGCAGCCGAGCTACGCCGCCGTGCTGCGGCTCGCCACGGCCAAGCCGAACCGCGACGACCGGCCGGGCCAGTTGGCGAACAGCGCGCGGCGCGCACAGGCAGGGGCGGCGGTCGATACGAACCAGACCAATGGTGGGTTCTAGGGGGCCGCATCCCCGGTTGAATGCCCGCGGAAGTTCCTATCTTGGCTTGACATTCCGGCCCCGGACAGTGTCTACGGCCCCTTTCGGGGCATGGTCGGGAACCAAGGCTCGGGCCGGACGTAATCGGCTGCCGGGTTCTCGAAGCATAAGGCTCGAGCGATCCAGGGGAGCGCCGATGACGGCAGCATTCACATTTCCGGGGCAGGGTTCCCAGGCGGTTGGCATGGGCAAGGCCTTGGCCGACGCTTTTCCGGTGGCGCGCGCCGTGTTCGACGAGATCGATGCCGCGCTTGGGGAGAAGCTAACGGCGACCATCTGGGATGGCCCGGCCGAGACCCTTCAGCTCACCGAGAACGCCCAGCCGGCGCTCATGGCGGTGTCTGTCGCCACTTTGCGCGTGCTGGAGGCTGAAGCCGGTTTTTCCGTCGGGCGGGATGCGGCCTTCGTCGCCGGCCACTCGCTCGGTGAATATTCGGCACTCGCCGCTGCCGGCAGTCTGACGGTGTCCGACAGCGCGCGGCTGCTTCGCACCCGCGGTCTCGCAATGCAAAAGGCCGTCCCGGTTGGTGCCGGCGCCATGGCCGCGCTGCTCGGCCTCGATTACGACGCGGCCATGGAGGTCGCCAAGGAGGCGGCCCAGGGCCAGGTCTGCCAGGCCGCCAATGACAACGGTGGCGGCCAGGTGGTCGTCTCCGGCGACAAGGTTGCGGTCGATCGCGCCGTCGAAATCGCCAAGACCAAGGGCGCCAAGCGCGCAATGTTGCTGCCGGTGTCCGCACCGTTTCATTGCAAGCTGATGCAGCCCGCCGCCGACGCGATGGCCGAGGCGCTGTCGAAGGTCACGATCAAGGCGCCGGCGGCGCCGCTGGTGTCGAACGTGCTGGCAAGCGCCATCACCGATCCCGACGAGATTCGCCGCCGTCTGGTCGAGCAGGTCACGGGCACGGTGCGCTGGCGCGAGTCGGTTGCCTATATGGCAGGGCAGGGTGTCACCCGCTTCTTCGAGATCGGGGCAGGCAAGGTGCTGTCCGGTCTCGTCAAGCGCATTGCGGACGGTGCTGTCGGCGTTTCGGTCGGCGGTCCCAACGACATTGCCACCGCCAAGGATGCATTGGCCGCTGCGAAGCAGGCCTAGAGGAGTTTTTCAATGTTCGATCTGACTGGCAAAAAGGCGCTCGTCACCGGCGCGACCGGCGGCATCGGCGGGGCGATCGCGCAGGCGCTGCATGCGCAGGGCGCCACCGTTTCGATCTCGGGAACGCGCAAGGAAGTGCTGGATGAGCTTGCCGGCAAGCTCGGCGAGCGCACCCATGTGCTGTCCTGCAATCTCTCCAAGGCCGACGAGGTCGAGGCGCTGGTGCCCGCCGCGGAAGCGGCGATGGGCCAGGTCGACATCCTCGTCGCCAATGCCGGCATCACCCGCGACAATCTCTTCGTACAGCTTCGCGACGAGGATTGGGAGGAGGTCATCAACATCAATCTGACCTCGACCTTCCGCCTCGCACGCGCCGCCACCAAATTGATGATGCGCAAGCGCTTCGGTCGCATCATCGCCATCACCTCGGTGGTCGGCGTTACCGGGAATCCCGGGCAGGGCAACTACACCGCGTCCAAGGCGGGCCTGATCGGCATGATCAAGACGCTCGGTGCCGAATACGCCAAGCGCGGCGTTACCGCGAACTGCATCGCGCCCGGCTTCATCAAGACGCCGATGACCGATGCGCTGAACGACAAGCAGCGCGAGACGATCCTGACCAAGGTTCCGGCTGCGCGCCTCGGAACGCCTGAGGACATTGCGGCCGCGGCCGTCTACCTGAGTTCGAACGAAGCGGCCTACGTCACCGGCCAGACCATCCACGTCAACGGCGGCATGGCCATGATCTGAAGCCCTCGTTTCGCACTGCCCACAAGCGCAGTGCGGGATGCGGCAAACGGCCGTTTCCGGAGCGAAATGAGGCGTGTAGTCAAGGCAGTTGAAGTATGATAACCGGACGCTCAACGGATGGGCAAAGAACGCCATTGCAGGTTTTTGAAACCCTGTATATTGGCGATGCGGAGCCTTGGCCGTCGTTCGCCGGGTCCTGCATTGGTTAGGGTGGGACCAAATCAAAGTTCGTAAGCGAAGGCAGTCAACGACCACGACGGCTCGTATCGTCCCGGGGGGTCGGGTCTACAGGGAACAACACGAGGTTATGCAATGAGTGACATTGGCGAGCGGGTTAAGAAGATCGTGGTCGAACACCTTGGTGTTGAACCCGAGAAGGTTGTCGACGCAGCGAGCTTCATCGATGACCTCGGCGCCGACAGTCTGGACACCGTCGAGCTGGTGATGGCGTTCGAAGAAGAATTCGGTTGCGAGATTCCGGACGACGCCGCGGAGACGATTCTCACCGTCGGCGACGCCACGAAGTTTCTCGAGAAGAACGCGAAGAGCTAAGGCTCTTCATTTTCGCGGGGACAACATTGAAACCGGACGGGCCGCTTCCCAGCGGTCAGCCGGTTTCTTGTTATTGGCCGTGAATCTTTCGATGCGGAGTTTTCGGATATGAGGCGGGTTGTCGTCACTGGTCTCGGCATGGTGTCGCCACTCGGCTGCGGCGTCGAGCCGACCTGGAAACGTATCCTCAACGGCGAGAGCGGTGCGCGCAAGATCGAGAGCTTCGATGTCTCCGATCTGCAGACCAGATACGCCTGCACGGTCGTGCGCGGCGACGGCAGCAACGACACCTTCAATCCCGACAAGTGGATGGAGCCGAAGGACCAGCGCAAGGTCGACGACTTCATCATCTTCGGCATGGCCGCGGCCGGCCAGGCGCTCGACGATGCCAACTGGCATCCCGAGACCGAAGAGGACAAATGCGCGACCGGCACCATGATCGGTTCCGGCATCGGCGGCCTCACCGGTATTGCCGACACCGCGATCCTCCTCAAGGAGCGCGGACCACGCCGGGTGTCGCCGTTCTTCATTCCCGGCCGCCTGATCAATCTTGCCTCCGGCTACGTCTCGATCGCGCACGGGCTGAAGGGGCCGAACCACTCGGTGGTGACGGCCTGCTCGACCGGTGCACATGCGGTCGGCGATGCCGCCCGCCTGATCGCGCTCGGCGATGCCGACGTGATGGTGGCCGGCGGCGCCGAGTCGCCGATCAGCCGCATCGGCATTGCCGGCTTCAACGCCGCGCGCGCGCTCTCGACCGGCTTCAACGACACGCCCGAGAAGGCCTCGCGTCCCTACGACAAGGACCGCGACGGCTTCGTGATGGGCGAGGGCGCCGGCGTCCTGGTCCTTGAGGAGCTCGAGCATGCCCAGCGCCGCGGCGCCAGGATCTATGCCGAGGTGGTCGGCTACGGTCTGTCGGGTGACGCCTATCACATTACGTCGCCGTCGCCCGATGGCGATGGCGGTTTCCGCAGCATGTCGGCTGCGCTCAAGCGTGCCGGCCTCACGGCATCCGATCTCGACTACATCAACGCGCACGGCACCTCGACGCCGCTCGGCGACGAGATCGAGCTCGGCGCGGTCGAGCGTCTGCTCGGCAACGCCGCCTCCAAGGTCGCGATGTCCTCGACCAAATCGTCGACCGGCCATCTGCTGGGTGCGGCCGGCGCGATCGAGGCGATCTTCGCCATTCTCGCGATTCGCGATAATGTCGTGCCGCCGACGATCAACCTCGACAGTCCATCGATCGAGACCGCGATCGATCTCGTGCCTCACACCGCGAAGAAGCGCGAGGTCAATATCGCTTTGTCGAATTCTTTTGGTTTTGGCGGTACCAATGCGTCGGTGATCGTCCGGCGCCTGGTCCAATAGTTTGTGTTGCGACGAATCCACCGTTTTGCCGTATTCGGCGATAGTCATGGACGTGGGCGCATGTATTTGGCCGGACGAGCGATCGTCGGGCCGCGATTGAACCGGCAGGATTCAGGTTTGCTTCGATGAGTGAAAGGCCGCCCATTTCGCCCCGGAGTCCGCGGGCAGCGCTCGAGCCCGAGCAGGTCCCGCCGCCGCCGAAGCGATCGGACCGCGCGCGCAATCCCTTCGTGATCGTCGGCAACGCCATCATCACACTGCTGCTGATCGCCATGCTCGGCGCCGGCGGTGTCTATTACTACGGCCGGCAGGTGCTCGAGGCGCCGGGGCCGCTGAAGGAAGACAAGATCGTCAACATCCCGCAGCGGGCCGGCAAGCGCGACATCGCCGAGACGCTGAACAAGGAAGGCGTCACCGACGTCAATCCGTGGGTGTTCATCGCCAGCGTGGCCGCGCTGAAGGCGAGTTCGGACCTGAAGCCGGGTGAATATTCGTTCCAGAAGAACGCCTCGCTGCGCGACGTCATCGGCACCATCGTCGAGGGCAAGGTGGTGCAGCATTCGGTCACGATCCCGGAAGGCCTGACCTCCGAGCAGATCGTGGCGCGCCTGTCCGACAACGACATCTTCACTGGCAGCGTGCGCGAGCTTCCGCGCGAGGGCACGCTGCTGCCCGAGACCTACAAGTTCCCGCGTGGGACCCCGCGCGATCAAGTGATCCAGCGTATGCAGCAGGCGCACAAGCGTGTGCTCGCCGAGATCTGGGAGCGCCGCAGCCAGGACGTCCCGGTCAAGACGCCGGAGCAACTGGTGACACTCGCCTCGATCGTGGAGAAGGAGACCGGCAAGCCTGACGAGCGCAGCCGCGTCGCTGCCGTCTTCACCAACCGCCTGAGGCAGAAGATCAAGCTGCAGTCCGACCCGACCATCATCTACGGTCTCGTCGGCGGCAAGGGCACGCTCGGCCGCCCGATCAAGCGCAGCGAGATCACGCAGCCCTCGCCCTACAACACCTATGTGATCGAGGGCCTGCCGCCGGGCCCGATCTCCAATCCTGGCCGTGCCTCGCTGGAAGCGGCCGCCAACCCGGCCCGTACCCGCGACCTCTATTTCGTCGCCGACGGCACCGGCGGGCATGCCTTCACCGAGACCTACGACGCGCACCAGAAGAATGTCGCCAAGCTGCGCGCGATGGAGAAGCAGATCCAGAACGACACGGTCGAGCCGGCCGACGACGCGCAGGCACCGGCGGCTGCCGCGCCCGCCGCCGATACGGCGCCGACGGCGACCACGCCGGCGCGGCCGAACCAGCAGAAGAAGCCGCCGGCCGCGCGGCCGGCCAATCCTGCGCCGGCCCGGCAGGGCGCGGTCCAGCCGACGCCGCAGGTGATCCAGCGCTAGGCTTGGCTTCAGCGCGAGGCTTGGGTCCAGCGTCAGCCCCTGCGCAGACCTGCTACGGGACTTTGCGGATTCCACTTTCCTGCAAAATAGTCTTAAGATTCGCGTGGCCTGATGGCCTCGCGAATCTCATGTTTGTCGGAGAATTTGACCTGATGGCGCTGTCGTCCATGACCGGCTTTGCCCGAAGCCACGGCGCTAGCGGGCCGTACACATTCGAATGGGAGTTGAAGTCGGTCAACGCCAAGGGCTTTGACCTCAGGGTGCGGCTGCCGCAGGGATTCGACGAGCTCGAGGCTCACGCCAAGAAGCGCGCCGCCGAGCTGCTCTCGCGCGGCACTATCTACGCCAATCTCAACGTCAAGCGCGCCAACGCGGCCGCCTCCGTCCGCGTCAACGAGGACGTGCTCAATGCCGTGCTCAAGGCTGCCGCCGTGATCGCCGGCAAGGTCGACGCGGTTGCGCCGAGCATCGACGGCCTGCTCGCCATCAAGGGCGTCGTCGAGGTCGCCGAGCCCGAGGGCGACGAGGAGGAGGACAAGGCCGCGCGCGCTGCTGCAGCCGAAGCCTTCGACAAGGCGCTCGACGAGCTCGTCGCGATGCGCAAGCGCGAGGGGACCTCGCTCGGCCAGATCCTGACCCAGCGGGTCGACGAGGTCGAGCAACTCGCGAAGAAGGCGGAAGCCGCGCCCGGCCGCAAGCCGGAGGCGATCAAGGCGAAGCTCGCCGAGCAGATCGCCGCGCTGCTCGACACCTCCGACCGTTTCGATTCCGACCGCCTGATGCAGGAGGCGATCCTGATCGCCACCAGGGCCGACATCCGCGAGGAGCTCGACCGCATCGCCTCGCACATCGCGCAGGCGCGCGAGCTGATCGGCAAGGGCGGCCCGATCGGCCGCAAGCTCGACTTCCTGGCGCAGGAGTTTCACCGCGAGGTCAACACCTGCTGCTCGAAGTCGAACGACATCGAGTTGACCAATACCGGGCTCGCCATGAAGAACGTGGTCGAGCAATTCCGCGAGCAGGTCCAGAATCTGGAGTGATCGATGACGACAAGCGGTCACGGAACTGACGGTGTCGAGCGGCGCGGATTGATGTTCGTCCTGTCCTCGCCCTCGGGCGCGGGCAAGACGACGCTGTCGCGGATGTTGCTCGAGCGGGAGCCCGGCCTGAAGATGTCGGTGTCGGCGACCACGCGTCAGATGCGCCCGGGAGAGGTCGAGGGGCGCGACTATTTCTTCGTCAGCAAGCCCACGTTTGAGACGATGATCAAGCAGGGCGACCTGCTCGAATGGGCGACCGTGTTCGACAATCTCTACGGGACGCCGCGTGCTCCGGTTGAGGCGGCACTGTCGGCCGGGCAGGACGTGCTCTTCGACATCGACTGGCAGGGCACACAGCAACTGCACCAGAAAGCCAGCGTCGACGTGGTTCGCGTCTTCATCCTGCCGCCCTCGGCCGCTGATCTCGAGAAGCGCCTGCATTCGCGCGCGCAGGATTCCGACGAGGTGATCCGCAAGCGCATGAGCCGCGCCAGTCACGAGATGAGCCACTGGGCCGAGTACGACTACATCGTCATCAACCACAATGTCGATGACGCCTTCGCCGAGGTGCAGTCGATCCTGAAAGCCGAACGCCTCAAGCGCGAGCGGCGGACTGGCCTCGTGGGCTTCGTGCGAGGTCTACAAGGACAGCTCCAGGGCTAGAGTCAGGGCTAGCGTCAGGCCTGGAGTCGACGCTCGGCTGCGACAGCCGCGGTCCTTCCTGCGCCAGCCGTTCCAGCATCGCCGTGATGACGTCGATGTCGACGCCGTCCTCGGCTTGCTTAGCCTCATCGCGATCGGCCGGCTTTTCCTCGACGGTCTCTTCGTCGTGCGTGTCGTTGGCCGCGAGCCGCGGCGCCGACGTCTCGATCTCGAACTCTCCGTCGAATATGTCGGCCTCGTCGAGATCTGCGATCTCGTTACGAGGCGCGCGGGATTGCGCCGCGATCCGGCCGATCTCGTTGCTGAAGGCGGCGATCTGCGGCGCCTGCGGACGCAGGACTTGCTGACGTGCGGCGTCGAAATCCACCGGGCGCGGCTGTCGCGTCTCGGCCGGCGTGGCATTGAGCCAGGGCGCGCGGCTGTCTTCATGATCGTGCGGCTCGAAATCATCCCAGTTCACGCGGCGGTGGTCGCCTGCTGGCTGGGCGCGGCCGCGTCCGCCGGCGAAGCGGTAGATGATGCTGGCGAGCACACCGGCGAGCGCCAGCGCGCCGCCGATCACGAGCAGCAGCGTCGGTAGCGAGCCGGTCGGCTTGTCGGCGGGAATTTCAGCCGCGGCGAGCGCCACCGGAGTTGCGGGCTTTGCCGGCTTCGCGCTCGGCTGCACGGTTGCTGCGGCAGGAGCGGGCGCGGGAGCAGCAGCGGTCGCGGAGGCATCGGGCCAGCGCGTGGCGACAGCGGGCTGCTGCGTGTCGTTGTTGGTGGGCTGCTGCGCGGCCGGCGGCGTCGCCGCTGCAGCCGGCGCGGGCGCGGTCGATGCAGTGCCGGTCTGCGGCGCGACGTATTCGGCGCGCGCATTCTGCACCGATGGCGGCCCGGCGGAATCCGTATTTTGCATGTCGGCCATCGCTTGCGCGCTCTGCGTTGTCTTGGCGCCTTCGGCACGCAGGTACCAGCATTGCCGCTTGGTCGCGCGATCGAGGCGATAGAACCAGTGCTGGCCCTGCGGTGCAGCCCCTTTCGGCGAGGCGAGACAGTCGCTCGCAGCATTGGCCGTTGTCGGTGCGGTGGCCGTTGTCGATGCAGCCGGTGCGTTCTGCGACACGGCGGCCAGCGGCGCACCGGCAATGATGCTGCCGACAAGCGCGGATACGAATTTTGCGGTGCGGTTGCCCATCCTGGTCTCCCGTTTACGCATGACGCAACTCTTTACCGGCCCTTTGTCATCAAAGACTTGGGTGGCAATGAGCCGCAAATCCGGAGAGGATGTGGCTTGAATCAGGCCTGCACGGCGTTCGTTCCGATGGCAAATCAGGCATTTTCCTGACGATTATTGCTTGGCCGGGTCCGGGTTCCGCCGCGGTGCGTATCGACGGGCGAGGGACCATGGCTTCGCGTTCCCGCGGCAGGTTCTGCCCGAGCCTTGCTGTCGTTCGCCGCCCGATGGAAGCCAAAGGGCGCAGGGAAGGCCGGGCGCCGGCTGGCACCCGCGATCCGTGCGCTACAGAAGTGCACACGGGGTGGACCACAGGTGATGCCGGTCGCCCGGCCCTCCCTGCGCGGATGGTTTTAACGGTGTCCTTCGTGCTCTCCCCGGGGAGCGATGCACTATTGCCCCCGTCGCCTCACCGATGACTGATGCGCGCGCCCGGTTGGGCTGCAGCACCACTGCGAGACTTGACGCACAGACCCCGGGCGTCAGGACCACACGACTTCTCCGTCCGCGGACGGTTTTGCCTGATCGTCCGGGGCTGGCGCGTGCTCACCCCTGATAATCGACAAGCCCGCTGTGACCGCACCGTGTCGTACCGCGTCGCGTGAGACTCACGGTTGCCCGCCCTGTCGTCACGCTGACCCGCGCCGGCGCTGCCGCGTCCACCGCAAGCCCAGCCCGCATCTCGTGACGGTCGCGAACGCCCCTTTGGCAGGGCCGGGATGACGGGTGTATGCCACAAATCCGAAATTCTGGAAAGTAGAATATTTTTGCGAGAGGGGATTGACGGGGTGTTTTGCCCGACGGGAAGCGCGGCGGTGGCCACGCGCGGTCGGATGGCCCAGGCAGGGCCCTTAGCCACACCGTCATTGCGAGCGCAGCGAAGCAGTCCAGAGTCCTTCTGCAGCGGCAGCCTGGATTGCTTCGCTGCGCTCGCAATGACGAGGAGGAGCCGGCATCGTTGCATCGTCATGAGACCGCCGGAACGAAATCCGCGGGATAATGACTACGGAGAACGGCGTTAGCGTGAGATGGATTTCGCAAGGGCTCTACCCATCCTATGGACTGCACGTCGGACGGCTACTTCCACACCCGCGCCAGCGTCAGCGCCAGACACCCCATCACCGCACTGATGAGGCACACCATCGCATAGGACTGCGCGAACACGCCGGTCTGGATGAAGACCTGGCAGGCGATGGCGAAACAGATGGCGGCCAGCAGCAGGCAGGCGCAGCCGACGGCGATTGCGAGATAGCGGATCGCGATTGCGATCGGCCTCGCGCGTGATCTTGCGGGTGATGCGGGATCGGTCATGCGGGGTTACAACAATGAGACCGAGGGCGCGTTCCTGCGCCGTCGCGGCCGCGCAAAAGCGTCAGTCGCGCGCGCAGCAGTCGACCAACGCGCGCCAGATGCGCTGGACTTCGATGGTCTGTTCAAGCTCGAGGACGTGGTTCTCGGTCGCATTGGAATTTGCTGCTTCGAGGCGGGGTTCGCGCGGTGCGACCCAGCGTTCCGAGATGGGGTCGTACCACTTGCCGAAAGTGAACAAGTTCGTGTCTCCTCTTGATCCCCCGCCGTTTGAGCGCCTATCCCATGCGCCTGTTGCTGGTGTTCTGGGTGAGATTGCCGTGCGCGGCTTGCTCGCGAATGTTCTGCTTCTCGTCGTCGCGATGACCCTTCGTCGTGTCGACCGGAACCGTCGGTGCGCTGCCGGCGCCCTTGTGGCTCTGGTTGTCTTCGGGAACGGGTTGCACTGTTTTTGTCAGCGGCTTTGTCATCAGCTCTGACTCCGTCATTGCCTTCACGAGAGACAAACCGCTGTATGCGTATGACGTTCCAACTTTTGGCTCGACGTGATCGGGCGATGGTCTTGTTCTTCCGTGATTTACATCACGCCGTTTTGCGCCGCTTGTGGTCTATGGGTTGCGGGCTGGCGGGAGCGGCTTGTTCGGCCTGCCGGCTTGGATGGATTGCCCATCATGCGGCGAACAATTTGGGGGAAATATCGACATGAAACGTGCGATCATCGCAGCAGGGCTCGTTTGTCTCGCGATCTCGTCGGCTCAGGCGGCCGGCAAGGAAAGCTATGCCAGCGCGCGGGCAACCTGCCTGGCACAGGCGGGCACCACGGAGGCGATCTTCTCGGCCCGCAAGGCGACCTATGCGCAAGGTTATGCCTACAAGCAGTGCATGACGGCCAAGGGGCATGATGTGGTCGTTCGCAAGGGCGACGGCTCGCGGCTGTATTGATCGGTCGCAGTTTTTGCTGGCGGCGCTTGCAGATGTCCCTGCTGGGCAGCCTGTGAGCGTGCAGTACGCCTAGCGAAATCGCCGCGTCACCATCGCCAGCGCGAACACCGGCTCGGGTCGGTGTAGGGCTTTCGCCCCTCGAAAGAAGTACCGCGGCATGTCGGGCAATGCGGCCTGCCGGAAAATGTTCCTCGCGCGCAAACGACGCTACTCGCTTGCGAAGCGCCGTAACCGCGTACGCTTGGCCCGACGACCGCCCACCCATGCCCCGCTTGAACGCCGCCGGGCCGGCGGATCCGAGGGGCATCTGCTATCATCCGAAGCGCGCTTGCTGCGACGGCTGGCGTCTGCCGGCGTGCGCGCGCCAGGCGTCGATCGCCTTGTTGGCGAGCATCAAATGGCGGCGTTCACCGCGCCTGAGCTGCGCTTCGATGGAGTCGAGAAGAAAGTTCGCGGTCTCGTCCGGAGGGCCGAGCTCGCCGCTGCCCTCCAGAAAACTCCAGGCGATGAAGAACGCGTTCTCGACGGTGCAGCGAATGGACATGTGCTGCCAACGCGGCGCCGGCGCCGGCGTTCCGCGTGACGGCACGTGTCGCGGCGAAGTGTGCAGCGCGCTATTTGAGCGAGGTATGCGGAACCAGCTTTTGCGCCTCTTCCGGGTTGATTGCTCCGGAGAGAGTGTGGCGGCGAGAGCCATCTCGCCGCCTCGCGTGTATCAGTTCTTCAGCACGATGCGGCCGACGACCTTGCCGGCGCGCAGCTCGTCGATCCATTTCTGGACATCGCCCATCGGCTCTTCGCGCATCGGCGTCGGCTTGATCTTGCCGGCGCGTGCGAGCGCCATCAGCTCCTTGCCTTCCGCGAGCGTGCCGACCATGAAGCCCTCGACGGTGAGGCGCTTGTAGACCCATTGCACCATCGGCAGCGTGAACTGACCGCCCATCAGGCCGGAGACCACGACCTTGCCGCCGCGCGCGGCGACCGCGACGGCAAAGGCCATCGACTTCTCGTTGCCGGCGAAATCGACGATCTCGTCAAAGCCGCCTTCGGTTTCCTTCAGGATGCGCTTGATCACGTCGGGCTCGGACGGATCGTAGGCGTTGGCGGCGCCGTTCTTCAGCGCGGTCTCACGCGCGGCGGGAGAGAGGTCGGCAACCGTGATCGGCTGCTTGAACATCGCCTGCGCGAACGACAGGCCCATCATGCCGACGCCGCCGAGGCCGATCAGCAGCAAATTGCGCTGGCGCGGACGGTCGACCAGGCGCTTGAGCGCGCCATAGGCGGTGACGCCCGAGCACATCAGCGTCGCGGCCTGGTTGACGGGCAGGGGATCGTAGTCGAGCAGATACTTCGCGTCGGGCACCAGCACGTGGGTGGCGAAGCCGCCGTCGATGGAGACGCCGAGGAAACGCTGCTTGGCGCAGAGGTTCTCATCCCCATTGGCGCAGTCGCGGCACTGGCCGCAGCCGATCCACGGGAACACGGCTTTCTTACTTCCGACGAGGCTCGACGGCACGTCGGAGCCGACTTCGTCGACGACGCCGGCGATCTCGTGGCCGAGCGTGAAGGGCAGCGTCATGCCGCGCGTGGTGTCGAGCTTCTTGCCGCCGCCCAGATCGGCGTAGCCGTCCTGGATGTGCAGGTCGGAATGGCAGAGGCCGCAACGCTCGATGCGCACCAGCACCTCGCGTCCCTGCGGCTTCGGCGTATCGACGATGGTCTCGCACAGGGGCGCATCGAACTTGACCAGGGACTGCCGACGCATCAACGCCATTTTCTTTCCTCCGGAATTTCCGCTAAAGCGCTGGGCGCTTTAGCTCGTTATTTGAGCATGATCTCTTTCAGAAAACCGCTTCACACTTTTCCGGATCATGCTTCTTCGCTGCGTATATCCGCCAATTCACGCGCCATGGCAACAAAGCCGGAGATGGGAATGGTCTCGGCGCGCCGCGTCGCATCGACGCCGGCAGCGCTCGCGAGCCGTGCGGGATCAACACCGAGTGATTTCAGGCTCTGGCGCAGCATTTTGCGGCGCTGGCCGAAGGCTGCGGCGGCGACCTGCTCGAGCATTTTCCGGTCGCAGGGCAGCGGCTCCGCGCGCGGAACGAGGCGCACGACGGAGGAGGTGACCTTCGGCGGCGGCACGAAGGCGGACGGCGAAATGTCGAACAGGATTTTTGTTTCGCAGCGCCAGTTGGCGAGCACGCCGAGCCGGCCATAGGCCTCCTCGTCCTCGTGCGCGACGATACGCTCGCCGACCTCGCGCTGAAACATCAGCACCATCATGTCGTACCAGGGCGGCCAGGGCTCGGTGGTGAGCCAGTTGATCAGCAGCTGGGTCGCGATGTTGTAGGGCAGGTTGGCGACGATCTTGGCGCGTTCGCCCGCGAGCAGCGGACGCGGATCGAAGGCCATGGCATCGCCATGCACAATCTCGAGCCTGTCAGGATAGCGCGCGGAAATATCCTGCAAGGCCGGGATCGCGCGTTCGTCATGCTCGATGGCGATGACGCGCCTGGCGCCGAGCGCGAGCAAGGCGCGGGTCAGTCCGCCCGGGCCCGGGCCGATCTCGACGATGGTGGAGTCTTCCAGTGGTGCGGCCGCGCGGGCGATGCGCGCGGTGAGATTGAGGTCGAGCAGGAAATTCTGGCCGAGCGATTTGCGGGCCGACAGCGCGTGCTGGCGAATGACCTCGCGCAGCGGCGGGAGGTCGTCGATCGCACTCATCAGCTTTTCGCAGCCGCCATGCGGCTGGCAAGCTTCAAGGCCGCGATCAGGCTGGCCGGATTGGCCTTGCCGGTGCCGGCGATGTCGAAGGCGGTGCCGTGATCGGGCGAGGTCCGGATGAAGGGCAGGCCGAGCGTGACGTTGACGGCATCGTCGAACGCCACCGTCTTGATCGGGATCAGCGCCTGGTCGTGATACATGCAGACCGCGCAGTCATAGGTCGCGCGCGCGGCCTCGTGGAACATGGTGTCGGCGGGCAGCGGCCCCCTGGCCTCGATGCCGTCATTGCGCAGAGCCTTGAGCGCCGGCGCGATCACCGTCTGCTCCTCGTGGCCGAGCGAGCCGTCCTCGCCGGCATGCGGGTTGAGGCCGGAGATCGCGATGCGCGGGTTCGCGATGCCGAAGCGGGATTTCAGCTCGGTCGCGACGATGCGCACGGTCGAGACGATCAATTCGCTGCTGAGCTGGGCCAGCGCATCACGCAAGGAGACGTGGATGGTCACGGGCACCACGGCGAGCCGCGGCGACCACAGCATCATCACCGGCTGCGGCACGCGGCCGTCGGTGCTTGCGAGCTCGGCGAGGAATTCGGTGTGACCGGGATGGCGGAAGCCGGCGCGGTAGAGCACGCTCTTGGCGATCGGATTGGTGACGACGGCGCCGGCGCGGCCCGCGCGAACGTCACTGACCGCCTGGCGGATCGAGGCGAGTGCGGCCGGCGCGCTCGTGTCATCGGGCTTGCCGGGCCCAGCCGCCGCGCGCTCGCCCGTTGCGACCACGGGCAGCGCGTCGATGAAGGCGGCTGCGGCCTCGCCCGATGTCACGGAGGCGATGCGGATATCGGCGCCGAGCGCCCTGGCGCGGCGGGCGACGAAGGCCTCGTCGCCGAGCAGATAGAAGGCGGGCAGGTTCAGCTCACGGCGCCGGAGCCAGGCTGCGATCGTGATGTCGGGGCCGATGCCGGCGGGCTCTCCCAGGGTCAGGGCGAGGGGCTTTAGCGCGTCGTTGGCCATCAGCGGTTGCGATATTCGATCATCGCCGCCTTGCGGAGCTCTTCGAGATAGGCCTTCTGGGTCTTCTCGTACTTCTCCTGATACATCTTCTCGCGGACCTCGCGCTTCTTCGGCGTGTCGATCATGGTCGGCTTCCGCGAGCACAGCACCACCATTTCGATGCCTGCCTTGGTCACCTCAGGCGCGGTCAGATGGCCGATCGGCGTGTCGTCCAGCACCTTGCGCAGCGCCTCGGGCAGGTCGGCGGTGGTCTTGGTGACGGTCTCGCGGATGGTGGCGTTCGGCGTCGAGCGGAACAGCGAATTGGCTTCCTCGCAGCTTCCGACGCGCGAGCGATATTGCTCGGCCTCCTTGTGCCGGGTTTCCAGGAAGGCCTGGGACGAGCCGCGCGGCACGATCAGCACGATCGGCTGCATCTTGTACTCGGTGCCCTCGATCTGGAGCTTGTCGCCGGTCTGGGCCTGCACGGCCTGCGCGACGTCGCGCTCGCCGACCATCAGCTTCTCCTTGTAGCGGCCGCGGACGAGGCTGGTCCAAACCATCTCGGACTTCATGCGGGCCTTCAACGTCTCGGGGCGGACACCCTTGCTTTCGAGCGACTTGGTGAGCTGGTCCGGCGAGAGGCGCATGCGCTGCGCCATGCCCTCGTAGGACTGGTTGATGTCGGAGACGCCGGGGTCGACCCCGTACTTCTTGCCCTCCTTCATCTTCACCTTGTCGTCGATCAGCTCGTTGATGACCTCCTGCCGGCTGGGGGTCTTCTGCGTCGTCAGCGTGTCGAGCTTGGAGCGCTGGTCGATGTCGAAATCGGTGATCGGGTCGCCGTTGACCATGACGACGATGTTCTGCGCGCGCGCGGGCGTACCGGCCAGAACCAGCACGGAGGCCAGTGCGAGAAGGAGGAGGCGGAACACAGGCAATGGGGTCGTCATGGTTGTCGCTCGCATGTCAGCCGAAATGATCCTGCGATCGGGATCAGGCGGCCGGCAGTTCAAACGGGTGTCACTGGATGCCGGATGAGCTGGCCCCGGTCGTGGTCGCCAGCGTGCGCAGCCCGATCTGGAACATGAACGCGTGGCTCAGCACGGGCGGCGTCGAGCCCGCGGAGTAGCTATACGAAGTTACATAGTTCGCCGCCAGCACGAAGCAATCGTCGACGTAGCCGGCGCCGACCACATACTGGTTGATCTTGTTGGCCTCGAGGTCCCAGCGTGCCGAGCCCGTCACCACCCAGTTGGCGGCGACCTTCAGCGAGCCTGAGGTCAGGATGCCCTCGCGGCGCGTCAGATAGCCGAGCTCCGGCTGCGCCGCGTAATTGCCGTACATCATGCTGACCGACCAGCGATTGAAGTTGGCGCGGCCTTCCGCCTCGAAGCGCTGGATGTTCCAGGTCTGCTCGTCCATGCGAGAGCGGACGCTGAACGTATAAGTGCTGTTGGGCGAGTAGGCGGCGCTCGCCACGTAATCGGAGCGCGGCTTGTCGAGGCCGGAATCGATGCCGGTGTTGATGGTGTCCTGGACCGCGAAGGAGTTCAGGCCGAACAGCTGGTAGGACTGGCCGAACAGCACCTTGACCGCGCCGCCCCGGTCGAACTGGGTTGTGGCCTGCACGCCGACATTGGCGCGGCCGCCGCCCTCGACGCGGTCGTAGCCGGAGAACTTGTCGACGCTGAACAGGTTCGAGGCGTCGAACACCATGCTCTGGGCGTCCTCGTTCGGGAACCTGCCGGCATAGGTCTCGTTCGGCCGGATGATGATCTGCGCGATCGGCTCGACGGTGGTCGAGCCCCAGGGCTGAACGTTGATGAAGGGGTAGCGGTATTCCAGGCCCACGGTCGGCATCAGGCGCAGCGCCTGGGTGTCGCCGACGGGCAGGAAGTTCGACACGCCCGGCTGGTTGGAGATCGAGGCGTTGACCGCGTCGGCGCGCAGGATCGCGAACGGCGTCCAGATCTCGCCGAACGGGTCGGTGAAGGACTTGCGCCACTGCGCTTCCGCGGTCAGGCGGGTGTAGGTGCCGGGGACGCCGCGCAGGTTGCACTGCGACGGCGTGCGGGCGAGCGGATCGGCCGACGTCGTCGTGCACAGGCCGGCGGTGTTGGCCAGCGTCGTGATCGGATCGAACGCGGCCGCGTCACGCGACAGGTTGGTGAAATTGACCTTGTAGCTGAACTCGCCGCCGAACACCGGATAGTTCAGCACGTTCGAGTAGTCGATCACGGGGTAGACGATCGGCACCTGGCTCTGGTTGCCCGAGTAGCTCAGCCAGTACATCGTGCGCGCGTCGAAGAAGCTGCGATTGCCGACGCCGGTCAGATAGAGCTGCGACAGCGCGTCGGTCGGCAGGTACAGGAACGCGCCCAGCGGATCGCGGTACTGCGACAGCCGGTAGTCCGAGAAGAAATAGTAGTCGGACATCAGGACGCCGTCCCAACCCCAGACCCACTTGTCGTTCAGCGCAAACTGGCCCTTGGTGTCGACGGCGCCGCGGAACTGGCGATCGCCGGGTTGACCGGCGAGCGCGCCCGGATCGAGCTGGTCGATACCGTAGACGCGGATCTGGTAGGCGCCGTCCATCAGGCGCTGGCGGTACTCGGCCTGGAACAGCACGCCTTGCTTGGACGTGATGCGCGGATTGAAGGTCATGTCCATGTCGGGCGCGATCGCCCAATAGAACGGGACTTCGACGCCGTAGCCGAACGGCGTGTTCGAGGTGAAGCCCGGCATCAGGAAGCCGGTCTTGCGCTTCACGGTCGGATCGGGCGTCGAGAAATAGGGCATGTAGGCGAGCGGCACGCCGAAGAACTCAAGCTGCGCCGTCTCGAAATACAGCATCTTCTCCTGCTGGTCGTGGATGATGCGGGCACCCTTGACCTGCCAGAGCGGCGGCTTCTTCGGATCGTCCTTACACGGCGCGCAGGCCGTGTAGACGCCGTTCTCGAACACCGTGTAGTTGCCGCTGGAGCGGTCGGCGCGGCTCGCGGCCATGCGGGTCTGGTCGGCGGTGTCCACGCGCAGCGAATCGACGAAACCGTCGCGGTAATCGTCGGAGAGATCCAGGATCTCGGCATAGGTGATCTTGCCGTCGGCATCCGTCATGCGGATGTTGCCTTCGGCATGCAGCCGCTTGGTCTTCTGGTCGTAGATGACCCTGTCGGCCTCGACGCTGGTGCCGTTGTAGAACAGCTGGACGTTACCGACCGCGGAGACGCGCGAATTGTTGTAGTCGTAATCGACCTCGGTCGCCTGAACCAGCATCTGGTTGTCGTTGGCAACCTTCGGCGGCTTGGGGCGCGGCGGCAGCGGATTGTAAGTGTAGCCCTGAGCGGAGGCGGGGCCCACGAACGCAACATCCATCAGGGCGCCGAGCGATGCCACGGCGGCTGCGGCCAGCAGGAGCCTGCGAATGGACAAGCCGATCCCGTTCGCGCGCACCACAGTACGCCGCGTCAAACGAGACACGAGCCCTCGATGGACGGCAGTCACTAACCGTCCTCCTGATACAACAAGGCCAAAAAGCCGGTGAGGCCGCCCACCACCACGGGCAACCACGCCGCAGCGATCGGATGCATCAACTCAGCCTTGCTCAAGTCTTCAGTCACTTTCGACAAAACGTAGAGCAGAAAGCCCGCGCCCACGCCACTCAAAACCATCTTCTGCACGCCGCCCATCCGGAAGAAACGCAACGACACCGAGGCCGCGAGCATCACCATTGCGGCCAGCAAAAACGGCTGTGCCAACAGCTTGTGATACTGGAGTCGATAGCCTGCTGTCGCGAAGCCCGAGCTTTCGGATGAGCGGATGTAGCTCGGTAGTTGCCAAAAGGACACAGTCTCGGGTGTGGAAAAGCTGTTGCGGACCTGCGCCTCGGTCAGCGTCGTCGGAATCTCGAGCGTCGCCTGATCGACCGGCGGGGAGTCCAGCGTAAAGCGGCGGACGGTCTTGAACAGCCAGTGGCCGGCCTCGAGCGTCGCCTCTCGCGCCTCGATGCGCTCCTGGAAGTGCTGCTTTGTGTCAAACCGGAACAGCGTCAGCCCGGTGAGACGAATGCCCTGCTGCTCGCTGCGCGCGGCATTGATGATGGTCTGGCCGTCGCTGGTGACCTGGTTGAGCCAGAAGCCGGAGGCATCCTGGATGCCGCCGCCGGGCGCCGAGCCGAACAGCTCGGCTTCCATGCGCTTGGAGAGCTCGCGCAGGTTCGCCGACATCGGATTGTAGGCGACGGTGGCGATCACCCCGATCAGCAGCGCGCTGCCGAGCGCCGGCGAGATGAACTGCCAGGCCGAGATGCCGGCGGCGCGCGCGACCACGAGCTCCAGCCGGCGGGAGAGGGCGAGATAGCAGGTCATGGCGCCGATCAGCATGCAGAACGGCGTCAGCTTCTCCAGAAGCTGCGGCACCCGGAACAGCGAGGTCTCGGCCACCATGATCGCGGAAGCGGATGCAAGGCCGGAGGTCTTGCGCACCATCTCGATGTAGTCGACCAGCACCAGCAGCAGGAAGATGCTGGCGAACACGCCAAGCGCCGCGACCACGAAACGGCCGGCGAAATAGCGCCCGAGAGTGTTGGTGAGCATGCTCATGCGGTGGCCGGACGTCCAAACAGCCGCGCGATCCGCGCGTTCGATCTGTTGATGGCTTCCATCAGGCCGGGCGGCGGCTCGACCACGATGCCGCCGACGATCATCCACAGTCCGACGGCGATGGCCCCGAACACCATCACGTATTGGACCAGCACCGGGCCCGTCGATTTCACCGCCATCACGGAGCAGGCAAAGCCCGCCATGCGCAGGCCGAACACCGCGAGGATCGAGGAGCCGATCGAGAAATTGCGGCTCTGGCGGGTGGTGCGCGGCGCGCCGAGGAAGGCGAAGGTCAGCACCGCAAAGGCGAACGGATAGATCGGCGCCAACAGGCTGTCATGCAGCGCCGAGCGGAATTGTCCGGGAATCTGCTTGTAGACGGGATCGTCCTCGGACGGCGAGAACAGCTCCCAGAGATAGCGCTCGCGGATGCCGAGGGTGACGTCACGACCCTGGTTGCCGAACTTCGACATGTCGAAGCCGTAGCGGCCGAACGCCACCAGCGCGGGATCGCGCTTGCCGGCCTCGAAGCGCTGGAGGTTGCCGTCCTTCAGCACCAGGAACGAGCCGTTCTCGTTCTTCACGACCTCGCCCTGCTCGGCGACGATCGAGACGCGTTCATTGGGATCACGGCGGTCGTCGATGAATATCCCTTCCAGAATGCCGCCGGGCTTGCGCTCGCGGATCCGGATCGTGAGGTTCTTGTCGAGCTGGGCGAAACGGCCGGGCTGCAGGATGTTGGTGAGCACGTCGGCGGTGATCTCGGCGTCCCACTGCTTGATCCGGCGCATGCCGTCGGGGGCGAGATAGGCCGCAATGAACGCGACCAGCAGCGCCACGACGCAGGTGGCGTAGAAGAACGGATAGAACAGCCGGAACGGCGAGAAGCCGGCGGCATTCATCACGATGATCTCGGAATCGGTCGCAAGCTTGTTCAGCGTGTGCGAGATCGCGATCATCAGCGCGATCGGCGAGATGATCAGCACGAGAGCGGGCACAACGAGGCTGGTGATGCCGAGGAAGGTCAGGATGGTCTGACCCTGGCTCGTCATCAGGTCGATGCCGCGCAACGCCTGCGTAATCCAGATCACGCCGGTAAGGCTGACAAGGACGAGCGCAAACGACGCCAGCGTCGTGCGGAAAATATACCTATCGATCGACCCCATGCGCTACCGCACGAATCCCCACCAACGCCCCAATGCAGGCCGGAAGTCCGGCCGTCCGACCAATCCCCGATCAGGGGACCCCCAAGGTCGTCCAACCACTCTTCTAGCGGTTTACTCTCTCACTACCATCCCTTTGATCCGTCAACAAAATGGCTGCCCCGTGGCACCGTCAATATATGGTTAATATTTCCCTCGTTGTGGCACGGCGGCCACGGGCGGTGCTTGGCATCTGCCGGGCCGCTGGCCCATAGTAGGGCGAGTCCAGTGAATCGCCGTTCAGCTCCGGCCTGTGCCGGGACCGCCGAGCGGCAAAAAGCCACGTGTTTTTGAGGAGTTACCCATGTCCGATGCCATCAAGGTCGGCTTCGTCCCGCTGTCTGCCGCCGCCCGTGGCATCATGGTCGTGTTCTGCGACGACAATCTGAAGCTCGGTCCGGCGACGGCCAAGGCGCTGGGCGGCGCCACGGATCTGGTGAAGCGGGCGGCCTCCGCCGCCGGCTTCAAAGGTAAAACCGGTGCGGCGCTCGACATCCTGGCGCCGGAGGGCGTGAAGGCGACCCGCCTGGTCGTGATCGGGGCCGGCAAGGCGACAAGCCTGAAGACGAACGAGCTTCTCAAATTCGGCGGCGTGGCGGCCAGCAAGCTGTCCGCCGGCGGTGCCGCCATGACCATCATGGCGGAACTCCCCGGTGGCGCCATGACCAGCGAGCAGGCGGTCGCGATCGCCTCGGGCCTGCGCCTGCGCGCCTACAAGTTCGACCGCTACAAGACCAAGAAGAAAGATGGCGAGGAGGGCGCCTTGCGGGCCGACATCTCGCTGGCGGTCGGCGATGCCGTCGCGGCCAAGAAGGCGTTTGTCTCGGCCGGTCATGTCGTCGACGGCGTCATCATCGCGCGCGATCTCGTCAACGAGCCGCCGAACGTGCTGTTCCCCGAGGAATTCGCCCGCCGCGCCGGCCAGCTCCGCAAGCTCGGCGTCAAGATCGAGGTGCTCGACGTCAGGGCGATGGACAAGCTCGGCATGGGCGCGCTGCTCGGCGTCGGCCAGGGCTCGGCGCGGCCGAGCCGCACCGTGATCATGCGCTGGGACGGCGGCAAGAAGGGCGATGCACCGGTCGCCTTCGTCGGCAAGGGCGTCTGCTTCGACACCGGCGGCATTTCGATCAAGCCGGCCGGCAGCATGGAGGACATGAAGGGCGACATGGGGGGCGCGGCCTGCGTCGTCGGCCTGATGCATGCGCTTGCGGCGCGCAAGGCCAAGGCCAACGTGGTCGGTGCCATCGGCCTCGTCGAGAACATGCCCGACGGCAATGCGCAGCGGCCGGGCGACATCGTCACCTCGATGTCGGGTCAGACCATCGAGATCATCAACACCGACGCGGAAGGCCGTCTCGTTCTGGCCGACGTGCTCTGGTACGTCGCCAAGAAGACCAAGCCGAAATTCATGGTGGATCTGGCGACGCTGACCGGCGCGATCATGGTCGCGCTCGGCACCGAGCATGCCGGCATGTTCTCCAACAATGACGAGCTCGCCGAGCGCCTGCTCGCGGCCGGTATCGAGAGCGGCGAGAAGGTCTGGCGCATGCCGCTCGGCCCGGAATACGACAAGCTGATCGATTCCCAGTTCGCCGACATGAAGAACACCGGCGGCCGTCACGGCGGCTCGATCACCGCGGCGCAGTTCCTGCAACGCTTCGTCGACGGCACGCCCTGGGCGCATCTCGACATCGCCGGCACCGCCATGGGCGCGCCGAAGACCGACATCAACCAGAGCTGGGGCAGCGGCTATGGCGTCCGCCTGCTGGATCGCCTGGTGGCCGATCATTACGAGCGCAAATGATCCACCATGACTGAAGTCCTGTTCTACCATCTGCAAAACATGACGGTGGAGAACGTGTTGCCGCCGCTTCTCGAGAAATCGCTCGAGCGCGGCTGGCGCGTCGTGGTGCAGTCGACCTCGGAGGAGCGCGCCGATGCGCTCGACGCGCACCTATGGACCTATCGCGACGATTCCTTCCTGCCGCATGCGACGTGGCGGGTGAACGATGCCGCCGATCAGCCGATCGTGCTGGCGGTCGAGGAGGGCAATCCCAACGGCGCCAATGTCCGCTTCCTGGTCGACAACGCCGCGCTGCCGCAGGACGCGCAGGGCTATGAGCGCATGGTGCTGCTGTTCAACGGCGACGATCCGGATGCCCTTGCGCTCGCCCGCAGCGCTTGGACGGATTGCAAGGCGCGGGGATTTGATGTCACCTATTGGCAGGCCGACGAACGGGGGCGCTGGCAGCGTCGAAATTAGGGGGCGGTCGTAATTAATGATAATCTTCGCTTTTCGGGCGATGCTGGCTTTGGCCACCTTCGTGCCGCAAAGTGATGTTGGGACAAACGCTTAGGGCTCGTCCTTCACGCGGGGAATTTAGTTTATCGTGCGACATCAAAAGCTTCCCAGCTCGCTCGTAATTGTGTTGGCTGCCGTAGCACCGCTGGTCGCGGGCTGTTCGGGCGGGACCGATCTGCTGGCGTCTGCCAAGGACGCCGAATGGTTTCAACGGCCCGGGCGCCTCTTCATCAAGAACATCTCGATCGAATCGCCGCCGCTGACGCCCGACCAGCCGGTTGCCGCCACAGATCTGGTCAGCGCCGACGGCGCCTGTCCCGGCATGGCGCCGCCGCCCGGACCGGCCGACGCCAACGCCTCGACGACGGCGCCCGCGCCGACGGGCGGCACGGTCGCGCTCGGCCACACCGAATGCGACGTGGTGCGGGGCATCGGCGCGCCCTCGAATGTCAGTCTCTCCGGTGATGCGGCCGGCCGCCGCGTCGCCGTCGTGACCTGGACCACCGGTCCGCGCGCCGGCATCTACACCTTCACCAACGGCCGCCTGTCCTCGATCGAAGGCACGCCGGAAGCGCCCGTCGCGCCGAAGGCAACGAAGCCGAAGCCGAAGAAGAAGTCGGCTTAAGGCGTTGCTCTTGTTCCGGACGCGCTGCAGCGCCCTTGCGCTGCTGCGCTGAGCCGGGACCCAGCTCTCTCGACCAGCCTCTCTAGGACGTGGACTCATTAACGCGAAGCCATAGCCTGATCGAGGCGAGCTGAACGAAAGCAAGATAGTTCGCTGCCGCGTGACCTTCCCATCGATCGGCGCTGGTTTCTCGTAACGCAGGCTCCATGCTGGTGCGCGCGGACAATAGATGTGTCGATCATCTGGACAGCGGCATTATGAGCAGTGGCAAGTGCGTCTATGATGCGGCCCCAGACACCAGCCCGCCGCCAACGGACGAAACGGTTACAGCAGGTCGTGTAAGGGCCAAAATGATCCGGCAGATCGCGCCAAGGTGCCCCGGATCGCAGGACCCAGAAGATGCCGTTTAAAACACGTCGGTCGTATACCCGAGGAACGCCACGAGGCTTGTTTGGCAGCATGGGCTTGATGGCAAGCCATTCATAGTCGGCGAGTTCGTAGCGCATGATTCGTCTCCCCAGTTTGGGGGGGGAATCATGGGGGGCGGTCCAAGCGCAACGCTTCTGGCCTGGCTCGGCGCTCTCTGGGCAAAGCTTCAGCTAACCGACAGCCCTCGTTGAGTCCGTCGAAAATGACCCAAAGCGGACGTTAGTCGGACCGTGCGGCCGACTCGTCAATTTTCATGATCGGCTGCCTGCCTTGACCTGCTGGCCGACTAGGTCACGCACGATTCAAATTTTTTTTGACCTTGAGGCAGGCAAATCTCCGCCCACTTGGTCGTTGTCACGGTGCGCGGCGACGAACATGGCGACGGCCGACCGGCAATAGGATTCGATTTCGTTGTCGTCCTCTGCTTTCGCCTGATCGAAGCGTGCGATCATCAGGAGATCGGATCCTTTGAAAAGCGCGGCGAACAAGCGGGCGGACCGGAGAGGATCGGGCACGTTCAGGACCGCCTTCGCGTGCAACTGACGTAACAGGGTCTCGATTTGGGCGACGATATGGGCGGGGCCGGCTTCGTAATGGACTTTGCTCAACGACTTTTGGTTCGGCGTGTCGGCCATGACCATGGCTTCGACGTTGCGGACGTCTGGGCGCAGCAGCGTGCGAAGCAGCGATGATCCCACCGCCATAAGCTGACCCTCGGCCGAGCCATCGACGCCTTCAAAAAGCGCCTGTGGGATTAACTGCTGACAGCGGGCCGCAAAGGCCGCGCCAAACAGCGCCTCTTTGTTCTCGAAGTGCCTGTAAATGCTGAGCTTCGATATCTTCGCTCGCTGGGCGACCTTGTCCAAGGTCGTCGCTTGAAAACCAAATTCTGCAAAGAGTTCGCCTGCGGCGTCGACAATGGTTTGGCCAAGCGCCTCGTTGGCGGGCCGGCCGCGCCGGCCCTGGCTGTTTTCGGTCACGGAAATTCCAGTACTTGACAGTATCCTAATTCTTGAATTACGATACCATGAAGTATCTGAAATGTGCAAGCCAGAGGGTAGGGTGACTCCTTCGATGCAACGACGAGCCCTGCTGAAGTTGGCTGCGCTTTCCGCCATCGGCCTCGCCCGCGCTCAGGCCACCGCCAAGCCCAACTCGTCTCCCTCCATCCACAACACGGAGCCCATCACCATGGATGACGTCATCATCATCGGCGGCAGCTTTGCCGGTCTCGCCGGCGCCTTGCAGCTCGGCCGCGCCCGCCGCAAGGTCACCGTTCTCGATACCGGTCTGCCACGCAACCGCTTCGCCGGCCACTCGCATGGACTGCTCGGCCACGATCACAAGCCGCCGCTGGACATCCTGGCGGAGACGCGGCGGCAGTTGGCGCGTTATCCCGCGATCAAGCTTGTCAGTGCCCGGGCCGACAGCGTCTCCGGCGCCATCGACAATTTCTCTGTCCTTACTGGCGATGGTGAAAGCCTTGCGGCGCGTCGTCTGATCCTGAGCTATGGCGTCGCCGACCAGATGCCTGATGTTCCGGGCTACGCCGAAAGCTGGGGCAGGTCCATCGTGCCATGCCCCTATTGCGACGGCTTTGAAGTCGCCGGCCAGCATTGGGGCCTCGTCTGGTCCAGCCCGCAGTCGCACAATCAGGTCAGGCTGTTCCACGATTGGACTGACAAGTTGACGCTCTTCGCCGATGGTCACGACATTCCGCCCGATATCCAGGCCGATCTGGCGCGCCGAAACATACCTCTCGTCGATGGCCGGATCGTCGAGATCGCCCATCACCAGGGCCATATCGCCACCGTCAATCTCGATACCGGCCGCAATGTCGCGGTCGACATCCTGTTCGCCAATCCGCGCAACAAGCCGTCCGCAAGCCTGCATGAAGCACTGGGCCTTGCCACCGTGGCTACGCCCGCCGGCATCGTCCTCAAGGTCGACGAACGCCGTCAAACCAGCACGCCTGGCATCTACGCCGCCGGCGACCTCACCACGCCCTTCTTGCCCTCGGTCACCCAGGCATCATCGCAGGGCGCGATGGCGGGTATCTTCGCCCAGCAGTCGATGGTGGTTTGAGAGCGCAGATTCCCTTCTCCGGTTGCCGCGTGCCATCGAATTGGAGTTGAGGAAGAGAACGATGTCGAAAGAACCAATGAACAGCTTCGCCGGAAAATGGGCTCTGATCACCGGGGCGTCGAGTGGCCTCGGCCTCGACTTCGCAGATCTCCTGGCTGCGCAGAAAGTCAATCTCGTATTGGTGGCCCGAAGGCGGGAGTCGATGGAAAAGCTTGCCGCCGATCTCCGCCGCAAATACGGGGTGGACGTGCTGGTCGAGGCGATCGATCTTGCCGCGCCAGGCGCCGCCAGTCACTTGAAAAGCAGTCTCGATGCGAGGTCGGCGACGATCGACATCTTGCTGAACAATGCCGGATACGGCTTGCACGGCGCTTTGTTGGACACGCCGATCGAGCGCACGACAGACATGATCCAGCTCAACATCACGACGCTCACAGAGCTGACCTACCTGTTCGGCCGTGACATGGCCGCGCGGCGCTCTGGACATATCCTTCTCGTCGCCAGTCTCATGGCCTTCCAAGCCGTTCCCAGCTACGCGGCCTATGCGGCGACCAAGGCATATGTACTCGCCCTTGGCGAGGCCCTGCACGACGAACTCCGCTCGCATGGTGTGGTTGTTACCACTCTCTGCCCGGGGCACACCGCGACGGGCTTCGATGCGGCAGCCGGCGCAGCCACAACGGCCTTGCTGCGCCTCCTCACCATGAAGCCTCGTCCGGTCGCCGCGAGCGGTGTTCGGGCGCTTATGGAAGGAAAAGCCATGGTGATCGCCGGCCTCGCGAACAAGATGGCAGCCTTTTCAAATCGTCTGACGCCGCGATCAATGCAAAGGGCCACTTTGAAAAGAATAGTGGACGGTTAACTGCAGGGGCGCTGGCGTGCGGAGCTCATCGAACAAGCGGGGGCTCTGAAGGCTGACGATGTACACGGAGCTTCGATCCGGATCTGGTCGTTCCTCTCAAGGATCAGCGGAGAATGGATCGCTTCATCCCGTTCGCCCTCGCTGCTCGCTGGAGACGATGCGCGCTTTGGCATCGGACAGTTTGGAGAACAAGGATATGTTATGGCACAGCACAATGCCGATCGAGCCGCCGGCTGGAATGACCAAAGCGGGGAGCGCTGGGTCGCCCACCAGGCCCGGCTCGACGCCATAGCGGCCGTGTTCGGTCAGGCCGCGATCGAAGCCGCCGCGCCCGCGACGGGCGAGCGCGTGCTGGACGTCGGCTGCGGCGCGGGCGCGTCGAGTCTGGCTCTGGCCGCCCGCGTCGGCGCGGGGGGCCAAGTGCTGGGCGTGGACATATCCGAACCGCTGATCGCCCGAGCGCGCGCGCTCGCGCCACAGGATACGCCAACCCTGTTCCGCGTCGCCGACGCCAGCAGCGCCGAGCTGCCCGAGGGGGCGTTCGACATCCTGTTCTCGCGTTTCGGGGTGATGTTCTTCGACGATCCGACAGGCGCGTTCGCCCATATGCGCCGCGCGCTCAAGCCGGGCGGGCGGGTCGCTTTCGTCTGCTGGCGTGGCGCGGCCGAGAACGATTGGATGCGCCTGCCGATGGGCGCGATTAAGGGCATCGTCCCGGCGACCGCGCCGCCCGATCCCGAAACGCCCGGCCCGTTCTCGTTCGGCGACCGGGGGCGGGTGGCGCGCATCCTGACGGAGGCCGGCTTCAACGATATCGCTATCGCGCCCTTCGATGCTTCCGTCCCGTTTGGCGAGGGCGCGACGCGGGACGCGGCGATCGACGACGCGGTGAAGATGACGTTCGAGGTCGGCCCGCTGTCGCGCGCGCTTGTTGATCAGCCCGACGACATCCGCGCCCGCGCCTCGGCCGCGGTTCGTGCTGCCTTCGCGGACTGCCCCGGCGAGCGGTCGGTGATGATCGACGGCGCGACGTGGATCGTCACGGCGCGCAATCCCGCGCAAGCTGATAGCGATTAGCAGGGGGAGACGCGCCTCGCTGGCCTTGATGGCCGCTGCGCTGGCCGGGTGCAAGGATACCGTGGCGCAAAAAGCCGAACCGCCGCGGCCGGTTGTGGTTGCGACCGCGCATTTTGACGCCGAGACCCCGGAGCGCAGCACAGCTGCTTAATGAGTACACAGCCTAGATGATGGGCCCCGGCTCGGCAGCGCATCACTGTCGTGCTGCGCTGCGTCCGGGGCACGAGAGATGCATATTGCGGTAAAATCGTAATTCTGAAATATCGAATCTTGATCTCAGCGGCAACCAGGTTCTGCCGCTCGAAGGGTTCGACGTTGCCGTGCATCAGCGTCAGGAGGGCGAGTGGTCTTGGAAGAAGCCCGGTTACTGTCACAACTTCATTTTTGAGCCGACCGCCGAAGCCGAGCAGCCTGCGAACGCGCGGGCCTGCAGTCTTCCCATCGTTGCGGCTCGCTGCTCCCAGCCGTCGCTCCCAAAACCGGCCCGGAGGAAATCTGGAGGAAATCTCCAGAATAATCACGCGTGTCTCAAGCAACGCTTCAAGAATGTCATGTTCGCGGCTGCTACGCATCGAGGGGAGGGGCTAGATCGGTCGAAGGATTATTTGGATGTCTATTACCTCCGTTTTTTCCCCGGTTACGGGGCAGCTCACTATTTTCGGCGACACCGCCAATAACGGCGTCGTGATCAGCCGCGACAAGTCCGGCCGCATCCTGATCAATAACGGGCACGTGAAGACGGTCGGCGGCGAACCCACCGTCGATAACACCAGCGGGATCGACATCTTCGGTCAGAGCGGTAACGACACCATCACCGTCAACGAATGCCACGGCCCGATGCCCGCGGTGCACATCTTCGGTGGCGACGGCAATGACAAGATCACCGGTGGCTCGGGCAACGACCTGCTGTTCGGGCAGGCCGGCGACGATGTGATCAAGGGCGGCGGCGGCAACGATTTGCTGTTCGGCGGCGCCGGCAACGACACGCTCGACGGCGGCAGCGGCGACAATCAGCTGTTCGGCGAAGCCGGCAACGATCTCATGATCTGGAATCCCGGCGGCGGCAGCAACGTCTTCGAGGGCGGTGACGGCAACGATACGGCGCAGGTCAACGGCAGCAATGACCCCGAGACATTCTCAATCACTGCGAACGGGACGCGCGTGCGGCTCGACGGCACGGGTGCGGCGCCATTCTCGCTGGACATCGGCACGACGGAGAATCTCGTGCTGCACGCCGGTGGCGGCGACGATGTCATCACTGCGGGCAACGGGCTCGCCAGCCTGATCTCGCTGACGCTCGATGGCGGCGCGGGCAACGACACGATCACCGGTGGGGACGGCAACGATCTCCTGATCGGCGGCTCCGGCAACGACATCGTCAATGGCGGGCGCGGCAACGACGTCGCCCAGCTCGGATCCGGTGACGACACCTTCATCTGGAATCCTGGCGACGGCAGCGATACCGTCGAAGGCGGATCGGGCAACGATAAGCTGTTGTTTAACGGCGCCAACATCAGCGAGAAGATCGACATCTCCGCCAATGGCGGCCGGGTGCGCTTCACCCGCGATGTCGCCAACATCACCATGGACCTCAACAGCATCGAGCAGATCGAGTTCGATGCGCGCGGCGGCGCCGACAACATCACCGTCGGCGATCTCACCGGGACCGGCGTCAAGCAGGTGCTGGTCGATCTCGCAGCCGTTCCCGGCGGCACGCAAGGCGACGGCGCGGCCGATACGGTGACCGTCAACGGCACCAACGGAGGCCAGCACATCGAGGTCACGGCCGTGGGCACGACCGTGACGGTGACCGGCCTGCCTGAGGTCGTGACCATTGCCAATGCCGAGGCGGCCAATGACCGGCTGGTGATCCAGGCGCTCGGCGGCAACGACGTCATCGATGCATCCGCGCTTGCTGCGGTGATCGGACTGACCCTCGACGGCGGCGCGGGCAACGACACCATCACCGGCAGCCAGGGCGCCGACACCCTGATCGGCGGTGACGGCAACGACATCGTCAATGGCGGACGCGGCAATGACGTGGCGCTTCTCGGTGCGGGCGACGACACTTTTACGTGGAATCCCGGTGACGGCAGCGACGTCGTCGAAGGCGGCACGGGAACGGATACGCTGGTGTTCAACGGCTCCAACGTGGCCGAGAACATGTCGATCTCGGCGAACGGAAGCCGTGCGCTTCTCACCCGTGACGTCGGCAATATCGTCATGGATCTCAACGGAATCGAGCATGTGCAGATCGCGGCAGCCGGCGGCGCCGACAACATCACCGTCAACGATCTGACCGGAACCGACGTCACGCAGGTCGCGATCGACCTCAGCGCCGGCCCCGGCAGCCAGAGCGGCGACGGCGCGGCGGACCGCGTGACCGTGAACGGCACCGCCGGTGACGACAACATCTCGGTCGTGACCTCCGGCGGATCGGTGGTGGTCAACGGCCTCGCGGCGCAGGTCACGATTGCGCATGCCGATGCCGGTGACGTGCTCAGCGTCAACGGCGGAGGCGGCAACGACGTCATCGACGCATCCGCGATCAAGGCGGGGCAGGCGATTAGCCTCAACCTCAATGGCGGCGACGGCAACGACACCATCACCGGCAGTGCCGGCAACGACTTCGTCAATGGCGGCCGCGGCAACGACGTCGCCAATCTCGGCGCGGGCGACGACACCTTCGTCTGGAACCCCGGCGACGGCAGCGACACCGTCGAAGGCGGCAAGGGCACCGACACGCTGGCATTCAACGGTGCCAACATCAGCGAGAACATCAACATCTCGGCCAATGGCGGCCGGGTGCTGTTCACGCGCGACGTCGCTGCCATCGCGATGGACCTCAACGGGGTCGAGCACATCAATTTCAATGCGCTCGGCGGGGCCGACAACATCACGGTCGGCGACCTCTCCGGCACCCGCGTGAACCAGATCAACCTCGACCTCGGCGCCAATGACGGCGCGGCCGATACCGTGACGATCAACGGAACCGACGGCAACGACGTCATCACCGTGACCGAGCACGACGGCATCATCACGGTGTCGGGGCTCGGCCAGGACATCAACATCACCGATGCCGGTGCGGGCGACAGGATCGTCATCAACGGCCTCGACGGCGACGATGTCATCACGGCCTCGGGCCTGCATGGCGGCATCCAGCTCGTCGCCAATGGCGGCAATGGCGACGACGTCCTGATCGGCAGTCCCGGCAACGACACGCTGATGGGTGGTGCCGGTGACGACGTGCTGATCGGCGGCGGCGGCCAGGACGTCCTCGACGGTGGCACCGGCAACAACGTCATCATCAACGGGGGCGGGGCGATGGCGGCCGCGATGCTGCTCAACCAGGCCATGGCCGCGAATCTCATCCCGGCCGGCGACGGTCACGGCGAGATGCCCATGCCCGATCCGCATACGGCGCAGACCCAGACGCTCGCTCCGCCACAGCACGCCTGACCGTAAGGCCAGATGGAATGGGCCTCGACTCGCGCGCCAACGGAGGTGCGTTCCCTCCCCCACAAGGGGGGAGGGAACGGTGAGAGCGCTGCTGTGGCCAAACTCGATTTGATCAAAAGCCATTCCGCCTAGCTGCTCCGGCCTGGAGAACGCTCATGACGACCAATGTGGTCTCGACCGATACGGGGCTCGACGCTCTCCTGACCTTGCTTCACCTGCAAGGCGTGGCCGCCGACCGCGACCAGCTCAGGCACCGGCTCGGTGCGGCAGGCTTCGGCGCAGCGGACATCGTCCGCTGCGCCAGGTCGCTCGGGCTCAAGGCTCGAACCTATCGCACGCAGTGGAGCCGCCTGCCGGGCAGCCCGCTGCCGGCGATCGCGATGCTGCGCGACGGCAGTTTCATGGTCATCGCAAAGGCGTCCGCCGACAAGGTGCTGGTGCAGTCGCCGCAGGCGCAGCGACCGGTGCTGATGGAGCGCGACGAATTGTGCGCGATCTGGGACGGCGGGCTGATCCTGATGACCCGGCGCGCCGGACTGTCGGACCTCGGGCGGCAGTTCGACATCACATGGTTCATCGGCGCGATCGGCAAATACCGGCGGCTGTTCGGCGAAGTGGTGGCGGCCTCGTTCTTCCTCCAGCTGTTCGCGCTGGTCTCGCCGTTGTTCTTCCAGGTCGTGATCGACAAGGTGCTGGTGCATCGCTCACTGTCGACGCTCGACGTCCTCGTCATCGGCCTCGTCGTGGTCTCGCTGTTCGACACCGTGCTCGGCATCCTGCGCAATTATCTGTTCGCGCATACCACCAACCGCATCGACGTCGAGCTGGGCGCGCGCCTGTTCCATCATCTGCTGGCGCTGCCGATGGCCTGGTTTCAGGCGCGGCGCGTCGGCGATTCCGTGGCGCGGGTTCGCGAGCTCGAGAACATCCGGAATTTCATCACCTCATCGTCGCTGACGCTGCTGATCGACCTGTTCTTCACCTCGGTGTTCCTGGCGGTGATGTTCGCCTATTCGCCGCTGATGACCTGCATCGTGCTGGCCTCGTTCCCGTTCTACATCGCGATCTCGGCGGTGGCGACGCCGCTGTTCCGCCGCAGGCTGGAAGACAAATTCCGCCGCGGCGCCGAGAACCAGGCGTTTCTGGTCGAAAGCGTGAGCGGCATCGAGACGCTGAAGGCGATGGCGGTCGAGCCGCAGATGCAGCGCCGCTGGGAAGAGCAGCTCGCCGGCTACGTCTCGGCGAGCTTTGGCGTCACCAGCCTCGGCAACACCGCAAGCCAGCTCGTGCAGTTCGTCAGCAAGGTCGTCACCGCCGCCATCCTCTATGTCGGCGCGCGGCTCGTGATCGGCGACGCATTGACCGTCGGCGAGCTCGTGGCCTTCAACATTTTTGCGGGCCGCGTGTCCGCGCCGGTGCTGCGGCTGGCGCAGGTCTGGCAGGATTTCCATCAGGCGCGGCTGTCGATCGCGCGGCTCGGCGACATCCTCAACAGCGCGGCGGAGCCGGCTTACTCCGCCGGCCGTGCCGGGCTGCCGCCGCTCCGCGGCAACATCCGCTTCGAGCACGTCGCGTTCCGCTACCGGCTCGACGGGCCTGAAATCCTGCATGACGTCTCGTTCGAGATTCCGGCGGGACAGACCGTCGGCATCGTCGGGTCGTCAGGTTCGGGCAAGAGCACCTTCGCAAAGCTGGTGCAGCGGCTCTATGTGCCGCAGGGCGGCCGCGTGCTGATCGACGGCATGGATCTCGTCATGACCGACCCGGCCTGGCTGCGCCGGCAGATCGGCGTGGTGCTGCAGGAGAACATGCTGTTCAACCGGTCGGTGCGCGACAACATCGCGCTCGCCGATCCGACCCTGCCGATGGACCGCATCATGGACGCCGCGAAGCTCGCCGGTGCGCATGACTTCATTCTGGAGCTTCCCGAAGGCTACGACACGGTCGTCGGCGAACGCGGCTCGACGCTCTCGGGCGGCCAGCGTCAGCGCATCGCGATTGCCCGCGCACTGGTGACCAATCCGCGCATCCTGATCTTCGACGAGGCGACCAGCGCGCTCGATTACGAGAGCGAGCGGATCATCCACGACAACATGAAGGAGATCGCGAAGGGCCGCACCGTCCTGATCATCGCGCATCGTCTCTCCACGGTCCGCGGCGCCGACCGCATCGTCACGCTGGAGCGGGGACGTCTGGTCGAGGACGGCACCCATGAGGCGCTGATCAAGACCGGCGGCCGCTACGCGGCGCTGCATCGTCTGCAGGGAGGGATCTATGAGGTCGGCTAGCGCAGCTCAGGCCGCCCGGCCGGAGCCAACCGTCGTTCCCTTCAAGAAGCCGGCGCCGCGCCGCGCGGAGGAGATCGCCTTCCTGCCGGCGGCGCTGGAGATCACCGAGACGCCGCCGTCGCCGATCGGCCGCGCCATTGCGATCGCCCTGATGCTGCTGGTCTGTACTGCGCTCGCATGGGCGGCCTTGGGTACGATCGACATCGTGGCCTCCGCGACCGGCAAGGTGGTGTCGAGCGGACGCAGCAAGGTGGTGCAGCCGTTCGAGACCGGCGTGGTGCGCGCCATCCACGTGCAGGACGGGCAGGCGGTCAAATCCGGCGATGTGCTGATCGAGCTCGATCCGACCGTGAATGCCGCCGAGCGCGACCGGCTGCACGACGACCTCATGGCCGAACGTCTCAACATCGCGCGCCTCCGCGCCGCGCTGATGGCGGGCGAAGATGGGGCCACCGATCTCGTTCCGCCCGCGGAGGCCGATCCCTTGCTGGTCGCGACGCAGCGGCAGCTTCTGACGAGCCAGGTCGGCGAGCATCGCGCCAAGCTCGCTGCGCTGACGCGCCAGGAGGCGCAGAAGGAGGCCGAGCATCAGACCATCGCGGCGACGATCCACAAGCTGGATGCGTTGCTCCCCGTGACCCAGCAGCGCGTCGACATCCGCAAGACGCTGATGGAGAAGGAGATCGGCTCGAAGCTGACCTATTACGAGACGCTCCAACTCCAGATCGAGCAGCAGGAGGAGCTTGGTGTTCAGCGCAGCCGCCTGAAGGAGGCCGAGTCGGCGGTCGCGGCGATCCGCGAGACTCGGACCCAGGCCGTGGCCGAATATCGCAAAAACCTGTCCGACGATCTCGCCAAGAGCGAGCAGAAGGCCAATGGTGTCGCGCGCGATCTGATCAAGGCGCAGCAAAGGACGAAGCTCCAGCAATTGACGTCACCGGTCGACGGTGTCGTGCAGCAGCTTGCGGTCCACACCGTCGGCGGCGTCGTCACGCCCGCGCAGTCGCTGCTCGTGATTGTGCCGTCGGATACACGGCTCGAGGTCGAGGCGATGATCTCCAACCGCGATATCGGCTTTGTCGAGGCCGGGCAGGGCGCCGCCATCAAGATCGACACCTTCAACTTCACCCGCTATGGCCTCTTGGAGGGACGCGTGCTGAGCGTCTCGCAGGACGCCATCATCCGCGACCGTCCCCCGGAGCGTGGTGATCGCGCGCCCGCGACGCAGCGCGACAGCAGCGAGCCCAATGGGCAGGAGCTGAGCTACAGCGCCCGCATCGCGCTCGACCGCACCCAGATGCAGGTGGACGACCGCCTCGTCAGCCTGTCCCCGGGCATGGCTGTGACGGTGGAGATCCGGACCGGCTCGCGCACGATCCTGAGCTATTTGTTGTCGCCATTGCAGCGCTACCGGCACGAGATCATGCGGGAACGCTAGGGATTGCTGGTTAGCCCGCGGCTTCGTCGAACTGCGTGCTGGCTTCCAGCCACAGCTCTTCCGCCCGCGCCAGTGCGTCGGCGGCGTTCGCACGCGCCTTCGAGAGCTGCGCCGCTTGCTTGGGATCGCGCGTAAAAATGTCGGGCAAAGCGAGTGCCGTGTCGATCTTGGCGATGATGTCGGTGACGCGGGCGATCTCGCTTTCGGCTTCCGCGATGCGCTTCTTCAGCGAGCCGCGATTGTCCGACTTCGGGCGCTGCGGCTTTTCGCTCGGCGCGTTGCGCTCGCGCGGGGCGGGTTCGGTATTGCGCGCCGACAGAATGAGGCGACGGTATTCGTCGAGATCGCCGTCATAATTGGTGACGGTGCGGTCGGCGACGATCCACAGCCGGTCGGCGCAGGCCTCGATCAGATAGCGATCGTGCGACACCATGATGACCGCGCCGGGGAATTCGTTGATCGCTTCGGCGAGCGCGGCGCGGCTGTCGATGTCGAGATGGTTGGTCGGCTCGTCCAGGATGATCATGTTGGGGCCGAAGAAGGTCGCAAGGCCCAGCAGCAGCCGTGCCTTCTCGCCGCCCGAGAGCTTTCCGACCTTGGTGTCGGCCGCCTTGCCGGAGAAACCGATCGCGCCTGCGCGGCCGCGCACTTTCGCTTCGGGCGCATCGCCCATCAGCTTGCGGACGTGGTCGTAGGCGGAGGCGTCCTCGTTCAGCTCGTCGAGCTGGTGCTGCGCGAAATAGGCGATCGACAGCTTGTCCGCGCGCGTCACCTTGCCGGAGAACGGCGCGAGGCGTCCGGCGAGCAGTTTGACCAGCGTCGACTTGCCGTTGCCGTTGGCGCCGAGGAGGGCGATGCGGTCGTCATTGTCGATGCGCAAGGTGACGCGGCCGAGCACCGGCGTTGCCGGATCGTAGCCGACGGAGGCGTTGTCCACCGCGATGATCGGCGGCGACAGGATCTTCTCCGGCGCGGGGAAGGTGATCTCGCGCACGTCCTCGGTGACCAGCGCCGTGATCGGCTTCAACCGCTCCAGCATTTTGACGCGTGATTGGGCCTGCCGGGCTTTCGAGGCCTTGGCCTTGAAGCGATCGACGAAGGATTGCAGGCGCGCGCGCTCGGCCTCCTGGCGCTTGACGGCCTTGGCATCGAGCAGCTCGCGCGCGGCGCGCTGCTCCTCGAACGAGGAATAGGTGCCCTTGTAGAGCGTGAGCTTGCCGCGCTCCAGATGCAGGATCTGGTCGACCGAGCTTTCCAGGAGATCGCGGTCATGGCTGATCACGATCACCGTGCGCGGATAATGCGCGAGGTGATCCTCCAGCCACAGCGTTCCCTCGAGGTCGAGATAGTTGGTGGGCTCGTCGAGCAGCAGGAGGTCGGGAGCCGCGAACAGCGTCGCGGCCAGCGCAACGCGCATGCGCCAGCCGCCGGAGAATTCGGCGCAGGGGCGGAGCTGATCGGCGGCGGAGAAGCCGAGGCCGGACAGGATCGCAGCCGCCCGGCTCGGCGCCGAATGGGCGTCGATGTCGACGAGGCGGGTCTGGATCTCGGCGATCCGGTGCGGGTCGGTCGCGCTCTCGGCTTCGTGAAGCAGCGCGTCGCGTTCGAGATCGGCCTTGAGCACGACGGAGATCAGGGTTTCCGGCCCGTTCGGGGCTTCCTGCGCGAGGCTCCCCACGCGCCAGCGCGGCGGCAGCGTCACCGAGCCGTGCTCGGCCGCGAGCTCGCCCCGGATCACCTTGAACAGGGTCGATTTGCCGGTGCCGTTGCGTCCGACCATGCCGACGCGCGATCCGGGCGTGATCTGCACGGAACTCTGGTCAATCAGAAGGCGTCCGGCGAGGCGGATGGAGAGGTCGGTAATGGACAGCATGCGGCCTTGTCACCGCACGCGGGATCAAACGCAACCCGATTTTTCGTCAGTGCGATTCGCGCTCGCGCTGCTTCAGCTCGTTGAGGAGCTGCTCCAGATGGGTCGGGAGCCGGGGTTCGGGGCGCAGGCTCTGCTGGAGCCGTTCGCCCACGGCATCGCAAATCGAGCGGCTGGTGCGCCGGTCGATCTGCTCGCTGTCATTGGCAAAAGGGCCAGCCATCGCAGGGGTTCCGTGTTCTCAAAATAAAGACACGATACTAAGTCCCTGGCCCCCAAAATGGTTTCGCCGGTTGTCGGGGACACCGGGGATTCTAGTAAAAATTGGATGAATTCGTCGTATCGGCCGAAATACAAAGCCCCGGCGCAGGGGGGAACGCCGGGGCTTCGCATGGAAGGTACCCTGGGGGAAAGGTACCTATGGATAAGGTGCTGTCGGGCTCAGTAGCAGCGGTTGATCAGCCGCCAGCGGGGTCCCCAGGGGGTCGGGACCAGCCGGCGCACGTAGCAGCCGCCATAACCGTAGGAGACGGGAGCGGCATAGAAGCGCGGTCCGCCCCAGCCGTAGCCACCGTGGTGCCAGCCGCCACCGCCGCCGTGCCAGCCCCAGCCGCCATGCCAGTGAGCGGAGGCGGAGGTCGGTGCCAGCGCGGCACCCAGCGCGACCGCGGCGACAGCGGCAAGCGAAAGTTTCCTCAACATGGTGATCTCCTCAAAACTGCCGGCGCGGGGCTATCGCGTCGATGGAAAGGCCGCCGAAACGGTCCACCTCGCCAGGAGGCTTTGGTTTCGATAGGCCCAACCTTACGCCAGCGAGGCTGAACCAAAGGCTGAATGGAGGCTTCAGATTGGGTTCATCTGGGTGAAATCTCGGTAATCCATGACTAGGTACGGCAAGGGCCGCCTGCGGCGAAGCGCCCGTGGGCGGGCCGTGGCGGTCGCTTGGCGGTCGCTTGCCGTCCGGCGGCAGCGCCGATATAAGCCCCGCAACTCGCAAATCACCGCTTCTTCTCAAGGACAAGATTATGGCCCTCGAACGCACTTTCTCGATCATCAAGCCCGATGCGACCGCGCGTAACCTGACCGGTGCGGTCAACGCCGTGATCGAGAAGGCTGGCCTGCGCATCGTCGCGCAGAAGCGCATCCGCATGACCAAGGAACAGGCCGAGACCTTCTATGCCGTCCACAAGGCCCGCCCGTTCTTCGGCGAGCTCGTCGAGTTCATGACCTCGGGCCCGGTCGTGGTCCAGGTGCTGGAAGCCGAGGACGCCATCGCCAAGTACCGCGACACCATGGGCGCGACCGATCCGTCGAAGGCGGCCGACGGCACCATCCGCAAGCTCTACGCCAAGTCGATCGGCGAGAACTCTGCGCACGGTTCGGACGCCCCGGAGACCGCCGCGATCGAGATCGCGCAGTTCTTCTCGGGCAACGAGATCGTCGGCTGATCCGTCAGCCGATCAGTTGATATCGACGGGGGATAAGGACTCATTGTGAACTGGCTCTTGCAGATCTTCGATCCCGCTATGATCGGGGCATTCTTCACCCAGTTCCGCAATGAGATGGCCGAACCGACCTTCTGGATTGCGGTCGGCAAGATCATCTGGATCAACATCCTCCTCTCCGGCGACAATGCGCTGGTGATTGCGCTTGCCTGCCGCGGCCTCAAGCCGCGGCATCGGCTGTGGGGCATGATCTTCGGTGCCGGCGCGGCCGTGCTGCTGCGGATCATCTTCACCGGCATCGTCGCGAGCCTGATGGAGCTGCCGTATCTCAAGCTCGTCGGCGGTCTCGCGCTGATCGTGATCGCGGCGAAGCTTCTGGTTCCCGAACAGGAAGACGAGGAGGGCGTCGAGTCCGCCTCGCATCTGTGGCAGGCGGTGCAGATCGTCGTCGTCGCCGACATCGTCATGAGTCTCGACAACGTCATCGCGGTCGCGGCTGCCGCCAATGGCAGCGTGCCGCTGCTGATCCTCGGCCTTGCCATCAGCGTGCCCCTGATCGTCGCCGGTGCGGCGCTGATCATGGCGCTGCTCGCAAAGCTTCCGGTCCTGGTGTGGGCCGGTGCCGCGCTGCTCGGCTGGATCGCGGGCGAGGTGATCGCGACCGATCCCGGCATTGCGCCGAAGCTGCACACGCTGTTCGACGGCCCGTTCGGCGCCTCGCTGGACAACATGCTCGGCGCACTTCGCATCCCGCCGCAGTTCGGTCATGGCGGCGGTGGCGGCGAATATCTCTGCGCAGCGCTCGGCGTCGTCGTCGTGCTGGTCGTCGGCTCCATCTGGCGCCGGCGCAGCCTCAGCCAGGCCGCGCTCGAATCCTCCGAGCGCCACGCCAAGGCGTCGGCGGAGTAACCTCGACTGCACGATCAGCTTTGCTTCGCTCGCCCTGTGAGGAGAGGCGAGCGCGTTGCTGACGTGTGCGTCGTGCCAGCAGGCCAAATCCTTCCGTCGAGTGATAGGACGCGGTGCGGCCAGGCGTCGCACGCGATGGCATGCCGTCGCAGCCATCGCGCGATTTAGAGTTTGTCTCATTATAAACTACTGAAAACAAAGGGTGTTTTCGTTGACTCGGGAACGCCTCCCACGGCACGTCGCTCCGATCTTCATGTATCAAATCGGAAGCTGGTACGATGCCGTCGAGAGTCATTCGCCGTCCCTTTGCTGTTCTTGCCTCTCGCCTCAGAGCACATCTGACGTGCTCTCGCCCGACGGCTTTCGCGGCCTCTGTGGTTTCCATCGCCTTGTTCAGCGACGGCGTCCTGCAACGGACCAGTGCTCAAAGCGCCACGCCGGAGAGTTCGACGACCTTGCCGGCCGTGACAGTCACTGCCGAAGCGCCGAAGCCGCGTGCACGCCCGCGTCCCAACCTAGGTCGTAGGGTGGGCCGCCAAACTGCTCCCGCGAACGAGCGGACCAGGATGCAGGCGGACGCGACCCCGGCAGCCGAGCGGCGCGGCGCGCTTCCGCCCTCCTACTCAGGTGGGCAGGTGGCCCGCGGAGGCCAGATCGGCCTGCTGGGCAACAAAGATTTCATGGACACGCCGTTCAACATCACGAGTTACACGGCGAAGAAGATCGAAGACCAACAAGCCAGCACGGTCGCCGACGTCGTCAGCAACGATCCTTCGGTCCGCTTCACGGGTCAGACCGGTGGCATTCTCGACTCGTTCTTCATTCGCGGTTTTCCGATCGGCGAGGGGAATGTCGGGGAGATTGCCTTCAACGGCGTCTATGGCGTTGCACCGAACTACCGTGTGTTCACCGATTACGTCGAACGGATCGAAATCATCAAAGGCCCGACGGCGCTGCTTTACGGCATGGCGCCAAACGGCAGCGTCGGTGGCACCATCAACATCGTTCCGAAGCGGGCCTCGGATGTCGACCTCACGCGGGTTACGACCGACTACGCGACGAATTCGCAGTTCGGCACGCACCTCGACGTGAGCCGACGGTTCGGCGCGAACCGCGAATTCGGAATTCGTGTCAATGGCAGCTACCACAATGGCGATACTCCGCAGGACAACCAGAGCCGGGAAGCGCATGTCGGCTCCGCCGCGTTCGATTATCGCGGTGAGAAGTTCAGGGCCTCGCTCGACTTCATCGATCAGGACGAAAAATTCGATGCCCCGGCGAGGCCGTTCCTGGTTGCAACGGGAGTAGCTGTCCCGACCGCTCCGGTCGGGCGACGCAATGTGACCCAGGCCTGGGAATGGTCCAAGGTTCACGATAATTCGCTGCTGGCGCGCGCCGAGTACGACGTGACGGACTCCGTGACGGTGTTCGCCGATGGAGGTGGCGGTAGGACCCAGGTCGATCGTCTGTTTGGTACGCCGACGATCCTGAATGCGGCTGGAGACACCACGTCGACACCGGGACACTTCAAGTTCGACATCGACAGGAACGTGGCCGACGCCGGCGTGCGCGCCCGGTTCGAAACCGCCGCGATCAGTCACGTCGTGACCTTCCAGGGGAGTTACTATACCGATCAATTGTATCGAGGCTCCGTGTCCGGGACGCCGGTTCTGTCCAACATCTATGCGCCGATCGCCCGTGCCGAACAGCTCGTTGCGGCTCCCGCGACCGTGCCGAAGCTTTCGGACACCGAATTGACCGGCCTTGCACTGGCCGACACGTTGTCGGTCTTCCAGGAGCGCGTTCAGCTGACCGTGGGCGTCAGGCAACAGGGCGTCAAGTCGAACAACTACAACACCACCACAGGGGCAGTTACCGCTGCCTACGATCAGACTGCGTTCACGCCGATGGTCGGCCTTGTCGTCAAACCCTGGAGCAACGTTTCCCTGTACGCCAACTACATCGAAGGGCTCAGCAAGGGTGACGTCGCACCGACGACGGCGACCAATCAAGGAGAAGTCCAGGCGCCTTATCTCAGCAAGCAGCACGAGGCAGGCGTCAAGGTCGATTTCGGCATGCTGGCCACGACGATCAGTCTGTTCGAGATCACCAAGCCGTCGGGACAATTGGGGGCCGACAAGGTCTTCCGGGCCGATGCCGAGCAGCGCAATCGCGGCGTGGAATTCACCGTGTTTGGAGAACTGCAGCCGGGCATTCGCGTGCTTGGCGGCGTGACGCTGATCGACCCTGAACTCACGAAGTCGAGCACGCCATCCAATCTCGGCAAGACGCCGATCGGCGTGCCCCAGGTGCAGGCGAACCTGTCCGCCGAATGGGACACCCCGTTCGCGCCCGGACTGACGCTGGTCGCAAACACCATCTATACCGGACATCAATATCTGGATGCAGCAAACACGCAGCTCGTTCCGGCCTGGACTAGGCTCGACCTCGGAGCCCGCTACACCACACGCATCAACAACCGGCCCGTCACGCTCCGGGCCCTGGTCCAAAACGTGTTCGATACCAATTACTGGTCGGGCGTGGCGAGCTTCTCCGCCTTGTCGCAAGGCGTTCCGCGAACCCTGCTTTTGTCGATGTCCACGGATTTCTAAGCCGGGCCGCGTTCGACGCACGCGCAATGCTGTCGTTGTGCGTGCCGAACGTCACTGAGACCAAACGCCGACTGCGGGTGCTCTGAATGGATGAAACGATCGGGGCACCGCGACGGGCTGGCTCTGTGCCGGCGCGTTGCAAAGCGCGGTCCGGACGCGTGCGGCGTGCGATCCTGTGGGCTCATCGATGGCTCGGATTGATCGGCGGGGCCGTCGTGGTGCTGATAGGCCTTACCGGAAGCTTCATCGTCTTCTACCGGGAAATCGACGTCGCTTTGAACCCGGCGCTTTATGCACCCGCTGGCCCGGACCAAAGAGTGACCGTGACCGAGGTGATGCGCGCGGCAGCGGCTGCGGATACGGCGCCGATTTCCACTATCCTGGCCCCGGATCGGACCTGGCCGGTTTGGGTGGTGATACACACGCATGAAACCCAGAGAGGTCGCTACCCGAACCGTTGGACGACCATGGTTGATCCTTCGAATGGGAAGGTGCTCGGGCGGCGTGACTACGTCAACGCGTTCGCGCTCAAGGTCTATCGTTTCCACTACACGCTGCTGCTTTATGAGTGGTGGGGCAAGGAACTGGTTGGCCTGGTCGGGTTCATGCTGCTCGGCTTGGCCCTGTCGGGCCTATTCCTGTGGTGGCCGCGGTCGGGCCGATTCTGGCGATCGGTAACAGTGCGCACCGACGTTTCCCGTCTTCGATTTGTTTGCGACCTCCATGCCGCGACCGGCTTTTGGGCGCTGTTGGCACTCACGGGGATCGCGATCACCGGTGTCGGGATCATTTTTTCCGACGTCGTGCGTCCGATCGTTGCCCTGGTGTCGCAGCCCACACCTGACCCGGGGCCCCACATCGACATGCCGCCTGCCACGGGCACGCCGCTGCTCTCACCTGATGCGATCATGCAAAGCGCGGAAGCGGCCAAGCCGGGCAGGGCCGTCGCCATGCTGAATCCACCGACCGAAACGCGCAACACGTGGCGCGTGCAGTTCCGGGCCGACGGCGCAGATCCGGCCGTGCGTGCAAGGGGGGCGATCTGGCTCGATCCATGGAATGGCGCGGTGGTGCACGATCGCACCTCGAGCGCCATGACGATGGGCGATCGCTATTTGGCCGAACAGCTCTGGCTGCACAACGGCGCGGCGTTCGGCCTAGCGGGACGTCTGCTGGTGTTCGCAGCCGGCTTCGCGCCTCTTGTCCTGTTCATCAGCGGGTGGATCGTGTGGCTCAAGAAGCGTCCGGGGCGGATCAGGGCCAGCTCGCTCGTCTAAAGCGCGATGAGATCAGGATGAATCGTCATCGCGCTTTAGGCATGATCTTTCCGGAGAACCGCTGCGCACTTTTCCGGATCATGCTCTAGCGCCGGACGATCGAGCCGGCGCGGCTGACGAGGCGGGCGAGCTGGCGGAAGCGGCTGCCGACGCGGTCGGCGACGAGGTCGCCGAGGCGATGCTCGAAGACCAGCATCAATTTGCGTCCCTGGCTGCGGAAATGCGTGGCGGGCAGGACGCCCGGCCGTGCCGCCGAGATCAGATGCGCGACGCGGAACGCTGCGCCCAGCATGCGTGCGCGTTCGAGCTGGGCCGGCGTCAGCAGTTCCTGCATGGTCGCCGGCGGCTGGTTTTCCTCGGAAAGGCCCGCATAGCGGTAGAACACGGACAGGCCGACGAAGGCGCGCTCGGTGTGGGTGATCGCGCCGAAATTGGCGTTGACGACCAGGCTCAGCGTCTGCTCGCCGCGATGGTCGGGGTGGACGCGCCAGCCGATGTCGGAGAGCAGGCAGGCGGTGTGGCGCAGGCGGCGGTCTTCCTCGGTCTCGCGCAGCTTCACCACGCGCACCAGGCGATCGGTCCAGGCGATCAGCTCGCGGGCGTGCTTGGCCGAGCGTGACAGCAGCTCGTTGAGCTCTTCCGCCGCGCAGATCAGGCCGTCCTTGTTGCGCTCGGACTCCGACAGCTTCTCGTGCAGCAGGCCCTCGCGCACGCCGAAGGTCGAGAACACGATGGTCTTCGGCTTGGCGACGCGGATGATGTGCTCGAGCACCAGCGCCGCATAGGTGAGGAGCGGGCGGCGGGCATCGGCGACGCTCTCGATGTCGGCGAGCATGCCGGCGGCCGCCAGACGCCGCAGGCGGCGGGAGAAGTCGAGCGCTTCGGCCGCTGTGATCGAGTAGCCATGCATCACCTGCAGCGGATAGCCGCTCTGGATGATGTGGATGCGCGCGAGTGCGCGCCAGGTGCCGCCGACGGCATAGAAGGTGCGGCCGCGGCCGGCGGTGAGGAGCTCAACCTCGTCGATCTCCTCGCGCACGATGCGGTCGGCGCGCTTGAGCGATTTGTGCGCGAGGTCCTGCAGCGCGAGGCCGCCGAGCGGCAGCGTCACGCCGCTGCGCACGGCGTTCCTGCGCACGTCGATCAGTTCGAGCGAGCCACCGCCGAGATCGCCGACGATGCCGTCAGGATGATGGATGCCGGAGATCACGCCGAGCGCCGACAGCCGCGCCTCGCGCGGGCCTGACAGGATCTCGATCTTCACGGCGCAGATGCGCTCGGCCTTCGCAATGAAGTCGGGGCCGTTGGAGGCATCGCGGCAGGCCGCGGTCGCAATCGCGAACACGCGGCCGACCTGCATGACGCGGCACAGCGCGCGAAAACGCTTCAGCGACGTCAGCGCCTTGTCGACGGCATCGGGCGCGAGCAGGCCCGTGCTCTGCACCTCGCGCCCGAGGCCGCACAGCGTCTTCTCGTTGAAGATCGGGATGAGGCTCCGCGTCAGCCCTTCGTAGACGACGAGACGGACCGAGTTGGAACCGATGTCGATGACCGCGACGCTCGCGCCACGCTTGCGCGGCCGCTTCACGTCCACGATCCCGGATCAGGAAGGATGACGTTCACTACGGCGCGTGAGACGGCGCGGCGAGGATTCCTTGAGCGACTTTCCACGGCCAGACAGACTCGGATTTGTCATGAAGTAGTTGTGCACGTTGAAAGGCTCCTCGCCCTTCGCGGCCTTCATACGCGTTGAGGACCCGTCCGGCAACAATTGCCAGCTCTGCTCATTGTCCTTCAGATTCGCGACCATGATCTGTTCGAGAACCTGCTGATGCACCGTGGGATTTTGCAGCGGACACAGCACCTCGACGCGGCGGTCGAGGTTGCGCGGCATCATGTCGGCCGACGAGATATACACAGCCGCTTTCGCGCTCGGCAGGCCCTGGCCCATGCCGAAGCAGTAGATTCGGCCGTGTTCCAGGAATCGCCCGATGATCGACTTGACGCGGATATTTTCCGACAGTCCGGGAATACCCGGACGTAGGCAGCAGATACCGCGCACCACCAGCTCGACCTGCACGCCGGCCTGCGAGGCCTCGTAGAGCGCGTCGATGATGTCGGGGTCGACCAGCGCATTCATCTTCATCCAGACCGCACCGGCACGGCCGTGCCGTGCATGCGCGGTCTCGCCCTGGATGTGCTCGATGATGCGCTTGCGCAAGGTCAGCGGCGACACCGCCATCTTTTCCAGATCGCTCGGCGCGGCATAGCCGGTGATGAAGTTGAACACGCGCGCGGCGTCGCGGCCGATGGTCGGATCCGAGGTGAAGTAGGAGAGGTCGGTATAGATGCGCGCGGTGACCGGGTGATAGTTGCCAGTGCCGGTGTGGACGTAGGTCGTGAGGCTGCCGCCTTCACGACGCACCACCATCGAGAGTTTTGCGTGCGTCTTCAGCTCGAGGAAGCCGTAGACGACCTGTACGCCGGCGCGCTCGAGGTCGCGCGCCCAGCGGATGTTGGCTTCTTCGTCGAAGCGCGCCTTCAGCTCGATCAGAGCGGTAACGGACTTGCCGGCTTCGGCGGCCTCCGCAAGCGTACGCACGATCGGCGAGTTGTTGGAGGTGCGGTAGAGCGTCTGCTTGATCGCGACGACATCGGGATCGCGCGCGGCCTGCTGCAGGAACTGCACGACGACGTCGAAGGATTCATAGGGGTGATGGACGACGAGATCCTTCTGCCGAATCGCAGCAAAAATGTCGCCGCCATGCTCGCGCACGCGCTCGGGATGACGCGGCACGTAGGGGGTGAATTCGAGATCGGGCCGGTCGAGCCGGGTGAGCTGCGAGAGCTCGTTCATGGCGAGCACGCCGTCCACGAGGAACACCTCGTCGTCGGCAGCCGACAGCGCATGCTGCACGAAACTGCGCAGCTCCTCGGGCATCTTGGCGTCGATCTCGAGCCGGATCACCGACCCACGGCGGCGGCGCTTCAGCGCGGTCTCGAACAGGCGGACGAGGTCTTCGGCCTCTTCCTCGATTTCGAGCTCGGAGTCGCGGATGATGCGGAAGGCGCCCTGGCCCTGGAGATTGTAGCCGGGGAACAGGCGGTTGATGAACAGGCCAGTCGCCTGCTCCAGCGAGATCAGGCGGACCTTGCCTTCGGCGGGCAGGCGGATGAAACGGTCGATCTTGCCGGGCATGCGGATCAGCGCGTTCATCTGCTTGCCGTCGGCCTCGCGCGTGAGCTGGAGCGCGATTGTGAAGCCGAGGCTCGGGATGAACGGGAAGGGGTGGGCCGGGTCGATCGCCAGCGGCGTCAGCAATGGGAACACGTTGTTGAGGAAGTAGTCCTCGATCCAGGTCCTTTCCGCCTTGGTGACGTCCTTGCCGTCCACCAGCACGATGCCGGCGCCGGCGAGGCTGCCGCGCAGATCGGCCCAGATCGCCTGCTGGTCGCTGGCAAGCTGTGAGACGGTGCGGTTGATCAGCGCGAGCTGCTCGGACGGTGTCAGGCCATCGGGGGCGCGCTCGGCAATGCCCTCGCGCACCTGGGCCTTGATGCCGGCGACGCGGACCATGAAGAACTCGTCGAGGTTATTCGCCGAAATCGACAGGAAACGCACCCGCTCCAGGAGGGGGTGGCTGGGATTGACCGATTCCTCAAGGACGCGCCGGTTGAAATGCAGCCAGGACAGCTCGCGGTTGATGAATCGCTCGGGGCTCGATGCAATCGCCGGCAGGCTCTCGACTTCCGAGGGTTTTTCTTTAGTTTCAACAGCTTGCGCGGAATCCATCAGAAGTCGGTCCATCCAGTTCGCCCCAATTTGCGGCTTATGCGCAAAACCGCCGGGAGCATGTGTTAGTCCGATGACGTTTCGATGACATTGATGTTCCGCCGCCGCGCCGCGTCAAGCGGCCCTTAGGGGCAGAACAGGCGGGTCAGGCGTCCCGCAGCAGCTCGGCGGCCAGCGCCCGAGTGACGGGGCGGCCGAGCCTGAGGGCCTCGCCGTCGAGCAGTTCGACGGCCTGCCGTGCCGCCGCCGAGGATCGCTCCAGGCGGGTGGCGAGGTAGCTGACCACGCTTTCGTCCACGGAAAGCTGGCGGTCGGCGCAGAATTTGACGATCAGGCCGCGGAAGAGCTGGTCGTCGGGCGGCAGCAGCGCCACCGCCGGCAGGGCGCGCAGGCGCGAGCGCAGGTCGCGCAGGTCGATCTCGAGCGAGGCCGGCACCTCGCGGCCCGTGAACAGGACGTAGGCGCCGTCCTCCCGGGCGAGGTTCATGAGGTGGAACAGGGCGCGCTCGTCAAAATCCTTTGCCTTGAGATCCTCGACCACCAGCGCGCCGGTGGCGAGGGCGCCCGGAACGCCTGCGGCGGTCAGCGCATTGGCCGTGGTCGAGCGGGCCCCGGCCTCCTCGGCCCAGATCGCTGCGAGATGGCTCTTGCCGCTGCCCTCGGGGCCGGCCAGCCACATGATCCGGTTCGGCCATTCCGGCCAGCCGTCGATCAGGGCAAGGCCGGCGGCATTGGCGGGGCCTTCGAGGAAATTGTCCCGGCTGAGGCTTTCCGCGTGCGGAAGCGAGAACGCCAATTGTCGGGGGTGAACGCGGCCTGCCACGCTAGCTCTGCTCCATGCCGGCGCGCGCCGGCTTCGTTGAAAGAGATTCGATTTCATCGAGCGGGACTTGGCCTTTTGCAGGGCCGCATCACCTCTCATTTGGCCTCGATCGTGCTCATGTGCCTCAGCCACTCGACGAGGTAGAGCGACACCGAGGAGAGCGTGAAGATCGTGACAAAGCCCATCAGGACAGTGTCATAGGGCGCCGGCTTGAAGCCGAAGGCAAGGGAGGCCAGCACCAGGGCGGCGTAGGCGACCTGGGCGGCTGTGTTTAGCTTGGATACTTTCGACGGCTTCATCTCGACGGGCTTGTCGAACAGCCAGGATACGATCACGGCTGTCACGATCATGATGTCGCGCGACACCACCAGGATGACGATCCAGCGCGGGATGTCGCCCCAGATGCCGAGCGCGAGGTAGATCGACACCAGCAGCGCCTTGTCGGCGAGCGGGTCGAGCAGGGCGCCGAGCTCGCTGGTCATGTTGAAGCGCTTGGCCAGGAAGCCGTCCACGGCGTCGCTGATGCCGGCGATCAGGAAGACGGCGAACGCCACCTCCATTTGGCTCGACACGATGGCCCAGACGATGATCGGGACCAGCAGGATGCGGCCCAGGGTTATGATATTCGGAATACTCACACGGCGCTTCCCGGCACCCGGCCTGACCTCGAATCCGGCCCCCTGGGAGGCTGAACCGGTTGATATCTCTACATAGTATAGGGCGGGGCGCCACGCTTGCCATTGCGCGTCCCCGGAATTCGACGTAACCAGCCGCAAACCCACTGGAAATCGGGCATGACCGACCGCAAAAACGGCCTCACTTACGCCGATTCAGGCGTCGATATCGACGCGGGCAACCGCCTTGTCGACCTGATCAAGCCGATGGTGCGCGCCACCGCGCGCCCCGGCGCCGACGCCGAGATCGGCGGCTTCGGCGGCCTGTTCGACCTCAAGGCGGCCGGCTTCAAGGACCCGGTCCTGGTTGCCGCCACCGACGGTGTCGGAACCAAGGTCAAGATCGCGATCGAGACCGGCCTGCACGGCGGGATCGGCATCGACCTCGTCGCCATGAGCGTCAACGACCTCGTGGTGCAGGGCGCCGAGCCGCTGTTCTTCCTGGACTATTTCGCCTGCGGCAAGCTCGATCCGGAGGCCACGGCCTCGATCGTCGCCGGTGTCGCCGAGGGCTGCCGCGAATCCGGCTGCGCCCTGATCGGCGGCGAGACCGCCGAAATGCCCGGCCTCTACAAGGACGGCGATTACGACCTCGGGGGGTTTGCCGTCGGTGCCGCCGAGCGCGGCACGCTGCTGCCGCGCAAGGACATCGCGGCGGGCGATGCCGTGATCGGCCTTGCCTCGTCAGGCGTGCACTCCAACGGCTTCTCACTGGTGCGCAAGATCGTCGAGCAGTCCGGCCTCGGCTTCGAGGCGCCGGCGCCGTTCGCCCCGGTCATGACGCTCGGCGGGGCGCTGCTGACCCCGACGCGGCTCTACGTCAAATCCTGCCTGCGCGCGATCCGTGAGACCGGTGCGGTGAAGGGGCTCGCCCATATCACCGGCGGTGGCTTCACCGACAACATTCCGCGCGTGTTGCCTGCACATCTTGGCGTCGGCATCGATCTGGCACGCCTGCCGGTGCTGTCGGTGTTCAAATGGCTGGCCGCGCAAGCCGGCATCGCCGAGCTCGAAATGCTGCGCACCTTCAACTGCGGCATCGGCATGATCGCGATCGTCGAGCCCGAGAAGGTCGACGAGGTCGTGCGGGTCTTCACCGATGCCGGCGAGACCGTGGCGCAGCTCGGCACCGTGATCCCGGCCGAGGGCGAGCACCGCGTCGTCTATAACGGTCACCTCGATCTGGCGCTGTGATGAAGCGACGCGTCGCCATCCTGATCTCCGGCCGCGGCTCCAACATGGCCGCGCTGATCAAGGCTGCCGCTGCCGCGGACTTCCCGGCCGAGATCTCGCTCGTCATCTCGAACAAGGCCGATGCGCTCGGGCTCGAACGGGCCAGGGCGAGCGGCGTGAACACGCTGGTGATCGAGAGCAAGCCGTTCGGCAAGGACCGCGCCGGTTTCGAGAAAGTGCTGCAGGCGGCCCTCGATCAGTACGGCATCGAGCTGATTTGTCTGGGCGGCTTCATGCGCCTGTTCACGGCCGAGTTCACCAGGGCCTGGTACGGGCGGATGCTCAACATCCATCCTTCGCTGCTGCCGTCGTTCCCCGGCCTCGACCCGCACGGCCAGGCCTTGCGCGCTGGCGTCAAACTGTCTGGCGCGACGGTTCACTTCGTGATCCCCGAGACCGATGCCGGCCCGATCGTGATGCAGGGCGCCGTGCCGGTCGGCGACCACGACACGGTGGATAGCCTGTCCGAGCGCATCCTCGAGGTCGAGCACCGCATCTATCCCGCAGCGCTGAGCCTGCTTGCGACCGGCAAGGTCAAGATCGAGGGCGACGTCTGCAAGACGGCGGGAAGCTCCGCGTCGGAGAATTTTTTGGTTGCGCCGGTGGTGAGCTGAGGCGCGGCTCTCGTTTCGTCGTCCCAAACAAAATCCCCCGGCAGAGCCGGGGGCAACGTCATGATCTCTCGCGCTGAGCTTTGAGAGAAATCAGGAGACCTTGAGGTTCTCCGCGGACGATTTGCCGCGGTTCTCCACGAGGTCGTATTCAACCACCTGGTTCTCATTGAGGGTCGAGAGTCCGGCGCGCTCGACGGCCGAGATATGGACGAAGACGTCCTTATCGCTGCCGTTCGGCTTGATGAACCCGTAACCCTTGGTGGGGTTGAACCATTTGACGGTGCCCTTTTGTGGCATCGTTAGTCTCCTCCGCTAGATACTAAAAAGACGCGGCCGCTATTTCGCGTGCCACGCCACAAACGGGCTTCCGGAAGTCTGTTCGAGTCTCATCATCGCGAAACGCACAGCCGCACGGCCAATTCCGATTGTGGCCAATATTGCAACATGAAAACCGGCCGTTAGCAAGCAGAGCGCCAATTTCAAGACCGGACCGGGCGCGGTCGCCTGCAATTTCCGACCTGTGGCAGAGGAACCACAATCGAGCGCAATGCCCTGAGGATGGCGCGCCAAACGGTTGACCCTCCGTGGCAGTTCGGCACAAATCGCACAGCGTGCGTCGCAGCTCGTGTTGCATTTTTGCGCGCAGTCACTTTGCTTTGGGATTAGTCGTCATGCGCTGCGCCTCGCAGCTCTCCGGGACACGGCAGACGATCGGGCTGGACCGCGTCCGCCGGATCGCGACGGCCATGATGATGGTGTGCGTATTCGCCGTGATGATGTCGGCGACACCAGTCCTGGCGCAAACGCCAACGCCGACCCCAACGCCAACGCCCACCCCAACTCCGACCCCAACGCCCACGCCGTCACCGACTCCAACGCCCACCCCCACGCCCACGCCGTCGCCGACCCCAACCTCGACCTCGATCAATTACGACCAGTCGATCGGCAGCACCTCGCTCAATCTCGGCTCGAACTTTCTGGAGCGGCTGGGCAACCAGGCATCTAGCGGCGTCAACCGCGCATTCCGCACCAATCCCGGCGGGGGCGGGGCGTCCGCGACTACGGAAGACCCGCGCTACCGCACCTGGTTCGAAGGCTACGGCATCTCGGTGCGGACAGATCCGCAAGGAGACTTCGTCGGCGACAAGCGCAAGACGTTTGGTGGCGTTGCCGGCTTCGGCGCGCGGGTCGCGCCTGGCGTCAATCTCGGCTTCTCGGTCGACCAGAGCCACACCGATGTCGACGTGCCGCTGGCGCTGCAATCGGCGACGATGGACCTGACGCAGATCGGCTTCAACGGCTCGGTCGACAAGGGCCCCTGGACCTGGGCCTTCGCATTGGTGCACGGTTTCGGAAAAGTCCATTCCAGCCGGGATACCGGCTTCGGCCTGGCCACCGCGGGCTATCGCGCCTCCGTCGACGGCGCGCTGACCGAGATCAGCTATTACTGGACCAAGGACCAGATGCGCGTCGTGCCCAAAGGCGCGCTCGAATATGTGCGTGCGACCAGCGCAGCGTTCCAGGAATCCGGCGGGCTCGATCCGCTCAATGTCGGCTCGACCGTGCTCTCGCGTGCGCGCGTGATGATCGGCGCGGAGATCGGCCGCTATTTCATCTTCGACCAGAAGATCCTGGACCTGTCGGCCTACGGCAAGTTCGTCGACAATTTCCACCAGGATTTGGGATCGGTGCAGGTCAGCCTCGGGACCCAGAGCATCGTCGTGCCCGGGATCGGCGAGAGCCGCTACGGCATGGATGCCGGCGCCTCGGCCTCGCTCAGCCTGACCAACACCGCGCGGCTCTACATCAATTATGACGGCAAGTTCCGCAACGAGCTGACCTCGCACCAGGGCACGCTCGGTTTCGAATATCGATGGTAAGCTGAGCTCGCTCTATCTCGTCGCGCGTCAGGTTGTTGTCTGAGCATGATCTCCGCGCAAACGCGTTCCGCGTTTGTCGCGAGGGAAAACCGCTGCGCACTTTTCCGGATCATGCTCTAGGTCGGCGTCGCCGCGACGTAACCCGCCAATCCAAATCCCTCGCGTGCGGACGTCATCATCGGCACCAGCGCATTCGGATGGATGAACTCGTCGCGGAAGCAGGGATAGGTCTTGGGATCGAAGATCTTCTTCAGCCAGTCAACCACGATCTTGTGGCGCTCGGAGCCGCGAAACTCGCTGTGATAGGTGAGCCAGAGATCGGCATGGTGGCTGACACCGAGATCGACCGCAACGAGCGGGGCGCCGAGCGCGATCGACACGGTCGGCAGGAAGCCGATGCCGGCGCCGCGCTCCACCGCATAGAGCACGCCGACCGAGGAGTTGGTCTTGATCCCGACGATGCCCTCGAGCGATTTCAGCCCGAGCACGCGGGCGTAGGCGCTGTCGTCGACCTGCGGCGCGCTCTGCTTGATGATGCGGTGGTTCTGCAGATCCGCGAGCGAATTCGGCAGGCCGTAGAGATTTTCGTACTCCTTGGAGACGAAGGGATAGATGTGCAGGCGGCCGAGCTTTGCGACGATCAAATCAGGATTGGTCGGCGGCTCGAGCTGGATCGCGATATCAGACTCCAGACGCGCGACGTCGGACTGCTCCATCGCGCAGCGCAGGTCGACCGTGATCTTGCGATAGGTCTTCTGGAAATCGATCAGCCGCGGCAGGATCCAGAAATTGCCGGGGCCTTCCGTCACCGCGACGCGCACGGTGCCCGACGTGTCGTTCGACACGCGCGAGGCGCGGCGGAAGACGTTGAAGGCATGACGCTCCATATGCGCAACGTCGGCGATCATCGCGGTGCCTTCATCGCTGAGCGTGAGTCCGCTTTGGTCGCGCAGGAACAGCTTGCAGCCGATGCTCTCTTCGAGCCGGTCGATCCTGCGCATCAACGTGGTGGAGGTGAGCCCGAGCTCTTCGGCGGCGTTGCGGAAACTTTTATATTTTGCGCACGCTAAAAACAGCTTCAAATCGTCCCAGGACGCGCCCAGGGCTTCCTCACGGTGCTGCATCATCGCAGCACCCCGGTGCAATAACTGCTGCATACTCCAGATCCCCAACCGCTAAGCTCATCCTCATAGCGGGGTACGAAAGCCGCGAACGATAGAGGGGCGAGTAGAGTATGGAAAGGGGCTCGTTTGCCGCAAGACATGATTTCGACGCGTTGCCGCTCAGCCCGGACGTCGATGTCCGCTGCGCGCAATTTTCCGAAATTGCGGTTCTTTCCGAAATGGCGCGGCGGCTGGTGCCGGGGGTGCAGATCGGAGCGGCCGATCTGGCGAGATATTATGCACTCGATCCCGAGAGCATCCTGACCTTCAGCCGGAAGGGCCATCTGGTCGGCGGCATGGCGTTCCTGTTTCTCAACGAGCACGGCCACGACGCGCTGCTGCTCGACGAGATCTGCCTGACGGCCCCGGAGGTGCGCTATCTCGCCTTGGCCGACGAGGACGTCTCCGCAATCTACATCTGGGCGATCGCGGCGACGGGGCGCGGGATCGCCGGTCTCGGCAAGGCCTCGGCGCATCTACGTCAGGTAAGGTTTCGTAACGCGGATTGCTATGCGCAGCCGTCAACCGTGGCCGGACGCGAGATCATGAAGGCGACGGGCTTCGCGCCCATCGCGAGCTTCCAGCCCGACCTCTGGTGTTACGAGCGGCCCTGGCATCGGCAGCCGCTGCGAATGCCCGGCGCGATCATCCAAGCAAGGAGTTTTGCAGATGCACGGCACTAGGATTCCTCTCGCCAAGCCCGACTCCCGCGCCATCACCATCCGCCTCGCGCGCGATCCCAGCGATCTCATGCTGGTCACCGCCATCCGCTCGGCCGTGTATCTCGCCGAGCAGGATTGTCCGTTCGAGGAGGAGTTCGACGGCAACGACATGGTCGCTGCCCATTTCATCGGCTATGTCGGCAACGAGCCCGCGGGCTGCCTGCGGGTGCGCTTCTTCGGCGATTTCGCCAAGGTGGAGCGGCTCGCGGTGCGGCACCAGTACCGGCGCTCGCGCGTGTCGTTCAAGCTGGTCCAGGCCAGCGTCGACTATGTGAAGCGCAAGGGCTTTCGCAAGATCTACGGCCAGGCGCAGGACCGGCTGGTGGATTTCTGGGCCCATTTCGGCGCCAAGCCGCTCGGTCACAACCGCAAGATCACCTTCTCGGATTTCTCCTACACGGAGATGCTGCTGGAGATCGAGCCGGGGCCGGACGCCATCACGCTCGACAGCGATCCCTATGTGATCATCCGTCCCGAGGGCGATTGGGACCGGCCCGGCGTGCTCGACGCATCGGCGGGGCGGGCGGTGACCTCGCCGCTGCGGGACCTCGCACTCTCCGACCGCTGAAACTGGTGCAGCTCTGCGCAAGACAATGCTGGCTTCCATCCACGATGACGATCCGCCGATCCTGATCTGCGCGGATCTTCAGGTCGAGTACCTCACTCCCGGGCGCCGCCACGTCATCCTCGACGGCGAGGCCGCCACCGCGCGGTGCCTGGAACTGCTCACGCTGTGGCGCACCAATCTCTGGCCGGTGATGCATCTGAAGCGCATCGCCCAGGCGGCCTGGTTCAATCCGGCATCCAGGCTGACCGATTGGATCGCGGAGGCGAAGCCGCGGCCGGGCGAAATGACCTTCGAGCACCCGCTGCCGTCGGCCTACAGTTCCGCGCGGTTCGTGGACTACATGTCCAATATCCGCAATGTGCGCTGCGTGCTGATCGGCTTTTCCCTCGACGAAACCATTCTGGCCACCGCCGTGGACGGGTTTCACCGCAGCCATCGCTACCAGATGGTTACCGATGCCGTCGCTTGCCGGCAGCCGGGCACGGGCGATGCTGCCGCCTACAAGCATGCGGTAGTGAATATCGCGGGGAATTTTGCTACAATCCTGTCCAGCGCCGAACTGATCAGAACCAGCGGCGCCGTTGCGGTATAGGTGGCCGCGATCGGCGGATGGGGTGGGACATTGTCACGGGGAGACGAGCTCAAGGAGCTGGCGAGCGATTTGTCGCGTGCCGCCGAGACGGCGCGCCGCATCGGCTTGCCCACGACGGTCTATCTGCTCTCGATGGCGCTCGTCGAGGTGCGGGAAGCCGCGCGCGTCGACGACGATGGCGATGACGACGGCGCGGCTTGAGGGCCGCCAGGTTTCCAAGCCATTTCGTTTCCAAGCCATTTCCAAGCTATTTGTGTGCGGCTTTGTGCAACGCTGCTGAGCGCTTGCTGCCGACGAATTGGCGTTGCAAGTTCTGCCTCGTCGCAATAGCCAAGGAGTGACGTTGGCCGCGCCGGCGACGTCACGACTGCAAGGATCCCAAGCAAATGTCCATCCTGCCCAATTCGCAAGAAGCCCGCGATGTGGCCTACCAGCTCCATCCCTACACCAACGCGCGCACCCATCAGCAGGCCGGTCCCCTGGTGATCGAGCGCGGCGAGGGCCCTTACGTGTTCGATGCGGCGGGCAAGCGCTATTTCGAGGCGATGGCCGGGCTGTGGAGCGTCGGCCTCGGCTTCAACGAGAAGCGGCTGGTCGAGGCCGCGCACAAGCAGATGCTGGCGCTGCCGTTCTACCATACGTTCTCCGCCAAATCGCACGGGCCCTCGATCGATCTCGCCGAGAAGCTGGTCTCGCTGGCGCCGGTGCCGATGAGCAAGGTGTTCTTCACCAATTCCGGCTCGGAAGCGAACGACACCGTCCTCAAGCTGATCGCCTATCGTTCGAATGCGCTCGGCCAGCCGCAGCGCAAGAAGATCATCAGCCGCATGCGCGCCTATCACGGCGTCACCATCGCCTCGGCGAGCCTGACTGGCCTGCCGAACAATCACCGCTCGTTCGATCTGCCGCTGCCGAACATCCTGCACACGGGCTCGCCGCATTTCTACAAGGACGGCGCGCCCGGCGAGACCGAGGAAGCCTTCGCGACGCGCCGGGCCGAGGAGCTCGACGCGCTGATCCAGAAGGAAGGGCCGGATACGATTGCCGCCTTCTTCGGCGAGCCGGTGATGGGGGCGGGCGGCGTCATCGTGCCGCCGGCGACCTATTGGGACAAGATCCAGGCGGTGCTGAAGAAGTACGACATCCTGCTGGTCGCCGACGAGGTGATCTGCGGCTTCGGCCGTACCGGCAACATGTTCGGCTGCCAGACCTATGGCATCAAGCCCGACGCGCTCGTGGTCTCCAAGCAGATCACCTCGAGCTATTTCCCGTTCTCGGCGATCCTGATGAACGACCGCATGTTCGAGCCGATCGCGGACGAGAGCAACAAGATCGGCGTGCTCGGCCACGGCTTCACCGCGGGCGGCCATCCGGTCGGCTCGGCGATCGCGCTGGAAAACCTCAAGATCATCGAGGAGCGCGGCCTGGTCGCCCACGCCGCCGAGCTCGGCGCCTACATGCAGGGCAAGCTGCGCGAGCTCACCAGCCACCCGCTGGTCGGTGAGGTCCGCGGCGTCGGCATGATCGCGGCGATCGAGCTCGTGCTCGACAAGGGGCGCAAGACGGCTGCCAGCACGCCCGGCGCCGTCGGCGGCATCGCCAGCCGCATGCTGCAGGAACGTGGCGTGATCTCCCGCAACATGCTCGACGCCATCGCCATCTGCCCGCCGCTGATCGTCACCAAGGCCCAGATCGACGATCTGGTCGCGGCGATCACGGGCGTGCTGAACGACATGAAGGCGGAAGTGGCGAAGCTGACGCCGGCGTAAGCTCTCTCCGCTCGTCATTGCGAGGAGCGCAGCGACGAAGCAATCCAGACTGCCGCTGCGGCAAGACTCTGGATTGCTTCGCTGCGCTCGCAATGACGATGTGGAAGCGGCACGGCCCAATCAATTCCCGTCACCCTGAGGCGGCCGCGAAGCGGCCCTCGAAGGGCGACGGCCCGGCTGGCGGCCGTGGGGCGTCTATCCTTCGAGGCTCCCCGTGCGATGCTTTGCATCGCACGGCTCGCGCCTCAGGATGACGGTCTTACAATTTGACGCGTTGGCAACTGGTTGTTAGCGCTTAAGCCCGCTGAACCCCGACCACGCGACCTTTCTCGATCGCGAGTGCCAGCTCGCCGCGCTTCAGCTTCAACGCAGCATCGCCGAACAGCTCGCGGCGCCAGCCGCGCAAAGCGGGGACGTCGGCCTCGTCGTCGGCTGCGATCTCCTCGAGATCGTCGACGGTCGCGATCACCTTGCTGGCGACCGCGTGGCGCTCCGCGGTCATGCGCAGCAGCACCTTCAGCAGCTCGACGATCGCGGCGCCGTTGTTGTTGTTGCGCGGCTTCTCCAGCTTCGGCAGCGTCGAGAAATCCCGCGCCAGGCCGCGCTCGACCGCGGCGACGATGTCCGCGCCCCATTTGGACTTCTCAAAACCCTTCGGCACCGAGCGCAGATGGGCGAGCTTCTCCAGTGTGTTCGGGGCGTGCGTGGCGATGTCGCTGATGGCTTCATCGCGGAGCACGCGGCCGCGCGGCACGTCGCGGCTCTGCGCTTCCTGCTCGCGCCAGGCGGCGACCTCCATCAGGACGGCGAGGTCCTTCGGCTTGCGCACGCGCGTTTTCAGCCGCTCCCAGGCTCGCTCCGGGTGGAAGTCGTAGGTGCGGGGCGAGGTCAGGACTTCCATCTCGATGGAGACCCATTCGCTGCGGCGGCGCTTCCTAAGGTCGGCATCGAGCGCGGCGAACACGTCGCGCAAATGCGTGACGTCGGACACCGCGTAATGCATCTGCTCCTTGGTCAGCGGCCGGCGCGACCAGTCGGTGAAGCGGTGGGTCTTGTCCGGGCGGTGGCCGGTGACCTTCTCGACCAGCGCGTCATAGGCGATGCTATCGCCATAGCCGAGCACCATGGCGGCGACCTGGGTGTCGAACACCGGGTGCGGGATGATGTTGGCCTGGTGCCAGATGATTTCGATGTCCTGGCGGGCGGCGTGAAACACCTTCAGCACGCCCTCGTTGCCCATCAGCTCGAAGAACGGCTTGAGGTCGATGCCCTCGGCCAGGGCGTCGATGACGATCGCTTCCTCGGGGCTGGCCATCTGCACCACGCACAGCAGCGGGTAATAGGTGGTTTCGCGCAGGAACTCGGTATCGACGGTAATGACGGGGTGCTTGGCCAGCCGGCTGCAGGCAGCCGCGAGGTCAGCGGTGGTGGTAATCAAATCCATGAACGGCCCATGACGAGATCATCAGCCGTTCTGCCGAAAGCGCTGTGATGTCAAGGGGCTCTAAGCAAATTCGAGGCTTGCATAGGGCCGGAATCGTCCCTTTCCGCCGAAACTCCCTATTCGTAGCGGATCCGGTGCGAGGATTTGCGGGCGCAGGGCAGCGCGACCACGATCAGACACATGCCAACCAGCGCCAACCCCAGGAACTCGAAAACCAGCAGATCCACGGCGAAATCTCCAGAAACATTGATAGATTTGTCGGGGTCGCGTTGACGGTCTGTTAATTCCAATGGTTACCGGCGGCACGGCGGGCCGGATGGTGGACAGGGAGTTAATGGGGCCGGCGCTAACGGTCAGGTCATTAACTTCGGCAGGGCCGCGGCCAGGGTGTCCACGGCGGCGCGCACCTTTGGCGGCAGCCGGGGCGAGCGGGGCCACAGCGCGTGACAGTCGTAGAGGAATTCGCCCTCGTCCCTGAGGAGACCAACCAGCGCGCCGCTGTCGAGGCGTTCGCGGATCAGCCAATAGGGCAACCAGGCGAGCCCCATGCCTTGCGTGGCGGCATCGGCGATGGCTTCGAGATCGTCGAGCCTCAGCCGGCCTGATGGCATGATCTCGCGCGGAGGCCGATCGCCCAGCGGAAACAGCCACGGCCGGACGCGCCCGGAGCGGCGATAGATGATCGCCTGATGCGCGGAGATATCGTCGATCGTCTTCGGCTTGCCGTTGCCGCGCAGATATGAGCGCGCGCCGCACACTACCATGCGCTGGCTCGCGATGCGTCGCGTGATCAGGCCGGACTGGTTGTCGAGATCCCCGGTCCGGATCGCAAGATCGTAGCCGCTCTCGACGATGTCGGCGATCGGGTCGCCGAAGGAGAGGTCGAGCTCGAGATGCGGATGTTTGCGCGCCAGCTTCATCAGCAGGGGCGCGATGCAGTGCCGTCCCAGCAGCGCGGGCATGGTCACGCGCAGCCTGCCGCGCGGCTCGCGCAATTCGTCGGCAACGACGGCGTCGGCCGCTTCGGCCGCGTTGAGCACGGCGCGGCAGCGCTCGTAATAGGCTTGCCCTGCGTCGGTCAGGCTCTGGCGCCGCGTGGTGCGGTTGAGCAGGCGGGCGCCGAGGCGCTCTTCGAGGAAGCGCACATGCTTGCCGACCATCGGCCCCGACATCTCCAGGGCGTCGGCTGCGGCTGCGAACGAGCCGAGATCGACCGCCTTGACGAACACGGCCATGCTGGTCAGGCGGTCCATTGATTGAAAACTCCTGGTTTCGACTGTTCGTTTCCTTGGGCGATTTATCCGCTTCCCAGGGATCGGCATAGCTCCATTCAGTTCAATTGTTTTGGAGTGAGTCCATGGCCCGCGTCGTTCGTTTTGATCAATATGGCGGACCCGAAGTGCTGCGCATCGAGACGGTCGATGTCGAGCCGCCTGCACGGGGCGAGGTGCAGATCCGGGTCAAGGCGCTCGGCCTCAACCGCGCGGAAGCCCTGTTGCGGAGGGGGACCTATATCGAGACCGCGGTGTTTCCATCGGGTCTCGGGCTGGAGGCGGCGGGCATCGTCGAGGCGATCGGCGAGGGTGTCACCGGCTTTGCCCCGGGCGATGCCGTCAGCATCGTGCCGCCGCTCTCGATAGTGCGGTGGCCGGCCTATGCCGAGCTCGCGACGTTTCCGGCCGGACTCGTCGTGAAGCATCCGCCGGAGCTTGGCTTCGAGACGGCGGCTGCGGTCTGGATGCAATATCTGACGGCTTACGGCGCGCTGGTCGACATCGCCCGGCTCGGGCGAGGGGACATCGTCGCCATCACGGCAGCATCGAGCAGCGTGGGGCTTGCCGCCATTCAGATCGCGAACCGGATCGGCGCGATCCCGGTCGCCCTGACGCGAACCTCGGCCAAGCGGCAGGCCTTGCTCGATGCCGGTGCTGCGCACGTGGTCGCATCGGAGGAAGAGGACATCCGCGCGCGGCTGGAGGCGATCGCCGGTTCAAACGGCGTCCGTGTGGTGCTGGATGCGGTCGGCGGCCCCGCCTTCGAGCCGCTGACCGCGGCGATGTCACGAGGCGGCATCCTGATCGAATATGGCGGACTGAGCCCGGAGCCGACGCCGTTTCCGCTTCCCAACGTGTTGACCAGGAGCCTGGTCCTGCGCGGCTATCTCGTGCACGAGATCACAAGCGATCCCGCGCGCCTTGAGCGGGCCAAGGCGTTCATCCTCGATGGATTGGCGGACGGCACGTTGAAGCCGATCATCGCCAAAACGTTCCGGTTCGAGGAGATCGTCGAGGCGCATCGCTTCCTGGAGTCGAATGCGCAGTTCGGCAAGATCGTGGTGACGATCTGAGCGAGCGCCTCCAAAGGAATTCGGCGCCCCGCGTGACGGAGCGCCGATGTTGGTTAGCCGTTGCAACTGGCCTTACGGCAGCTTCAGCGACGTTTCCGCATTGTACGGCTTCAGCGTCTCGTCGGCGGCCTTCTGGGCGGCGACGAGGGCCTCCTTCGGCTGCTTCTTGCCGTTGAGGACCAGCATCACCTCGTCCTCGAGCGTCTTGCGGACCGGCACGGTCTTGTAGGTCGCAAACCAGGGCTTGGCGACGTCGAGCTGCTCGACTGCGGTCTTGGCGTCCGGGTTCTTGTTGAGGAAGTCGACCATGTCTGATGTCTTGTAGGCGGCCATGTTGGGCGCGAAATAGCCGGTCGCACGGCTCCACCAGGCGCTCTTCTCGGGCGAGGTCATCCACTTGATCAGCGTCCAGGCGGCCTTCTGCTTGTCGGCTTCGAGGCCCGCCGGAATGATCAGCGAGGCACCGCCGATCGGCACGGCGTTGCGGACGTTGCGCGGGATGAAGGCGACCTTGTAGTTGAACTTGGCGTTGTCACGCACATAGGTCAGAGAGCCCGTGGACAGCATCATCATCGCGGCATTGCCCGAGATGAAGGAGGTGCTGACGGCAGGTCCCGGCGTGGCGCCGGGGGCGTGGACCTTGTGCTTGGTGACGAGGTCGTTCCACCAGGTCAGCGCGCCGAGCATCGAGGGCGTGTCGTAATAGACCTCGCCGCCGAACTCCTCGTTGTAGTAGCGCCCGCCATTGGTCATGGTGAGCGTTTCCATCATCCAGCCGCAATAGTCGTAGGCGCAGGGGATCGCGATGCCCCATTGGGTCACCTTGTCGCCCTCGCGCTTGGTGAGCTTCTTGGCCCAGTCGGTGAGCTCGGCCCAGGTCTGCGGCGGCTTGTTCGGATCGAGGCCGGCTTCCTTGGCCTTGTCGGCGTTGATGTAGAGCAGCGGCGTCGAATTGTGGAACGGCACGCCGTAGACCGAGCGGTTGATCACCGCGTTGCCCTGCAGCGCCGGGAAGAACTGGCCGAGGAACTGGTCCTTGGTGGTGCCGTCGGCGGCGATCAGGGGATCGAGATTGGTGAGCTCGTTCTCGATCTGCATGTCGAGCAGGAAGTTCGCCGACATGATCACTGCCGCCGGCGGCTTGCCGGCCTTGATCGAGGCACGCGTCTTGATCAGCGTGTCGTCATAGGAGCCGGTGTAGACGGCGGTCGCCTTGATGTTCGGGTGACCTTCGTTGAACTCCTTGATCAGGGTGCCCATGTCGCGCGCGAGCTTGCCGTCGACGGGGACGGGGAAGAACAGGTCGATCTCGGTCGGACCTTCAGCCATCGCGGGGACGGCGAGGGCGCCTGCCATAGAGCCTGCCATGGCAAGGCCGAGCATGAGCCTGCGGGTAAACAGCATCGGAAAATCTCCTATTTGATGCCTGAGGTGACGAAAGAGCTGATGAAACGCTTCTGGAAGATCAGGAAGGTGATGAGCAGCGGCGCGATCACCATCAGCGTGCCTGCTGCGATGGTGCCCCAGGCCTGCGTGCCTTCCGCGGTCGCGGTGAAGACGGAGAGGCCCACCGTGAGCGGCCGCTTGTCCGGCGAATTGATCACCATCAGTGGCCACAGGAAGTCGTTCCAGTGGCTGGTCACGGAGATGATGGCGAAGGCCGAAAAGCTCGGCATCGACAGCGGCACGTAGATGTGGCGGATGCGCTGGAACAGGCCGGCGCCGTCGATCAACGCGGCGTCTTCCAGCTCGGTCGGGATGGCCTCGAAGGCCTGGCGCATCAGGAAGGTGCCGAAGGCCGAGGCGAAGAACGGCATCATCACGCCGGTGAGCGTGTCGTAGAGGCCGAGCTGCGCCACGAGCTTCAGGTTCGGCACGATCAGCAGCACCGGCACCAGCATCAGCTGCATCAGGAACAGGTAGAAGATCAGCGTCTTGCCGGCGAAATCGAGCCGCGCAAAGGCGAAGCCCGCCAGCGTGATCGTGACGAACTGCACCAGCAGGATGCCGGTGCAGATGAGCGTGGTGTTGAGGGCATAGCGTGGGAAATCCCCGATCTCCCAGGCGTCCCTGACATTGTCGAGCGTCGGCTTCAGGCTCGGCATCAGTTCGGCCATGGCGTTGATGCCATCCGAGGCAGGCCGCAGCGTCGCCACGCCCATCCACAGGAACGGGATGAGCCAGACGATCGCGAGCAGCACGGTCAGCAGGAAGCCGAGCTTCGGCGTGATCTCGCGGCGGGTTGCGAGCGGGGCATCCTTGAGCAGCCAGTCGATCAGCGTCATGGCCCACCCTCGCGGTTCGCCATGGTGCGGAAGGAGAGCGCGGTGAGGCCCATCAGGGCGGCGAGCGTCAGCAGCGTTGCGGCCGAGGCCTTGCCGATGTCGTAATGCTCGACCGCCTGCTGGTAGATGTAGAAGAGCACGAGATTGGTCGCGTTGGACGGCCCGCCTTTGGTCATGACGAAGACGTGGTCGACCTGGGTCACGGCGTTGAGCGTGGCGATCACGATGACGAACAGAAAGGTGGGCTTGAGCTCGGGCAGGATGATGTGGCGAAGCCGCTGCCACGGCCCGGCGCCGTCGAGATGGGCGGCCTCCATCACGTCCTCGGGCACGGCCTGGAGGCCGGCGAGGAAGAACAGCATGTAATAGCCGGCGTTCTTCCAGATCGTGATGACCATGATCGCATAGAGGGCGATGTCGGGATCGCCGAGCCAGTTCGGCAGCACCGGCAGCAGCCGGCCGATGTAATGGTCAAGCAGGCCGACATTGGGCAGGAAGATGAACAGGAACAGCGCTGACGCTGCGACCATCGGGATCAGCACCGGCAGGAACAGCGCCGCGCGCAGCGCGCTGTTGACCGCATGGGTGCGTGACAGCGCCAGCGCGAACAGCAGCGCGAGCGCGATGCTGGGGATCGCGGTGCCGACGGCGTAGAGGAGATTGTTGACGACCGCGCCGGTGAAGGCGGGGTCGGCGAGCACCGCGCTGATATTCTCCAGGCCGACGAAACGGACCGGCGCCTTGGGCGTCGCGCGCTGATAGAGCGCATCGACGAACACGCGGCCCATCGCGCCGTAAGTAAACAGTGCGAGGAAGACCAGCGAAGGCAGCAGCAGCAGATAGGCAGGCAGCGAAGCTTTGAAGCGGCTGACGAACCGCTTCAGGACGTGCAGACGCGGTGCCGCCGAAGTCGCGACCGGGAGAGCCGCGGGTTCAGCAAGGCTCATGTCATCGCGCCGGGAAGTTGAGTGCATAGTCGCGGCCGTCCACTCCCGCAGGTGGTTCGAAGGGAAACCGCAGACTGGTGTCGAGGAAGTCGTGGCTGTGCACGACCAGGTTCTGGTCGTCGATCAACACCACGCCGTAGGCGGGCGGCTCGTGGCTTGCCAGATGGTCGGTGGCGGCGGGGTCCAGCTCGAACCAGACCTGGTGGTTGGTGCCGCGCAGGGTGGAGAACGGGATCTTGCCGTAGCTGCCGAAGATCGGGCGGTGCACATGGCCGAAGAAGAGGTGGCGGATGCGCGAGCGATAGGGCGCGATCACCTCGGCGAACTCGGCGCTCTGCTTCAGCGCGATCTCGTCCATCGCGTGGACGCCGACCGGGAAGGGCGGGTGGTGCATGAACACGACGAAGGGCTGGTCGGCGGGCGCGGCGGCCAGCGTCTTCGCAAGCCAGTCAAAACGCATGGCGCACATCTCGCCGGCGTGGCTGGTCTCGTCCAGCGTATCGAGGAAAACGAACAGGCCGTGCTCGGTGGTGCGGGTGCCCTGGACAAAACCGTTGGGATCGCGCGGCGCAGCTTTCAGGCCGTCGAGGCAGGCGACGCGCTTGTCGTGATTGCCGACCATGGCGATGTACGGGATTTTCAGCGCGGCCATAGCGTCAGCAAAATTGGCGTAGGATTCCGGCTCGCCCCAATGGGTGAGGTCGCCGGTCGCGACCGCGAAGGCGGCATCGGACTGGTGCGCATTGATGTCGGCAATTGCCGCATCGAGCCGGGCGCGTGGGTCGAGCCCATAGAGCTGCAGCCCGGGGTTCGCCAGATGCGTGTCGGTGATGTGGATGAATTTGAAAGGCATGGCGCGCTTTGTCGGGACTGTTGGAGGATGGACGCCTCCCCAAGACGGCCCGCCAGCCGGTTAGAGTGCCAGTGTTTCAGTTTGATGACAGTGGTTGCCGGCGCCGCAAATTGTTGGGCAGAACGGCAGACGGGGACGACCGGGTCAGCTCGCTGTGCAGTCGGTGGCGTGATGCCTCGGATTCGGCCGAGGCAAATGATTTTCGCCGTCCCTATCGAAACGACGAGTTTGACCGCAACGCTGCGCGGCCATGGCTGGGCGGCGGGGCGCCCGGCACCAATTGTCTGGTGTGGACCACGAGCGCTGCGAACGCCCCACTTTTCGGGGGCGGCCTACTGCGGAGCGACCAGCTGTCCGCTGATCGTGCACTCCGTGCTGATGGAGGCGTTCGACGCCGATGCGTATACCTGCACGAACGGAAATCGTCCTTGGCCGATCAGCCATTGGGCGTCCGTGTCGATGCTCTGGTAGAAACTCCCGGAGACGGCTGTGCCGCCCGTCAGCGACACGAGCGGCAGCGGAAGAACGCGCTGCAGGGAAGTTCCACCTTTTGTTGCGGCAATCATCAACCGCGCAATCTGTATGATATTCGGTTGGCCGACAACGCCGCAATGAACCTTCTGCACCAACAGCAGCATATCGGACGGCGTTTGCGAAAACCAGACGGAGCAGGTAAAGGCGGGGCCGCAGACAGCAGTCGCAGTCTCGTCGTAGTACGTGCCGACCGTCACAGGCGCGGCGATGCTTGGTGTTGTCGTGACGAGTGATACGGCAAGGGCTGCCGATGCGGCAAGGCGCGCAAAACGCATTTCAATCTCCATCGTGAAATATGTGTAGGGGAGGTGTGGCTCCAGTCGCGATCCGGTTGTCGATCGCCGGAGTTGGAAACGGGTTGCGTCCCTCGGGTCCGTCGTTCAACTTACGGCGGAGCGATCAGCTGTCCGCTGATCGTGCACACCCCGCTGACGTAGCTGTTTGTGGCCGATGCGTTTAACTGCACGAACGGAAATCGTCCTTGGCCGATCAGCCATTGGGCGTCCGTATCGATGCTCTCGAAGTAACTCCCGGAGACCGCCGTGCCGGCCGTCAGCGACACGAGCGGCAGCGGAAGAACGCGCTGCAGAGCTGTTCCACCCTTTGTCGTGGCAATCATCAGCCGCGCAACCGCTATGATATTGGGTTGGCCGATAACGTCGCAATGAACCTTCTGCACCAACAACAGCATATCGGACGGCGTTTGCGAAAACCAGACCGGGCAGGTCGTTGCGGGGGCGCAGCTGGCGCTGACAGTCTCGTCATAATACGTGCCGACCGTCACAGGCGCGGCGATGCTTGGTGTTGTCGTGACGACTGACACGGCAAGAGCTGCTGATGCGGCAAGGCGCGCAAAACGCATTTCAATCTCCAAAGGGTGAAGCAGGAGGTAGTCGTTCGACGTGACTGCAGTCGCAATCTGGTTGGAGGCGACGGCAGCGCGTTCGTGCGCGAGCGCAATCTGCCGATGTTCCTTCTTAGGCGGAACGCGTGCCGAAAAGACAGAACAAGGAACGAGTTTTCTCGGAATCGGAAATGGTGGGAAACCAAACCGGAAGTTTCGGGAAAGAGAAACGCGTCGCTTCACCAGGAGGGGAGGACGATGAACGACATGCGCGCTGCAAGCGTGAGCGTCTTCCGGTCGCGCTTGCCGCAGGCAGCATCGCTGGCGGCACTGTCAGGTGCGGTGGCCGATCACTTCATGAACTCGAGCCAGTGCGTCCACTGCGCGAGCTTGTCGTATGGCATGGATGACGACAAGGCTGCGCCCTCGAGACCCCGCGCGCGCACCTCGCGCGGTGTGAGACCGAATTGCTTCTGAAATGCGAGCGCGAAGCTGCGATAGTGATTGAAGCCGTGTGCTTCGGCGATTGCCTCGATCGAGCCTCTCTTGTGCGCCGGTTGGATCAGGGCCGCTCGGATCGAAGACAGGCGCTTGCGCCGAATGTAGGCGGCAACCCCGCCATGGGATTCGAAGAGATAGCCAAGATTGCGCCGCGTCATCCCGAATCGATCGGCGATGCCTTGCGGAGTGAGGCTGGGATCGAGGAGGTGCGCGTTGATATAGGAGCAGATCCGCTCGACCACAGCCACGCGTATTGCCCCAGCCTGTTCCTGGCGGATCGTGCCGTTGAGCGCGGCGGCGGTCAATTGCACGGTGGCGGGCATCACCGCCTGGGCCTGGTCCGGCGACATCTCGGACAAGCGCGCATGAAAGCCCAGGAGATGATCCCGGAGCAAGGCAGCGAGCGGGTCGTGAGCCGGCAACACGCGCAGCGGGGATTCGTCGGATGCCTTGAGATGCGGACCGAGCAGATTGCGTGGCAGGAACAGGGTGAGTGCACGGTTGTCGCCACCGCGTCGGTCCGTTGGCTGCGACATGTCGAAAACCATGATGTCGCCGGCGCGAGCCGTCACTCCACTGTCCCGTGGGCCGTTCCAGCCCTTGGTCAGGATCTGAACCATGAACAGGTCCATGTCGACGCGTCCGATGCAGGCGCGGGAGCGGCTCCAGTCCTGAGGAGGCACCCGAAAATCGGCGAAAAGAACGTTGCCGAGATGCCAGAAGTCCGCACGGACGTCGAAGTCCTGCCCAAATTCCCGTTGCGCGCGCAGGTCATAGTAGCGGCTTATGTGCTCCTGCCAGAGGCTGAACGCCTGCTGTCGGGGGAGGCCGCGCGTGTCGAGGACCGAATGGGGGATGCCGCCGTCTGAGCGCTCTGTCATGCCTGAACGAATTCCAACTGCTCGTAGCAGTTAGTGTCCTGCCGATTGAAATGGTTCTTCCGCATGGACGTACCTAGCATGACTCGGGCCAGGATGGGGATCGCCCGCAGGAAAGGAAAATACGAGAAACGAAAATAGAATCCTTGGGAAAGAAATGCGGTTGTCGTCCGCGACGAGCCCGAGCGCCTGACGAGCCGTCAGGTGCCGCAGAACGTCTGCAGCACTCGCTGATCCGGGAGCGGCGGATCAGCGTAGGCCGCATACTCCGGCTGGTCCTCGTAGGGCCTCGCCAGCACCTTCACCAGCTCCTCGAACGGCGCGTAGTCGTCATTGTTGACCGCGGCCTGGATCACGGCCTCGACGCGGTGGTTGCGCGGGATGAAGATCGGGTTGACGGCGTGCATCGCGGCTTTGCGCTCGGCTGCGGTTTGCGACTCCAGCGCAATGCGCGCGCGCCAGCGACCGGCCCATTCGTCGAAGGCTGCGGGCTCCATGAACTGCGCGCGCACGTCGGTGCCCTCATCAGCAGCCGCGTCGCCGAGCTTGCGGAAGGCGAGGGTGAAGTCGGCCTGGTTCTTGGCCATGGCATCGAGCAGGTCCTGGATCAGCGCGTCGTCGCCATCGCGCTCCGTGAACAGGCCGACCTTCCTGCGCAGGCCCGCCTGATAGGCGTCGCTGAAGGTCTCGCCGAAGGCGCCGAGAATATCTTGCGCTTCCGCGACCGCCTTCTCCTGGTCGTCGGAAAATAGCGGCAGCAGGCACTCGGCGAGGCGCGTCAGATTCCACAAGCCGATGCGCGGCTGGTTGGCATAGGCGTAGCGGCCCATCTCGTCGATCGACGAGAACACCTGCGCGGGATTGTAGGCGTCCATGAAGGCGCACGGACCGTAGTCGATGGTCTCGCCGGAGATGGAGGAGTTGTCGGTGTTCATCACGCCGTGGATGAAGCCGACCAGCAGCCAGCGCGCGATGAGCTCGGCCTGGCGCGCGACGACGGCGGCGAGCAGGGCGTGGTAGGGCCGCTCGGCATGCAGCAGGTCCGGATAGTGGCGTGTGATCACGTGGTCGGCGAGCCGGCGGATCGCGTCGGTGTCGCGGCGGACCGCGAAGAACTGGAAGGTGCCGACCCGGATGTGGCTCGAGGCGACGCGCGTCAGCACCGCGCCGGGCAGCGCGGTCTCGCGGATGACGTGCTCTCCGGTGATGACGGCGGCGAGCGAGCGCGTGGTCGGGATGCCCAGCGCGTACATGGCTTCGCTGACGATGTATTCACGCAGCACCGGCCCCAACGCGGCGCGGCCGTCGCCGCGGCGGGAGAACGGGGTGGGGCCCGAGCCCTTGAGCTGGATGTCGCGGCGGATGCCGTCCCTGTCGATGACCTCGCCGAGCAGGATGGCGCGGCCGTCGCCGAGCTGGGGCACGAAGTGCCCGAACTGGTGGCCGGCATAGGCCATGGCGATCGGATCGGCGCCGGCGGGAACCGTCTTGCCGGCCAGGATTTCGGCCCCCTCGGGGGTCTCCAGCAGATCAGGATCGAGCCCGAGCTGGACCGCGAGCGGCCGGTTCAGCTTGATCAGCCGCGGGGCGGCGACGGGGGTCGGCGCAACGCGGGCAAAGAAGCTGTCCGGCAGCGCCGAATACGAGTTCTGGAACGGGAAATGGACGGTCATGGAGGTAAGATAGGCGGGGAACGCGGATCGGCAAAGGCTTGGGGCCCAATCGGCCAAAAATGGGCGCTTCCAGCCCAAAACAGGCCGTTCCCTTGGTTGCCGCCTTGGGTTGCCGCGTTGGGCCTCGTCGGGTAAACCCTGCCGCAACTTCGGACCGGCCGTTCCCGGCGGTCCGATTCGCTTCCTCCGACATTGATTTTGGGACGACCATGCATCGCTACCGGTCACACACATGCGGCGCGCTCCGCGACAGCAACATCGGCGAGACGATCCGCCTCTCGGGCTGGGTCCATCGCGTCCGCGACCATGGCGGCGTGCTGTTCATCGACCTGCGCGACCATTACGGCCTGACCCAGTGCGTGGTCGACCCGGACTCGCCGGCGTTCTCGCTGGCCGAAAAGCTGCGCTCGGAATTCGTGGTCAAGATGGACGGCAAGGTCCGCCGCCGCCCCGAGGGCACCGATAATGACGATCTGCCGACCGGCAAGATCGAGATCTACGTCAGCGAGATCGAGGTGCTGGGCCCGGCCGGCGATCTGCCGCTGCCGGTGTTCGGCGATCAGGAATATCCCGAAGACATCCGTCTGAAGTACCGCTTCCTCGACCTGCGCCGTGAGAAGCTGCACCAGAACATCATGACCCGCGTCGAGATCATCAAGTCGATGCGCCGGCGCATGGAGGGGCAGGGCTTCTTCGAGTTCAACACCCCGATCCTGACCGCGTCCTCGCCGGAAGGCGCGCGCGACTTCCTGGTGCCGTCGCGCATCCATCCCGGCAAGTTCTACGCGCTGCCGCAGGCGCCGCAGCAGTACAAGCAGCTGCTGATGATGTCGGGCTTCGACCGCTACTTCCAGATCGCGCCCTGCTTCCGCGACGAGGACCCGCGCGCCGATCGTCTGCCCGGTGAGTTCTACCAGCTCGACGTCGAGATGAGCTTCGTCACGCAGGAAGACGTGTTCGCGGCGATGGAGCCCGTGATCACCGGCGTGTTCGAGGAGTTCGCCAAGGGCAAGCCGGTCAGCAAGAACTGGCGCCGCATTCCGTTCGCCGAGGCGCTGCGCAAGTACGGCAGCGACAAGCCGGACCTTCGCAACCCCATTGAGATGCAGGACGTCTCCGAGCACTTCCGCGGCTCCGGCTTCAAGGTCTTCGCGCGCATGCTCGAAGATCCCAAGAACCAGGTCTGGGCGATCCCGGCGCCGGGCGGCGGCAGCCGCGCGTTCTGCGACCGCATGAACTCGTGGGCGCAGGGCGAGGGCCAGCCCGGCCTCGGCTACATCATGTGGCGGGAGGGCGGCGAGGGCGCAGGTCCCCTTGCGAACAACATCGGGCCTGAGCGCACTGCTGCGATCCGCGCGCAGATCGGCACCAAGGAAGGCGATGCCGCCTTCTTCGTCGCCGGCGACCCCGACAAGTTCTGGAAATTTTCGGGCCTCGCCCGCAACAAGGTCGGCGAGGAATTGAACCTCACCGACAAGGAGCGGTTCGAGCTCGCCTGGATCGTCGACTTCCCGATGTACGAGTACAACGAGGACGACAAGAAGGTCGACTTCTCGCACAACCCGTTCTCGATGCCGCAGGGTGGCCTCGAAGCGCTCAAGGGTCAGGATCCGCTGACCATCAAGGCGTTCCAGTACGACATCACCTGCAACGGCTACGAGATCGCCTCGGGCGGCATCCGCAACCACGTGCCGGAAGCCATGGTGAAGGCGTTCGAGATCGCAGGTTACGGCGAGCAGGAAGTGGTCGATCGCTTCGGCGGCATGTACCGCGCCTTCCAGTACGGCGCGCCGCCGCATGGCGGCATGGCCGCAGGCGTCGATCGCATCGTGATGCTGCTCTGCGGCACCACGAATTTGCGCGAGATCTCGCTGTTCCCGATGAACCAGCAGGCCATGGACCTGCTGATGGGCGCGCCGTCGGAAGCGACGACAAAGCAGCTCCGCGAGCTGCATGTGCGGGTGAACCTGCCGCAGAAGTGATCTCGTGCCCCGGACGCAGCGCAGCGCTTCTTAGCGGTGCGCTGCAGAGCCGGGGCCCACGTCTCCCCGACCAGTGAGCTTTCTGGGTCCCGGCTCTGCGCAGCGTCACTGCGTGCCGCAGCGCGTCCGGGACACGAGGCAGCCCGTCCTACAACCCCGTCGACGCCTCGATCCTGAACTGCGCCAGCGCGACGATCGGCTCGCTGTTCAGGGCGTCCATGAGCTGAAGCACCGGCACTTTGCCGAGCGGCGTCAGCTTGATGTTCAGCGTTTGCCCTGACGTGGCGACGAAGTCGGCCAGCGCGCCCGCGGCTGCCTTGGCATCGAGATTGGACGCCGCGATCTTCTCGCCTTGCGCCCTGATCATCTCGACGATGGCGCTGCGCGCGGCGTCGCTTCGGACATTCTGCAGGCGGGCAAACTGCGCCACGACCAGATCGACTACGCCGCTATCGCGCAAGGACAGCTCGATCGCGCCGGTCTCGACCTGCGCCGCCTGGCCCATGGCCTGCACCGGGTCGGTCGTGAACAGGCCGCGCGGCACGTTGGCGAGCGCGAAGCGGGCCTGCGCCCTGGCAAGATTGCCGAGATCGATGGTGGCGGGCGCGAGCGCGAACGCGCCGGACGATTCCGTCCAGGCCGCGCCAAGGTCGAGATCGATCGCGAGCTTGTCGACGCCGGCCATGATCAGCGGCCGCTGCGCCGGATTGGCGGGATCGGTGGGCGTGACCATCTTCACGACCAGGTTGGCCTTGCTCGGGATCGATCCGACCAGCTGGCCCCAGTTCAGGCTGATCGTGTCGATGGTGACGAGCTGCCGCGTGGTCTTGTAGGGCGACACCACGCCCTTGATCTCGGCGCCTTCGAGCACCCGGAATAGGCCGAGCACCTGATCCGGCGAGGGCGCCTGTCCGGGATTGCTGAGGCCGGCCGCCCAGCGCATCAGGTTTGCTGCGCTGAACGACTTCAGCGCGAAACGCTCCATCTTGAACTGTCCCTGCGGGGCCGGCGTATCGACGCCCTCGACCGCGAACTCGCCCTCGCGGTATCTGATTGCGTTGACCTTGCCGGTCCCCTGCGGCGTGCCGATCGAGATCTTGCTGACCTCGGCCTTGCCGATGCGAAGACCCTCGTAGACTCCGGCGATCTTCTCCAGCATCTCGCGCGACTGTGCCGGCGTCGGAATAGCCGATTGATCCTGCGGCAGCGCGGCAAACAGCTCGGCCAGCCGGAATTTCGACGGCTGCACGTCGATGTTCTCCATCACGAAGCCGTCGATATCGACACGCATTCCCTGAGCCGATTTGAGCGCATAGGGGCCGGCCGAGACTTGCCGGTAGACGCGATGATAGGTCTCGTCGCTGCTGGTCTGCGGATCGAGCGCGGCGATGATCCCGGTCGCGTCGAAATCGTTGACGATGACGTTCGACAGCTCGCCGGTCAGCTTGTCCGGCTTGCCTGGCTGCTTGACGTCGACCGAGACGGCGGCGCGGTCCGCCTTCATCGCATCGATCTTGCCGCGCTTCAGGTTCTGGATCGCCAATCCGGAATAGGTGACCTCGCCGCTGCCGCCGGGACCGTTGCCGGAATCGAAGCTCATCGTCAGTGTCGGCGCCGTGAGCGAGGTTGCCGTGACGCTCGCATATTGACCGAGCACGTAGCGGTAAAGGTCGATCAGGGAGCCGTTCGCCGGAGCCGTCCCGGTGTGAAGGGGGCCGGCATAGTCGCGCATCGTCAGTTGCGGGATCTTGTAGGACGCCTTTACCTTGGCCTGACCGACCTGGTCCAGCGCGACGTCGAGGCCGGTGATGTCGATGGTGTCGGCGGAAAACCTGCTGTCGTCGATCTGGCGAACGCCGGTGCCCTTGATGCCGGCAATCTTGACCTGCGCTTGCGGCTGGCTGCCGGGCGTGACCGCGATGTCCTCGATGGTCAGCGTCCGGCTCATCAGGTCGAACGCGACCTTGCCGTGGCTCGCCTTGCCACCACCGGCGCGCATCTGCTCGAACGCCGTCTCGACCTCGGCGATGGCGCGGTGCTTGGCGTAGAAATTGAAGCCGAACCATCCGCCCGCGGCGAGCATGGCTGCCACGATCAGGCCGATCAGGATGCGCTTCATTCCCAGCTCCAGTTGCCCGTTTTGCACTGCGCAACCTGCCATATTCGGGAAACGTCGCGCGGTCTAGGGAAAGCTAACGCTATCAGATATTTGACCAGCCGCCCTGTTGATGGGGCCGCAATCGGATGTTGCCACCGGGCCTTCGGCCGTGCTTCATCCCGTTTCCACGACCCGGAAATACCATCCGCTTGGATGGCCGCTCCGGATGATGCATTTTGAGGCCGGTAACGCGAGGCAAGAGACCGCATGTCGTCCTATTCTGATGATCTCCACCAGGCGGCGCTGGCCTATCACCGACTGCCGCGCCCCGGAAAGCTCGAGATCCAGGCGAGCAAGCCGCTTGCCAACCAGCGCGACCTCGCGCTTGCCTATTCTCCGGGCGTCGCCGCGGCCTGCACCGAAATCGCCAAGAACCCGGCGGAGGCCGCGACCCTGACGACCCGCGCCAATCTGGTCGCCGTGGTCTCCAACGGCACCGCGGTGCTCGGCCTCGGTAATATCGGCCCGCTGGCGTCCAAGCCGGTGATGGAGGGCAAGGCCGTCCTGTTCAAGAAGTTCGCCGGCATCGACGTGTTCGACATCGAAATCGCCGCCGACACCATCGACCGCGTGGTCGAGACGGTAGCGGCGCTCGAGCCGACCTTCGGCGGCATCAATCTGGAAGACATCCGCGGACCGGAGTGCTTCGAGATCGAGGCGCGGCTGAAAGAGCGCATGAAGATCCCGGTCTTCCATGACGACCAGCACGGCACCGCCATCATCGTCGCCGCCGCCATCACCAATGGCCTCCGGCTGAACGGCAAGAAGCTGTCGGAGGTCAAGATCGTGGCGTCGGGGGCAGGGGCCGCCGCGATCGCGACGCTCAACCTGCTGGTATCGATGGGCGCGCAGCGCAAGAACATCTGGGTCTGCGATATCGACGGCCTCGTGCACGAGGGCCGCAACACCTCGATGGACCGCTGGAAGGCGGTCTATGCGCAGAAGACCGACAAGCGCACCCTCGGCGACGTCATCGGCGGCGCCGACATTTTCATCGGCCTGTCGGCCCCCGGCGTGCTCAAGCCGGAGATGGCCAAGGCGATGGGCGAGAAGCCGCTCATCATGGCGCTCGCCAACCCGACCCCGGAGATCATGCCGGAGGAGGCGCGCAAGGTGCGCCCCGACGCCATGATCTGCACCGGCCGCTCGGACTATCCGAACCAGGTCAACAACGTCCTCTGCTTCCCCTTCATCTTCCGCGGCGCGCTCGACGTCGGTGCCAGCGCCATCAACGAGGAGATGAAGCACGCCGCCGTCGAGGCCATCGCGCAGCTCGCGCGCGAGGCGCCGTCCGATGCGGTCTCCCAGAGCAGTCTGGACACCGGCGAGACAGGCGGCTTCGGCCCCGGCTCGCTGATCCCGAGCCCGTTTGATCCGCGGCTGATCCTCCGGATCGCGCCGGCCGTAGCCAAGGCGGCGATGGAATCGGGCGTCGCGACGCGCCCCATCACCAATTTCGACGAGTATCGCGCGCTGCTCGAGCGCTTCGCCTTCCGCTCCGGCCTCGTCATGAAGCCGATGTTCGCCAAGGCCAAGACCCAGCCGGTGCGCGTGATCTACGCTGAAGGCGAAGACGAGCGCGTGCTCCGCGCCACGCAGGTGGTGCTGGAAGAGAAGCTGGCGACGCCGATCCTGGTCGGCCGTCCCTCGGTGGTCGAGGCGCGTATCAAGCGCTTCGGTCTGTCGATCAAGGCGGGCAAGGATTTCGATCTCGTCAATCCCGAGGACGATCCGCGCTACCGCTCCTATGTGCAGTCCTATGTCGAGGTCGCCGGGCGCCGCGGCGTGACGCCGGACGCGGCGCGCACCGTGGTGCGCACCAACAACACCGTCATCGCGGCGCTTGCTGTGACGCGCGGGGAGGCGGATGCGATGCTCTGCGGCGTCGAGGGCCGCTACATGAGCCATCTGCGCCATGTCCGCGAGATCGTCGGCTTCTCGCCTGGGATCAGCGACTACGCCGCGCTGGCGCTGCTGATCACCAGCAAGGGTGCGTTCTTCATCGCTGACACGCAGGTGAGGCCCAATCCGAGCGCGGAAGAGCTCGCCGAGATCGCCTCGCTCGCGGCGGTCCACGTCCAGCGCTTCAACATCAAGCCGAAGATCGCCTTCGTCTCGCATTCGGATTTCGGCAGCTACGACACCGATTCCTCGCGCAAGATGCGGCGGGCGACCCAGCTGCTGAAGGAGAAGCATCCGGAGATCGAGGCCGACGGCGAGATGCAGGGCGACACGGCACTTTCGGCCGCGGCGCGAAAAATGGTGCTGCCGCACTCCAAGCTGGAGGGCGAGGCCAACATCATGATCATGCCGAGCCTCGACACCGCCAACGTCGCCTACCAGATGATCAAGTCGCTGGCGGACGCGCTGCCGGTCGGCCCGATCCTGATCGGCCCGGCGCGCCCGGCCCACATCCTGACCCCCTCGGTGACCGCGCGCGGCATCCTGAACATGACGGCGGTCGCGGTGGTCGAAGCCCAGGAGCGCGCGGCGAGGCAGCAGCCGACGCTATTCACGTAAGGGGCGACGCTTCGCTCTTCCCTCTCCCCCTTGTGGGAGAGGGTGGCTCGCCGCGTAGCGGCGAGACGGGTGAGGGGTATCTATCCGCGCACGAAACTGCTTGTTGAATTCGCGGATAGATACCCCTCATCCGGCGCCATAGCCGAAGCTTCGCTTAGGCGTTTTCTAAGAACGGCGGCTGGAGGCCGCCTATGCCACCTTCTCCCACAAGGGGGAGAAGGGGCGCCGTCACCGCCGCCAGTTTTGAATTACTTTCAGTTCTCCATTTCCCCGTTTGTAAACCGGCGCACGACTCTCCATAATCCCTCGGTCCCTTCGTCCAAGTTCCGATTTCAAAAAGCCTGAGCCAAGAGGCCGATCATGCCAGCGTTCGTGACTTTCGGGCGAATCCTGTTCGCCGTGCTGTTCATCTACACGGGCGCCACCAAGCTCTTCGCCATCCAGGCGACGGCGGATTTCATCGCCACCAAGGTCGTGGTGCCTGATGTGGTCGCGCCCTACGCCAAGCAGATCGAGACCGCCACCGCCATGACCACGCCGCAGCTGCTGGCGATCGCGGTCGGGGCGCTCGAAATCACCGCCGGCCTGATGATTGCGCTGAATATCGGCGCGCGCTTCTTCGCCATGCTGCTGATCGTCTACGTCGCGGTCGCGACCGTGCTGTTCTACGATTTCTGGAATATGGCAGCGCCCGACAACGCCAAGATGCTGGTCGACGCGCTGAAGAACCTCTCGATCATCGGCGCGCTCTGCATGATCATCGGCTACGGCCGCACCACGCGCCCGGCCGAGTCGGCCTATGGGGACGTGTAAGGTCTCGTAGGGGGGATTGGCCCCGGCGTCCGCGCTGCCGCCGCTAGGGCGTTTACCCATAAATCCGCCCGCCGGACGACGGTCCGCATGACCATCGGCAACAGACAAAAAAGGCCCGCTTGGCCATGTTGGCTAGGGGCCACAAGCCCGTTGATGAGGCGCGGCTATGGCTGTGAAGCCGGATGGAGGAAGCTTTCGAGCATACGGCGGAAGCGATCAACTGCAGCCGAATTCCGTTCGACCTTCATCCTGAGCAGCGTGCCGTGCCAAGCCGCGAGCAGGAAGGCGCCGAGATCGGCTGCCGCGTCTTCGTCGCCAGGCCGGAGCAGACGAGCGACCGCCTCGAACCGCGCAGAGTGCTGCGCGAGCACCATGCAGAGCCGCGCGCGGAGGGCCTCACCATGAGCTGCGATTTCCGCGGCAAGATCAGGAACCATGCACCCGCGCTGCCACTCCGCCTCGGCTGCAGTTGTGGAGATGCGACCGAAATACGACCTTAGCCGCTCCGCCGGTTCGAGCCTCTCATCGTCAAGCTTCTCCCGCATGATCGCATCCAGCCGTTCGGAATTACGGAATTACGGTGACAGTGCACTCAATTGGTCGCTCCGCTTCGAGCCCAGCCGAATAATTAAGTGCAGTGTCACCGTAATTCGATCTCAAAGGATGGACGTCCCGGCAGACGACAAGCCAACGGCAGCCGGGAGTCACGGCGATAGTCCATGGCTGTCACCGCAACTCAGGCGGTTCACTGGACGGGGTCAATCAGCTCCCCGCGCAGGGTGCATGACGCATTCATGTTGCTTGCGCTCGTGATGGTGCTGACTACGACGAACGGAAATCTGGATTGGCCGACGAGCCAATCCACTTGGGATTCGACGCTCGTCGTATTGATTCCTCCGGAGACTTGCGCCGGTGGCATTGGCAAGGGCAAAAATCGCTGGATGGGCGCACCGTGGAATTGCGTGGCGATGTACAGCAGAGCCTGCTGCGCGGGGATCGAACCGCCAAAAACGCAGTTGATCTTCCTGATCATCAACAGCTTGTCCGCCGGCGTCTCGCTGAAATACACGTTGCAGGACGTGGTCGAGAAGCACATCCCCGACGACACGGTCTCATCGTAATAGGTGCCATATGTCAGCGGCGCCGCGGAAGAACTGACCGCAGGCACCAGGGTGAAGCCAGCGAGCGCGATCAGCAGAGCAATTCGTTTCATTCCAACCTCCAAATCGATTTTCAATGCCAGGGGTTGGTCGTTCTGCGGTGCAGCCGGTTCAATGCAACGAGCCCGACGATCGAAAGAATTTACGAGGCTGTTGAACACGGAATTGAACGGCTATCAGACGAAACGGCCCGCCGCGTCCACAACGAAACCATTTTCCTGGGACCACGAAACCGTCCTGAAACAGCGGAAGGCAAGCAGGCCTCGCATGAGATGCAGACGTTGTCGGAGCAAGGCAAGCTCGATCTCGCCAATCTGACTGACGATGCTTTCAGCCGTATGATCGAAACCTGGAGCGTTCACAAGCCCCGCGCAATCTCCCGCTGCTGAAGTCGAATCATTCGCGACGCCGATGAGGCGGGGTTGGGCCGTTCATCTGCCGATTTGAACCGACACCTCTGCCGCCACTGAGGTGACGTTCGCCATGAATGGGGAATTACGGTGACAGCACACTCAATTGGTCGCTCTGCTTCAAGTCTGGAATTACGGTGACAGTGCACTCAATTGGTCGCTCTGCTTCAAGTCTGGCCGAATAATTAAGTGCAGTGTCACCGTAATTCCCGATCAGCGGCCGTGATGCCCGCTCGGCCCGCGGGGGCGGCAACTCCTGCCAACTACTCAACGGAAATTTACTGGTGCGCCCGCTCGGTATCGGCGGTGGCGGTGGTCATGTATTTCGAATAGAAATGAGCAACCCGCTCGCGCCACATTCCGACGAACGCCTCCGACGTCAGCTTCTCCACCGATTTCCACGCCTTTTTGACGGCCGGAAGCGTATTGCGCCAGATCGCGCGCCTGCACCATTTTTCGCCCTTCTCCCTGCCTTCACTGGTGGCGCACATTGATTTCCAGGCGATGCGATTGGGTTGGCTGAGGTGCTCCGCGGCGCCCTCCCAGCCTTGCTGATGGATCAGGTAGAGATCGTTTAGGTTCGGCTCCCTGTGCGTCACCCACTGAAACAGAATGCCTTCGACGATGACCTTGTAGGCTGCCGCAACGGCATTATCGCGGGGATTGAGAATGTCTCCGGAGCCGAATTTGCCGAACTCGTATTTGCTCAGCTGGAACAGTCCGATATACGACCCGGTGCGTTGCTTGGGGTCAAAACCGGACTCGACCTTGGCCACCGCCTTCATGAAGGTGAAATCCAGACCGAAAGCGTCGGACGCGCGCTTGATCTCTTCCACCGGCGTTCCGACCGGGATGTCCTTGAACGAACGCAAGACGATCGCAGCCGGCTTCTCGGCAGACGGCAGTTCGGACCAGACGTAACAAATGAGATACCGGAAATCATGCGGCCCCGAGTTGGAGGAACCGCCGGATGCACCGCACGTTGTCGGCGCCGGCTGGGCGACATCACGGTGGCCCAAATCCACCGATTCCTGCACAGGCGGTAAATCGGCCGACAGCATCTGCGACGGATCGGCCAACGCGACGATCGATGCCGGCTTATCCGATGCCGCCGTCGTGTCGGTGGCCGTCCCTGCCGCGGGTTCGGCCGTCGCCACTTCGGCGCTGGCGACCGTGGCGCTCGCGACAACGGTGTTAGCGACAACGGCGTTGGCCATCGCGATTGCCTGCGGTTTGTCAGCGAGCCTGGCGGTGGCGGCGAGAGATGCGCGGTCCTCGATTGGCACTGCGCGGGCGTTCTCGGTGCCGGCCGAACCGAAGCCGGCCAGCCAGCCAGCAATCCACCCCGCGAGAACGACCGTTCCGCAAAACGTTGGCGCCACTATCGCAAATCGCGGCGGGGTCATGATGCCATCGCCTCCATAGGCTCCGCCGGAGCCGTGTAGAAAAGCCAAGCATGCGAAGAGGCTCATTCTTGGGATCAATGTGGGTCGCGCAATGGCGTAAACGGCCGCTCGTCAATTTCTCCAAAACGTGTTGCCCGATTGCAACGCGTCGATCGCAAGCAATTGCGCCCGTCTCAACGGCAACTCCCACCGCAAATTGTGAGTACGGTCCAATTTTCGACCCACTGCGACCAGATTTGAAGGAGAGGCTTCGCGCGTTGGTCGGGATGACGCATCAGGCGTCGGCTTTGCGCATCGTTTCGAAACGATGAAATTGCGCCTATTCGACGGACGATGTTCGCTAGGGGATTACTAGCAATGCAGCGCGCGTTAACAACGGCTGTATTCGCCATTTTCATGCTCCCTGCAGGGATCGCACACGCTCAATTTCCGTTTGGAGCCCAACACACGTTCTGGCCGGGCCAATACGCTCCGTACAAACACAAGCACCATCACCGGCAGACAAAATCTGAAACCGCGCCCGAGCCCCTTCCGAAGGGCCCGCTCCAGATCGTCATCTCAATAGCAGACCAACGAGTCTCGCTTTTTGACAACGGTGCCCTGATTGCACGCTCTTCGGTGTCCACGGGAATGGAGGGGCATCCTACGCCCCTCGGCGTGTTCAGCGTTATCAGCAAACAACGATGGCACCGTTCAAATATCTATAGCGCCGCCCCCATGCCCTACATGCAGCGCATCACCTGGTCGGGGATAGCGTTGCATGCCGGTGTCGTGCCTGGGCATCCGGCGTCACACGGCTGCATCCGTTTGAAAAATGATTTTGCCGTTCGACTCTGGCATCTCACGAAGCGCGGCACGCGCGTGATCATTGCGCACGGTGATGTCCAGCCGGTCGAGATAACCAATCCGCATCTTTTTCAACCGGAAGCCGCGTCCGCTCCATCGGAATTCCAGGCTGCCACCGTCGCAACCAAGAGCATCGGTACAACCGCAGCAACGCAGGAATCACAGGTGTCAAACGCCGAAACTCCGGAAGCCGCCAGTCTCCAGGTGCCGGGCTCGGTTCCTGCTGCAAGCGCGCCCAAAAAGATCGTCCCAATCTCCATCTTCGTCAGTCGTAAGTTGAGCAAGCTGTTCGTGCGTCAGGGATTCACGCCGTTGTTTGATGTCCCGGTCAAGATCGAAAATCCGGAGGAGCCGCTGGGAACGCACGTGTTTACCGCAATGGAATTCCAGAACGAGGGAACGGCTATTCGATGGACCGTCGTGTCGATTCCGGATGAATTTCGTCGCATCGAGGGTGCGACGAGAGGGCGCGAGGCGACCGTGAAGCAAGCCGCCCTATCGGTACCGTCGCCCGATCAGGCCAACGCTGTCCTCAATCGCATCGAAATACCTCAGGATACGGTTGAGAGGATCTCTAAACTTCTGACGCCGGCCTCTTCATTGATCATTTCCGACAACGGATTTAGCCATGAGACCGGAAAAGACACGGATTTCATCGTGACAACGCATTGATACGGCGACGCACCAACAAGCGACGCCGCTGCGCGACCCGTTGGAATTGTTCGAGCGCAATTTCTCGTGCAAAATTCTTGATGTCCGTACCTAAGCCAAAGCGGCGCCAGGTCCGTTCTGGGTCACAAGGCGATATTCCTGAGGCCGGGTCGCGTGTCCGCTTCGGCCCTGAAAGCGGGCGTCCAGATTTATGAGTACGCGCCCTGATCCACCCGACGTCGCCGCCGCGTGAACCCTCATTCGCGAGCTGGACGCCACGCCGCGCGTCCAGCTTCGCGCAAGGTCGTTGCTGCAGAATGACCGGGAGCGAGGTGTGCGGAAAATTCGAGGGTTGCTCAGCATTCAAATGCACGAAGGGCCATCTTCTCGCATCTTGCGTAATTGCATCGATGATGGGGCCCATCGAAATGTATGCTGCAACGTCGTCGGGGTCTGTATCATTCGAGGCTGGGCTCGCGCACCATCAGGCAGGCCGCCTGCAGCAAGCAGAAGTGATTTATCGGCAGATCCTCGCGATCGAGCCGGATCGTGCGGACTGTATTCAACTCCTGGGGATTGCCTTGCTCCAGGCAGGGCAGCCCGGCAAGGCGCTCGATTTCATCGTCCGCGCCATCGAGCTCCAGCCCGGCAACAGCGTGCATCACAGCAACATGGCTGGCGCGCTGCGCGCGCTCGGACGAAGGGACGAGGCCATCGCGAGCTACCGGCAGGCGCTGCAGCTCAAGCCCGACAGTCTGGATGTGCACAATCAGCTGGGAGTCCTGCTGGGCGAATGCGGCGACTTCACGGGCGCGGAGGCCCATTATCGGCTCGTGCTGCGACATCCCGCTGGCCTTGACCTCAATGCCGCTCGCGCTCATGTCGATGCCCGTTTCAATCTCGCCAATCTGCTGGCGCGGCGGAAGCAGTTCGACGATGCCATCGTCGAGTTTCGGCACGTGCTGCGGCAGCGGCCGGATTTCGTGGCGGCGCATTGCAACCTTGGAGTCGTGCTGTTCGATCTATCCGCTTTCGAGGAGTGCGAGCGTTGCTATCGTGAGGCCCTGCGCCTCAACCCGGCATTTGCCGAGGCCCATACCAATCTCGGTGGTCTTCTCATCAAGCTGGGTCGTCTCGACGAGGCGGAGGTCCATCTTCGCGAAGCCTGCAGGCTCAAGTCAGATTCCCCCGGGGCCTTGAGCAATCTCGGTGACTTGCTGCGACTCCAGGGGCGGCTGGAAGAGGCGGAAGCCTATTGCAGGGAAGCTTTGCGTCTGGAGCCGGACTATTTTCCCGCACAACTGACGCTCGGTAATGCCCTTCGCGAGGCCGGTCGTTTCCACGACGCAGAGCCGTGCTATCGGGCCGTTCTCGCTCACGATCCGGTCTTGCCCGAGGCGCTCAACAATCTCGGCACCTTGCTGTTCGATCTTGGGCGGCCTGATGAGTCCATTCAGAGCTTGCGAACGGCGGTGTCGCAAAGGCCGGATTATGCCGACGCGCATTTCAACCTGGCGGCCTCACTGTTGCTGGCCGGCCAGTTCGACGAAGGCTGGCGGGAATATGAGTGGCGCTGGAAGCAGGCGAAGAAAACGCTGCAGCTGCGCGGCTTCAGCCAGCCGCTCTGGAATGGAGAAGAGCTCGGTGATCGGGTCCTGCTGCTGCATGCGGAGCAGGGCCTCGGCGACACGCTCCAGTTCGTTCGCTTCGTGCCGGCCATTGCGGCGGGGCGGCGGGTCGTTCTCGAGGTTCAGCGGCCGCTGCTGCCGCTGCTGGCTGGACTGCCGGGGATCGAGAGCATCGTCGTCCGCGGCGATCCGCTGCCGCCGTTCGATCTGCATTGTCCGCTGCTGAGCCTGCCGCGGGCCCTTGGCACCACGCTCGAAACCATCCCGCGAGAGGCGCCCTATCTCCGGGCCGATCCGCAGCGCGTGGCGGCCTGGCGCGAGCGGGTCGGGCAGCTCGAAGGCCTGCGGGTGGGCCTCGTCTGGGCAGGCAATCAGGCGATGAGCGGCGACAATCGCCGCTCTCTTCCGCTCGAACGATTTTCAGAGCTGACGGACCTGCCGGGCGTGAGTTTCGTCTCGTTGCAGAAGGGACCGGGCACCAGCCAGTCGCCGCCGCCCGGGCTGTCCTGGCACGACTGGACGGACGATCTCCACGACTTCGGCGAGACCGCAGCGCTGATCGAGGCGCTGGATCTGGTCATTGGTGTCGATACCGCCGTGGTGCATCTTGCGGGCGCGCTTGGCGGCCCGGTCTGGCTGCTCAATCGCTTCGATCGGTGCTGGCGGTGGTTGCTGAACCGCGACGACAGCCCGTGGTATCCGACGCTGCGGCAATTCCGGCAACCGCGGCCCGGCGATTGGGGCAGCGTCCTTCAGAGCGTGCGCGCTGAACTGCAGAAATCGAGTTTAGCCCGACCCAGCGTCCAGTGATCATTATGCGTGGTGGACGAATGCGTTGCACGCAGGTGTCAAAACACCGGTACTGTGCATGGGGTTGTTTTTCGAGTTTTAGTTGGCGCCTCTGACCGGCCGCCACGGGGTCACGGTGACCTCATGTGCCGCATCGAGCAGATACGGGGCGCCCGGCTTCATCCCGTGTGACGCCAGCACCTCATGCGGCGTCCGCGCGGGCACGCCGACGAAACAGCCTTCGCCGCCGGGCAGCCGCACATGCGGGGCTTCCGACAGCCAGAACGTGTCGTAGCGGTCCATGAACATGTCGAACACGGCGGGGCCGCCGATGATCGCAACCGTGCCGGACGAGACATCGGCGAAGGCGCAGGCCTCCTCGAAGCTGGCGTGCTCGGGATTCCACAGCGTCGCGTTCGGCATCTCCGGATCGACGGTGAGCGCCTTGATCTTGCGGGTCAGGATCAACCGCTTGCGCTTCGGCGAATTCGGCTGACCTTCATGCGAGCGGCGGCCGTGCACGACGATCGCGGCGCGATCGAGCGCCTGCTCGAAAAAGCGCTTGTCGCCTTCGAACACCAGCGTGGCAGGCATGATGTGCGACGGATCGGCAAGCATGCCGTCCGCGGAGACGATGACGTAGCCTTCGAAACGGAACGACAAGTTCAGGCTATTCGGAAACAGTCGTCACCACGGAATTGACCGGCCGGGTGCTCACCGTCGGCAGCTTGACGTCCTTGAGCAGCTCCTGGTCGTACTCCGGCAGCGACGAGGCCGGGAATTTGGCGCGCATCGCCACCACCTTGTAGCCGCCGGCCTTCAGGCGCTTGAGCAGCTCGGGCAGCGCTTCGGCGGTGTGCTTCTGGAAGTCGTGCATCAGGATGATGCCCTTGCCCTTGCCGTCGAGCTTCTTCATCACGGTCTCGATCACCTTCTCGGGCTTGGAGGCCTTGAAGTCGAAGGAGTCGATGTCGCAGGAGAAGATCGCCGTGTTGCGGTTGCCGAGATAGGTGACCATCTCCGGCGGGTGCTGCAGCGCGGGGAAGCGGAAGAACGGCGAGGGCGAGATGCCGCCGAGCGCCCACTTCACCGCGGACAGGCCCTTCTCGATCTCTTCCTTGCGCTGCGCTTCGCTCAGCTTCTTGTTGTTGAGATTGGCGTGCGACCAGGTGTGGGTGCCCACCGTGTGGCCGGCCGCGTAGACCTGCTTGAGGATCTCCGGCTCATAGGTCGCGTGCTTGCCGATCGAGAAGAAGATGCCGGTGGTGCATTCGTCGGCGAGCGCCTTCAGCACCGCAGGCGTGTTCTTCGGCCAGGGGCCGTCGTCGAAAGTCAGCACGACCTCCTTGTCGCGCAGGAAGTCGAGCTCCTTGAAATGCTCGAAGCCGAAGCCAGGACCGCCTGTCGTGTCGATCTCGACGGTGCGGGCGACGCCGAGCGCGCCGGGCGTGTTGCAGGCCGCGCGCGCAGGCTGCGGCGCCTGCTGCGGCGGTGGCGGATTGACGAAGCCGGCCGGCGCCGGCGCTGCGGCCGCCGGTGCGGGAGCCGCCGCTGCAGCGGGTGCTGCCGCCGGTGCAGCCTGGGTCGCGGCAGCGGGCTTCGCGGCCGGGGTCTGCGACCATGCCGCACCTGCCATCGCAACAGACATTGCGCTTGCCAAAATCAGTCCTGCCGCCACACGCATGGTGTTGTCCTCGAGATTGATCCCGTTGTTCCACCGTGGCTTTTCGCTCCGGCAAAACCTTCCTGCCCCTGATGATCCTAGCCTAGATGGTGGGCCCTCGTCATTGCAACGGCTGTTTGGCACCCCGCCACAATTGTGCCCAACCGGATGGGTGCGCGGCGCCTCAGCTATCGGCCAGCGTTCTGGCGATGGCCGTCTTGACCCGCGTATCGGCCGGCTCGACCGCCGACGGAAAGACTTCGGCAATGTAGCCGTCGCGGCCGATCAGGTATTTGTGGAAGTTCCAGCGCGGAACTTCCTTGTGGCGCGCGTCGGCCGCCCATTTGTAGAACGGGTGTGCCTTGGCACCGACCACGACGGCCTTTGCCGCGATCGGGAAGGTAACCCCATATTGGTGGTGTGCGGTCTCCGTGATCTCGCTGGCGCCGCCGGGCTCCTGACCGCCGAAATCGTTGGAGGGCACGCCGATCACGGTGAGGCCACGCGCGCGAAACTCGGTCCAGATTTCCTGCAGGCCGGCATATTGCGGCGTGTAACCGCAAAGCGAGGCGGTGTTGACCACCAGCAGCGGCTTGCCCGTGAACGCGGCAAGGCGGATGTCGTCACCTGATAATGCGGGGAAGGAAAAGGCGTAGGCCGGAATCCGGCTCATGCCGCCATCGGCGAACGCGCGCCTCGCCGGCACAATTGCGCCGGCAAGCGTCGCAACGAGCATAGTCCTGCGGTTCATCATGACGGCGTCCCCCCGAAATGATCCGGGCGCAGCTTAACGCCGACAGCGCGAGTCGGGCGCTCAACACCGCGTTATCGGGAACGCTCCGGCCTAGTACAGGCGGACGATGAAGTCAGTGCCTTCGCCGGTCTCGCCCTGGTTGATGCCCTGGTCGGAGACGATGATCGAGCCGCCTGACGTCAGCATCTCGTTGATCTTCGCCATGGTGTCTGCAGGGACGGAGATACGGTCGAGCGCTTCGGCCGGGCTGTCCGGCGTCACCACCGGCTTTACGGCGACGGGGATCACGGCGGCGCCACCCTTGCGGCGTGTCATGCGGCTGTCATCTTCGCGCGCAGCGGCGCGAGCGGTGACGGGCAGCGACACCACCGACCAACGCAGCGCATTGGCATCGGTCTTGTCGATCTCGGCGGTGAAGACATGCGTGCCGAGCGGCCGGTCGCTCGTGGCGATCGTCACCGGCGCCTCGAACAGCGGCGCAAAGTTCTGCCGCACGTAGATCTTTGAATCCTTACGGCTGATGAAGACCGCGATCTGGCCGGCCCGCTTCGGCGCTTCCGGCTTTGCCGCCGGCGCGGGATCGGCGACGCGGGTCTCGTCCTTCTTGGCATCGGCTGCGGGCGCCGTGGCTGTCACGGCCGCGTCGGGCTTCTTCGCAGTGTCGGCTGACTCGGTCTTGGTGGGCTCCGCTTTGGCGGGTTCAGGCGCGGTCTTCGCAGCCTGGGCCTGGTCCGCGGGCTTGTCGCCGGTGGTCGCGGCTGCCTTCGGCGCGTCAGCGGCGTCAGCCGGCTTCGCGTCAGTGCTCGCCGGTTTTGCAACGTCGTCCGACTGCGGCTTGGATGTATCTGACGCCTCGGCGGTCTTCGTCTCGGACTTGTCGGCCGGCTTGGCCGAATCCTCATGGGCGGGTGCATTGCCCGTGGTCATGTCCGACATGACGGTGTGGCCAACCGACGAGCGCAGCTCGAGCACGCTGTCGGCGCTCGCAGTCCTGGTCTCCTGCGGCTTGGCCTCAGTGACCTTGGCCGGTGCCGCGCCCTTGTCGGCCTTGTCGCCGACATTAGTCGGCGACTCGAGGCTCGCCGCGGGCTGCGGCGGCACGCGCACCGAAACGAGCATCTGGTGCTGGAAGCTATGCGGCGTCATCTCGCCGGGCGTGACGATGACGCGCGCGCCCATCTTGGTCCAGTTCCACATCTTCACTGCGAATGCCATCGGCATGCGGATGCAGCCGTGCGAAGCCGGATAGCCCGGCAGCACGCCGGCATGCATTGCGACGCCGGACCAGGTGATCCGCTGCATGTACGGCATCGGCGCGCCGCTATAGATGTTGGAGTGGTGGAATTTGTGCTTCTGGATGACGCTGAACACACCCATCGGCGTCGAATGGCCCTTCATGCCGGTCGACACCGGAGATTCCGCGAACACGCCGTTGGTGTCGTAGATCGTGACCTTCTGCCGGTCGATCGAGACGACGATGACGAGCGGGCCTTGCGGCTTGGTGCCGGCTTCCTTCTCGACGACGGTTTCCTTTTTCTTGCTGGAGGCGCCGTGCTTTTGCGGCTTCTGTCGCGGCATCTCGGGATGCCGTTCCTGCCGGCCATAGGAGCCGTCCGAATAATCCGTCCAATAGTAAAATGCAGCGTCCGCCTGACTTGCCGTGCCGATCGCACCCGCCGCCGTCAAAATGGCGACCTGCCATAGCCGCGTCGGCTTGGCAGAAAAACCAGACCCGTTCACGCTGTTCATCCTCGAATCCATAATCCCAATCAAACGTTAGTCTCGCAGAGGGGATACGCGTTCACCAGCAAAGCAGTTCTGGCATCAGCTACTTTTGTTCAGGACGTAGCAAAAAAGCCTCACGGAGCGGTAAACGGCGGCCGCGCTCGACCGCCTGTCTCTTCCTGAGACGCCAGCGCATGCCTACATTGCCGGGACTTGTTACCGGAGAACTTCATGTCATCTCGTTTCCCCGGTCTTTCCGGCATCCGCTTGAAAGGCCTTGCTTTATTCCTCGTGGCTTTGGCCCTGCCGCTCGCTTCCGCATCCGCCGCCGATGAGCCCGATCTGATCTTCCGCCGCTCCACTGTGTTCAAATGGATGAGCCCGAACGACAAGCTCGCGACCTATGGCCTCGACGACCCCGAAGTCGAGGGCGTCGCCTGTCATTTCACGGTGCCTGAGAAGGGCGGCTTCAAGGGCTGGCTCGGCCTTGCCGAGGAGGTCTCGGACATCTCGCTGGCCTGTCGCCAGGTCGGCCCGATCAAGTTCAAGGGCAAGATGGAGCAGGGCGACGACATGTTCCGTCAGCGCCGCTCACTGTTCTTCAAGAAGATGCAGATCGTGCGCGGCTGCGACGCCAAGCGCAACGTGCTGGTCTACATGGTCTACTCGGACAAGCTGATCGAGGGCTCGCCGAAGAACTCGACCTCAACCGTGCCGATCATGCCGTGGGGACCGGCGGACGCCAACGTGCAGAAGTGCGGCGAATTCTTCACACAGTGATGCACGCGCGTTCACAGTGACGCTTGTGTTCACAGTGGCGCACTTGCGTTCACGCAGTGACGCGTTTGCGTTCACTCAGTGACGAGCGTGCGGCTGGTCTGTGGTTTGACGAGATGCGAGCCGGTCAGCCGCACGCATGCTTGCGGCGCGGCCTCGTAGCCGCGGCCCGACTGCAGCGACATTGCGCCGACTGACGCGACGCGAATGCGATTGGTATGTTGGTCGGCGCGGCCCGTGTCCGCGTCGCGCGCTGTTGCGCGATCTTGCGCCGTCATGATGGCCATCCCTCGACTGAACGCGCCCGGTGGTTCCGGGCTTCTCGGTTTCGATGGCTTGGGTCGCAGTCGAAGCGCCCCCGGTTCGATCGGACCCAGCCTTCGTTCGGGCTTCTCTTAAGCAGAAAAGCGTAAAATGCATGTGAAGCGCATAAGGCGCGAACATGACGGCGCGCTGTGCCCGGCCTGCCTTCAAGCGCGACGTGAGCTTGCAACGCCGCTTTGAGACGCTGTGTGACCCATCTGAAAAGATTGGGATTTTTCGCTGAATGTTTCGTCGCCTCCAGCGCGACGAAACAATTCTCACAAAGACGAAACCATTTTCCGCTTTTGGCGCATCACGCGCGAAACGACGCATGGTTATCAGGCTCACAACGACGACGGCGGAACCGCCGACTACCGATTGGGACACAAGATCATGCGCACGCTCAGCTTCATCCTTGCCTTCGGTTTCGTGCTTGCCGGTTCCTCGTTCGCGGGCACGCCCGACGGCAATCTTCCCGGGATCGGAACCTTCCAGTACAGTGGCTCGCCGGTCGCCACTCCGGCGCCACAGCAGCCGATCGTCGTCGCTACCCGCTTCTGATTGCCAACAACAAAAACAGCCGATAAAGGCCATCATGATTGTTCGTTTCGGCGTTGCCGCGTTCGTATCGCTTCTGGCGATCAGTGCCGCCCAGGCACAGGTGCGCACGCCCTCACGGCTGCCGGATCCCCGTAGCGAGTTCGTGCGTCAATGTGCACCGCGGATGCTCGGACGCTGGGAGCATCCCGAAGCGGTTTGCGGCTGCCTGCATGACCACGCCGCCGCCGTGGTCGAGGATCGCGATCTGCGCGAGGCGCTGCTGCGCGGCATCAGCGAGACCGGCGTGCCTACCATCGAGACCGATTGGGTGCCGACGTCCAAGCAGAGCGAGATCGGCCCGACCTTCACCAAGATCGCCAAGCCGACCCTGCAGTGCATGTTCGACCCGGCGAAGTCCTAAGCTCTCACTTCGTCTTCGGACCGTAGCGCGGCACGCAGGCGCTGGTCCTCGCCACACCCTTGTCGGTCATCTTCGCGCCGCGCACCTCCTTGACCTGTCCGGCGGGGCAGGTTCCGTCATCCACCTGCACGCGCTGGCCCAGCTTGAGATCGGTGATGTCCTGTTCGCGTCCGACGGTGGCGGCGTGTGCCGTCGTCGCGAGCGCAGCGGAGATCAGGAGCGCGAGGCGGATTGCACGGCAGAGAGGCATGGTCAGAGGTCCCGGCATCGATGCCGCAATGTAGGGTCCGTCCACCGATTCTGATAGTGAGCCTTCGTCAGGCGCGCCGGGCTGGTTTGCTCCTCGCGCGCAAGGCGCCACGCGCTTCCTGCGCGAGCCGTTCCGCCGATGCCACGAGCTTGGGAACCGCGTGTCCCGAAAATCCCAGCACGAAGCCGGGCAGGGGGCGTGCGCGTGAATAGGTGTCAGCGAGCAGCCAGCCTTCCGCGCCGGCGGCTTGCTTCGCGTCCGCTGCGACCGCCAGGTCGACCGACGGATCGAACCGGGCGACAAGGTGTAGCCCCTGCGAGGGCACCGGCACGGACAGCGCGCCGTCGGAGGCCGCCTCCAGCGTTTCGGCCAGCGCATCGCGGGCCTCGCGATAGAGCTTTCGCACGCGCTTGAGGTTCGCAGCGAACGCGCCGGAATTGAGCATGTCGGCCACCGCGCCTTCCATCAGCGTGCCGGGAAAACGGTCGAGCGCGGCGCGGGCGGCAGTCACATCGGAGATCAGGCGCTCGGGCAGGGCGCAATAGCCGATGCGCAGGCCCGGAAACAGCGTCTTGGCGAACGTGCCCATGTAGATCACGCGCTGCAGATGATCGATGCCGGCGAGCGACATCAGCGGCGCCCCATCATAGCGGAACTCGCTGTCGTAATCGTCCTCCAGCACGAAGGCGCCGGCTTGCCTGGCCCAGTCCAACAGCTCCAGCCGCCGTGGCATCGACATCTGCACGCCCAGCGGAAACTGGTGCGATGGCGTCACATAGGCCGCGCGTGCGTTGGGACCTGCTGTGCGTCCCTTGGCGACACGCATGCCGTGCTCGTCGACGGGAACGGGCACGGCGCGATAGCCGCAATGTGCGATGGTTTTTCGCGCTGCGGGGTAACCAGGATCTTCGCACCAGACCTGATCATTGGGCTTGAGGATCGCGCTCAGCACGATGCGCAGCGCGTGCAGCGTGCCCGAGGTCAGCATGATCTGGTCGGGATCGCAGCGCAGGCCGCGCGCCGACAGCAGGTGATCGGCGATCGCGGCGCGCAGCTCGCGGCTGCCGCGAGGATCGCCATAATGCAGATGCTCGGACCCGAACGCGCGCATCCGCCGGCCGACGAAGGCGCGAAAGCGCTGTACCGCACGCTCGTCGATATGGGTGCAGCCGAGCGCGAACGCGCCTTGCCGCGGAGCTTCGACCACGATTTTCGGCTTCTTCGGTCCGTTCGTGCGTGCCGGAATGCGTGCGGCGACGAACGTGCCTGAGCCGACGGTTGCGTCGGCAAAACCATCGGCGATCAGCCGCTCATACGCCGTGACGACGGCGTTGCGCCGGAAGCCCGTCTGCTTCGCCAGCGTCCGCGACGGCGGCAGCGGCTCGCCGGGCTTGACGAGGCCGGAGACGATCATCTCGCACAGCGCCTGGTACAGCCGGTGCGCGGCGGACGCGCCGGCCGTGATGTGCGCCCCGGTGAGGTCGAGCGGCAGCTCGGCCTTTGCCGTAGAAGAGGTCTTGGCGGGAGAATTGGTCGGAATTTTTTGCATGGAATTGGCACTATCGCAGACCAAATCGGCCGCTACAACTCTCCTGGAATTGTTCCAATCCCGACAGGAGCGGCCGTGAGCCAGACCGAGAGCCAAAATTCCTATCCGACGTCAGCGCGCAACCAGGTCAAGCGCCGTCACGACCGCGGCTTCTACGATCACGAGACGGTTCATCGCATCCTGGATTCCTCGATGCTGTGCCACGTCTCCTATGTCATCGACGGCCAGCCCTATTGCACGCCGACCTTCTTCTGGCGCGAGGGCAAGAAGCTTTACTGGCACGGCTCGAGCGCAAGCCGCATGCTGCGCAACCAGACCAAGGGCGAACGCGTGTGTCTGACGGTCGCCCATCTCGACAGCCTCGTGCTGGCGCGCTGCGGCTTCAACCACTCGGCCGACTATCGCGCCGTTATGGCGTTCGGCACCGCCTATCTCGTCACCGACCCTGAAGAGAAGGCGCGGGCGGTGATCGCCATGGTCGACCGTTTCTTCCCGGACCGCACCGCGGGTCTGCGGGCGAGCAACACCCAGGAGATCAAGGCGACCTCCTTCATCGCGATGGAGATCGAGGAGGCCTCGGCCAAAGTCCGCGCCAAGGGTGTCGCGGATGACGACGAGGACTACGAATTGCCGATCTATGCCGAGCGCATCCCGGTGCGCACGGTGCTGGGCGCGCCCGAGCCGTGTCCGCGCCTGCTCGACGGCGTCACGCGTCCTGCGACGCTGAATGGCTATTCGGAGGGCCGACTGCTCGAAGATGCATTGCGGGATGCTTATTTTGTGGAGTACCCGAACGGCTGAAATCGGCTAGCTTGCGCGCACCCTTGACCAACTGGATGCCCGGAGTTTGCCTGATGAATGCCGAAACGCAGCAGAGGATTCTTGACGCCGTCGACGCCGGCTTCGAAGCCCAGCTTGCGACCACAAGAGACTTCGTCGCGATCCCCTCGACCCGCGGGGCGGAGGGACCGTGTCAGGACATGATCGGCGATCTCCTGCGCGCGCGGGGGTATGAGGTCGACGACTGGCATATCAATGGCGACGATCTCAAGGACCTCCGCGGCTTCGGTCCGATCGAGCACGACTTCTCCAAGGCACGCACCGTGGTCGGCACCTATCGTCCCGCGACCGAGGCCGGCAAATCGCTGATCCTCCAGGGGCACTGCGACGTGGTGCCGGCAGGACCGCTGGAATTGTGGGACACGCCGCCGTTCTCGCCTGTCATCAAGGACGGCAAGATGTTCGGCCGCGGCGCCTGCGACATGAAGTCGGGCACCATCGGCGCGCTCTATGCGCTCGATGCGGTCAGGGCCGCGGGCTTCAAGCCGACGGCGCGGATCCACTTCCAGTCGGTGATCGAGGAGGAGAGCACCGGCGTCGGCGCGCTCTCGACGCTGCAGCGCGGCTATCGCGCCGATGCCTGCTTCATTCCGGAGCCGACCGCCGGCAAGATGGTGCGCTCGCAGGTCGGCGTGATCTGGTTCCGCCTGCGCGTGAAGGGGCATCCGACCCACGTCGCCTTTGCCGGCTCCGGCTCCAACGCAATCATGGCGGCCTATCATCTCGTCCACGCGCTGCAGAAGCTCGAGATCGAGTGGAACGAGCGCGCCAAGGCCGACCGCCATTTCAAGACGCTGAACCATCCCATCAACTTCAACCCCGGCATCATCAAGGGCGGCGACTGGGCCTCCAGCGTGCCGGCCTGGTGCGATGTCGATTGCCGCATTGCCATCCTGCCGGGCTGGTCGGTCGCCGATCACCAGAAGGAGATTTTGGCCTGCGTTGCCGCCGCCTCGCGCAGCCACCGCTTCCTCGCCAACAATCCGCCGCAGGTCGAATGGTCCGGCTTCCTCTCGGAGGGTTATGAGCTGACCGACGCCGCGGCGCCGGAAGCCGCGTTCGGCAAGGCGTTCAACAAGGTCTATGGCGGCGCGGTCGAGGACCTCGTCTTCACCGCGCTTACCGACACCCGCTTCTACGGCCTCAATTACGGCATCCCCGGCCTCTGCTTCGGCGCCAGCGGCGGCGAGATGCACGGCTTCAACGAATTCGTCGACCTGGAGTCGCTGAAGAAGACGACCAAGGCGACGGCGCTGTTCATCGCGGAATGGTGCGGGGTGGAGAAGGCGTAGCGAGCGAGATCTCGTAGGGCGGGCAAAGGCGCGCAAGCGCCGTGCCCACGGGTTTTTCCCGACATGACGAAGATCGTGGACACGCTTCCGCCTTCGCTCTGCGAGCTAAGGCGAACAAGCCGCTTTGCCCACCTTACGACACCCGCGGTCATTGCGAGGAGCGAAGCGACGAAGCAATCCAGGCTGCCCCCGCGGAAAGGATTCTGGATTGCTTCGCGGAGCCTGTCATCGGGCCGCGCTTTGCGCGGACCCGTTGGCTCGCAATGACGGAGCGGGCTGCCAGATCCCCACCCGACAGGAAATATCTTGCAGCTCCGCTGCCCGAAACACGGGCGCGCTCAAATCCTTTAAGCTTAAAATAAAGACTAGGATGCTGCCCTTGCTGGTGGCAGACTGGCGGCCAGTCCGCTGGACGAGTCCGAGGGAGTAACGATGCGCGATTGGGATGATGCTTACGCCAACTCGGCCCATATCCCGGGCTCGGACAAGATGCCGGCGCAATGGGCGGAGCGGGCGGCCGCCTACCGCGCCGGGTTGACGAATTATCGTCCCGACATCGCCTACGGCTCCGGTGAGCGCCAGCTTCTTGACCTGATCCTGCCCGACGGCGACAGCAAGGGCCTCGTCGTGTTCGTGCATGGCGGCTACTGGATGCGCTTCGACAAATCGACCTGGACCGATCTGGCCGAAGGTGCGCGGCACCATGGCTGGACCGTGGCACTGCCGAGCTACACGCTGACGCCGGCCGCGCGCATCTCCGACATCACGGCCGAGATCACCGCCGCCATTGCGAAAGCGGCCTCGCTCGTCGCCGGGCCGATCCGGCTCGCCGGGCATTCAGCCGGCGGCCATCTCGTCACGCGCATGCTGTGCGACGACAGCCGGCTGGAGCCCGCCGTCTTCAGCCGCATCGCCGGCACGCTCTCGATCAGCGGCCTGCATGATCTGCGTCCGCTGCTCAAGACCAAGATGAACGAGACGCTGCGCATGAGCATGGAGGAGGCGACGCTCGAAAGCGCGGCGCTGCATTTGCCGCGCGGGCATTCGCCTGTGACGGCTTGGGTCGGTGCTGGCGAGCGGCCCGAATTTATCCGCCAGGCCGACCTGCTGGCCAACGTCTGGACCGGTTTCGACGTGCCGACGCGCCTCGTGGTCGAACCTGCGCTGAATCATTTCACCGTCATCGACGGCCTCAAGGATCCGTCGTCGCAGATCACCGCGCGCCTGATCGGCCTCGACTGACAAGGGCTGGGGATGACCGATCGAAAGGGCATGCCATGACGTCCAGCGACTACGATCCCGCAAACGAAGGCGCCCAGACCGACTTCTCGCGGCGCATGTCCTATGGCGAATATCTGGCGCTGGACGCCATCCTCGGCGCGCAGCATCCGCTGTCGGAAGCGCATGACGAGATGCTGTTCATCATCCAGCATCAGACCACCGAGCTGTGGATGCGACTTGCCATCCACGAGCTCAGCGCCGCGCGCCGGGCCATCGCCAGGGACGAGGTGCAGCCCGCGATGAAGATGCTGGCGCGGATGTCGCGCATCTTCGAGCAGCTCAACGGTGCCTGGGACGTGCTGCGCACCATGACGCCGAGCGAATATACCCGCTTCCGCTCGCAGCTCGGCCAGTCCTCCGGTTTCCAGTCGCGCCAGTACCGGCTGATCGAATTCCTGCTCGGCAACCGCAACCACGCCATGCTGAAGCCGCACGCCCACGATGTGGAAACGATAAAGCTGCTCGAAGCCGAGCTCGCAACGCCCAGCCTCTATGACGAGGTGCTCAGGCTTGCCGACCGCAACGGGCTCAAGATGCCCGCCGCTGTGCTGGCGCGCGATGTTCGCGAGACCCACAGTTTCAGCGAGGGCGTGCTGCAGGCCTGGCGGATCGTCTACGAGGCGCCGGAGACGCACTGGATGCTGTACGAGCTCGCCGAAAAGCTGGTTGATTTCGAGGACTATTTTCGCCGCTGGCGCTTCAACCATGTCACGACGGTCGAGCGCGTCATCGGCTTCAAGCGCGGCACCGGCGGCACCGGTGGCGTCAGCTATCTCAAGCGCATGCTGGAGGTCGAGCTGTTTCCCGAACTCTGGCGCGTCCGCACCATTCTGTAGACATGCCAATGACCAGATATCGCGTCTATCACGACACCAAAGCGCTGTTTCATCTGCCTGACGGCGTGATCTATCTCGACGGCAATTCGCTCGGCGCATTGCCGTTGGGCGTTGCCGAGCGCGTCAACCGCGTCATCACGACCGAGTGGGGCAACGAACTGATCCGCGCCTGGAACACGGCGGGCTGGTACGCGCAGCCGCGCCACGTTGGCGACCGCATTGCGCGTCTGATCGGCGCGGAAACCGGCTCCGTCATGGTCGGCGACACGCTGTCGCTGAAGGTCTATCAGGCCCTCGCAGCCGCGCTCGACATGAATGCATCGCGCAAGGTGGTGCTGTCGGACACCGGCAATTTCCCGACCGACCTCTACATGGCCGAGGGCCTGATCGCGACGCTCGGGCGCGGTCATCAATTGCGCCTGGTGGCGCCGGAGGAGATCGAGGCAGCGTTGTCGGAGGAGATCGCGGTGCTGTACATCACCGAGGTCGACTATCGCACCGGCCGCCGCCACGACATGGCAAAGCTGACCGCGAAAGCACACGCGCTCGGCATCGTCACGGTCTGGGATCTCGCCCATTCCGCCGGTGCGCTGCCGGTCGATCTGTCCGGCTGCGCAGCCGATTTCGCCGCGGGCTGCACCTACAAATACATCAACGCGGGCCCGGGCGCGCCGGCCTTTCTCTACGTCGCGCCGCGCCACGCCGACACGGCGCGTGCTGCGCTGTCGGGATGGATGGGGCATGAAAAGCCGTTCGCGTTCGAGCTTGGCTATGCCGCCGCCGGTGGCGTCGAGCGCATGCGCGTCGGCACGCCTCCGGTGCTCGCAATGGCGGCGCTGGAGGCCTCGCTCGACATCTGGGACCGGGTCGATATCGCCGAGGTGCGCGCGCGCTCGCTGGCGCTCGGCGACCTGCTGATTGCCGAAGTCGAACGCCGTTGTCCGTCCCTGAAGCTGGTGACGCCGCGCGCGCACGCGCACCGCGGCTCGCAAGTCTCGTTCGCCTTCGACGGCGGTTACGCCGCCATGCAGGCCCTGATCGCCCGTGGCGTCATCGGCGATTTCCGCGCGCCTGACATCATGCGCTTCGGCATCACGCCGCTCTATATCGGGGAGGATGAGATCGTCCGTGCGGCGGAGATCATCGAGGAGGTGATCACAGGCGAGGTGTGGCGCCAGCCGGAGTATCAGGTCGTCAATGCGGTGACGTGAAATTCTATCACCGTCACCCTGAGGCGGCCGCGCTAGCGGCCCTCGAAGGGCGACGGCCCGGCTATATCGGGGCCGTTCATCCTTCGAGGCTCCCCATGGGACGAGTTGCGCCCTATGCCTCGCACCTCCAGCGACAACCGCTTCGCGGTTGCGCGGGGATGACGGGGCTAGAGAGGTCGCGTCAAGTTGGCGCGCTCACCCCCACAGCGCCGCCACGATCGCATCCAGCCCGTCCGTCAGCGCCGCCGGTCCCGGCTGCAAAATGATCGGCGACTTGATCTCGACGATGCGATCATCCCGCACCGCCGGAATGTGGCTCCAGCCATCGCGCGCGCGGATGCGGGCAGGGACGACCTTCTTGCCGCACCATGACGCGAGGATCACATCGGGCGCCGCCGCGCGCACCGCTTCCGCCGAGATGATGCGATCCTTCGCCGCCTGCCGATGCCGCAGATCCGGGAACACGTCCTCGCCGCCGGCGATCTCGATCAACTCGGACACCCAGCCGATTCCTGAGATCAGCGGATCGTCCCATTCCTCGAAATAAACTTTTGGACGCGGCGAGGGGCGGGGCGTTCCCGCGATCGCAGCGAGGCGCCGCTCAAGGCCTTGCGCGAGTTCCTCCGCGCGCTCAGCCGCGCCCACCAGCGCGCCCGAGGTCCGGATCATCGCAAGGATGCCGGCAACGTCGCGCTGGTTGAAGACGTGGACATCGACGCCGGCCCGGACGAGATCGGCAACAATGCCGGCCTGAAGATCGGAGAACGCGAGCACCAGGTCCGGCTCCAGCGCCAGCACCTTCGGGATATCCGCGGAGACGAAGGCCGACACCCGCGGCTTCTCGCGCCGCACCTGCGGCGGGCGAACGGCGTACCCGGAGACGCCGACGATGCGGTCGTGCTCGCCGAGCAAATAGAGGGTCTCGACCGTCTCTTCGGTCAGGCAGACGATGCGGCGGGGCGGGAAGTGGCGCATGGGAGGAGCATATGCGCAAATCAATGCGGCGATGTCAGCACCGCCATGACCTCGGACGTCATTGCTTTGCCGCGCGAAGCCATTCACGCTGAGGCAACAAGGAATTGGGAGGACTTTTGATGACGCCGCTCGAGAAACTTAAAGCGATGAAGATGCCGTTCGCCGAGCTCAAGGGCGTCGAGTTCGTCGAGGCTGAGAAGGACCGCGTGGTCGCGCGCATGGTCGTCCGCCCCGATCTCTGCACGCTGCACCACACCGTCCATGGCGGCGCGGTGATGGCGCTTGCCGACTCCGTCGGCGCGGCGGCGACCGTGATCAACCTGCCGGAGGATGCCAAGGGCACGACCACGCTGGAGAGCAAGACCAACTTCATCGGCGGCGCCAAAGAGGGGGCCACAGTCATCGCCACCGCCATCCCGGTGCACCGAGGCCGCCGGACCCAGGTCTGGACCACCCGGCTGGAGACCGAGGACGGCAAACTGGTCGCCATCGTGACCCAGACGCAGCTGGTCCTGTAAGACTACGGGGCCTTGATTTTATTAACGAATTAGTCGCTCCCGATGCCCGAAACTTGGGCAGGTTCCCGTCTTGAAAAATTTGTTGCGGCGCACAATATAGGAGGCCTAGGGATTCGAACGCCTCCTCGAGGGACACCAAGAGGAGTTTTGACGTGGTACTTGAAGACACCGTCCGCGCGACGTCCGTTCCGGGCTATGTGCGGACCCTGAGCCAGCAGGAAGAATTGCCGCTTCTTCGCGATCACCTGCTGAGACTTGATGCCGAGAGCCGGCACGACCGTTTCAACGGCTTTCTCGACGACAGTTTCATCGAGCGTTACGCCGCCCGCTGCGCCGAGGACGGCACCGTGATCGTCGCCTACATCGTCGATGGCGTGGTCTGCGGTGCGGCCGAGCTGCATCCGCCGGAGGGCGATTCGTTGCCCGAGGTTGCCTTCAGCGTGGAAGCTTCCGCACGGCGCCAGAACGTCGGCACCATCCTGTTCAGCCGCCTGATCGCCGAAGCGCGCTGGAAGGGTTTTAAGCGCCTGCGCATCACCACGGGCGCGGAGAATCACGCGATGCGGGCGCTCGCCAGGAAGTTCGGCGCGCATCTGCAATTCCGTCACGGCGAATCGACCGGCACAATCGATCTCACCAAGACGACCGAGGACGAACTGGCCGATCTCGCCGCCGCGCCTTTCAAGGCCGGGCGCGCGATTCTCAGCTTCAACTCGACCTGCTGGAAGATCATCTCCAGCATGTACGCCAATCGCGCTGCCTGAACCTAAGAGGCGGTCTCGAATCAAAAAGCGGACCGGCAAAACCGGTCCGCTTTTGTATTCTGGGTCGTGGAATAAGGGCTCAGGTGCCGGTGCGCTTGTCGTTACCGAAGCGGCGGACGACGCGGCGTTCGACCACCACCGAGCGCTGCGCACCCTGTTCGCCGGCGATCACGCGCGTGGCGGTGATGCGGCTGTTGGTGCGGGCCTGCTTCTTCACCTCGGCCTGGACGACGTCGAGCGGCATGCCCATCAGCGCCGCAGCGATCTCGGCCTGCTGCTCCTGGTCGTCGGTAATGCCGACGGCGGCGAAGATCGCCTCGTCCAGGGTGGGCGGATCGTGGCGCACGCGCCGCGTGCCATATTTCGTATTCCAGTCTGCGCTCATAACGGCCTCGTTTTGATGCCGGATACCTAGTGCCGCAGATGTTGCATTGCAATATGGAATCGGTGTGGCATCTCAGCTATGCACCGGTCGGGCGTCATGGCGGTGACGCGACACCGGCACGCTCAACCCTTTGTTGTGGCCAGCGCTTCAACGCGGCGTGTCCGGCCTCCGTCAGCCCGTAGATTCCCCGCTCGGTGCGCTCGAACCAGCCATACACATTGTTAAGCAAGATCTTGCCGGCGTCGGGGCAGCGTTCGCGCAGATCGCCGACGCGCCGCGGGCCCTCGGCAAGCTGCGAGGCGCAGGCCAGCGCCTGCTGGCGGTAGGCGGTCATGATCGGCGCCCGCGTGCTGCCACCGAGCACGGGATCGCCCTGGCGGCGCTGATGCTCGGCAACCAGGCGCGAGCGCACCTTCGGCTCGCGGCGCGGCGCTGCCGTCGGCGGCTTCACCAGCACCTCGACCTGGCCGCGGTCGGTGACCCCGAGCATACCGAAGCCGAGGCGGCGGCAGAGATTGCGGTAGCGCGCGTCGCTCTCGCGCCCCTTGCCGCGGATCGACATCTTTGCCGCGATCCAGACCTCGTCGGCCGCCGATGCCCGATCGACCGCCTGCAGGATCAGCTCGAGGTTGAAGGCAAGCTTGAGCTCTCCGATCACCACGACCGGCGGATCGCCGGCGCTCAGGCCGACGAGGTCGCAGCCGCCGATCTCGCCTTTCACAGTGAAGCCAAGCTCTTCGAGGAAGCGTTTGACGGGCAGGTAGAGCGCGGTTTCCACGGGAGGTCCGATCGGAGAATCAGTTGCGGGCAGTTTAGAGCCTTCCCGGCTCCGATTGAATCAGGGCCGCGCTCGTCAGGCTGATCAGAGCTAGACCGAGACTTACACCCGCCCGCCGACCGGGATCAGTGCGCCGGTGACGCCGCTTGCGGCATCGCTTGCGAGGAACAGAATGACTTCAGCGAGTTCCTGTGGCGTGACCCATTTGGAAAAATCCGCCTTCGGCATGTCGGCGCGGTTGGCTTTGGTGTCGATGATCGACGGCAGCACCGCATTCACGGTGACCTTGCCTTTCCACTCGTTCGCCAGTGCTTCGGTGAGGCGATGCACACCCGCCTTCGATGCCGCATACGGCCCCATGCCTGAGCCCGCCTGAAGCGCGCCCATGGCGCCGATATTGACGATGCGGCCGGCGTTGGAGGCGGCGAGGTGCGGGAGCGCCGCGTGCGAGGTGTTGAGCGCGGTCAGCACGTTGAGCGCATGCATGCGCTGCCAGGTCTTGATGTCGCCGTCGCCGACGGTCTCGAAGGCAAAGCCGCCGGCGATGTTGATCAGTGCGTCAAGTCTGCCGAAATGTTTCGCTGCCGTCTCGACCGCCGCCTTGGCCTGCGCTGCGTCGGACAAATCGACGCCGCCGATCTCGATGCGCTCAGGCGTTGCCGGGACTTGCGAAGGCGCATGGTCGATGCCGGCGATTCCTGCGCCGCGCGCCCGCGCGACCTCCGCAACCACCTTGCCGAGCGCACCGAGTGCGCCGGTGACGATCAGAACCTTGCCTTGCATTGTCGTTCTCCCGGCGCTGCGGCCTAGGCTTCCAGATAGCGCGCCTTCAGTGCGGTGCGCTCTGCCGTGCCAAGCTTGAGCCCGTCGCGCAAGTAGGTTTCGAGGTCGCCATACTCGCTGCTGACAGCCTCGAAGGCCGCGGCGAGATATGAAGCCTGGACGGAGCCGATCGCGTCGAGCACGTCGGCGGGAAGATCAGAGGCGCTCGACAGGTCGCGCTTGTAGTGCCGGTTGGTGAGGAGATAGTCCTCGGCAATGACCTCATCGGCGACGCCCAGCGCGTGCAGGATCAGCGCACTGGCAAAGCCGGTGCGATCCTTGCCGGCGGTACAGTGGATCACGAGCGGCGCGCGGTCTTCCAGCAGATGGCCGAACAGCATGCGGAAGCTGTGCGTGTTGTGGCGGACATAGTTGCGATAGGACTCGCGCATCAGCTCGAGCGCGACAGGCGCGGTCAATTTGCCTGCGGCAAGCTCAGCCCGCAGCGCGGCGACGACCGTCGGCTCGATCGGCAGCGAATGCACCGTGATCTCGTCCACGACGCAGACACCGGCCGCGCGCTCCTCGACGCCGCGGAAGTCGAACGCGCTTCGCACGCCCAGCGCGCGGACGATCTCGATGTCTTCAGCGGTGAGCTGGCCGAGATGGTTGGAGCGGAAGATGTGACGCCAGCGCGTGGTGCGGCCGTCGGTTGTGGCGTAGCCGCCGAGGTCGCGAAAATTGCTGGCGCCTTGCAAGGCGAGGTGGCGGGCTGGGGAGTCCTTCAGGGAAGAGTCTTGCATGGGCTCAGCTTGGGTTATGGTTCCACTGGGCGCACGGCTGGCGCCCTTGGGTGCATTCAGGGGGTAATCATGGGCCGGCACAAGGCCATTGTTTTGACGATCGCCATGCTCGTGGGCGGAATTGTCGGTGCACGACAGGCGGAGGCGCAGACGTTCCGGACCTATCGCTGCACTGATGGTACGCGGTTCATCGTCGGGTTTTATGACCACGACACGCGGGCCTTCCTCCAGATCGACGGTGAACCGGCCACGCTGGAGAAACGGCTGGCGCTGTCGGGCGCGCGCTACTCGGGGGCAGGGATCACACTGAGGATCGCCAAGACCGGAGCGACCACGGTCAAGCATCTGAAGCGGCCGGTCACGGCCTGTGCGGTTGTCGAGAAGCCAAGTCTCTAAAAGCCAAGTCTCCAGTCGGGAGCCAGCCAGAATTAAAATTAAAAAGGGTCGAAACCTCGTTGTTTCGACCCTTTTTCAAACTTCCGTCGATCGCTTGAAAGAGCGCGGCGGTCTCAAACCAGACACTGGCATTAGCGTTCCCATTTGGGCTTTGCTTCGTCGACCGCGTCCTGGTGGTACCAGCTGTCGCTGCAGATCGAGACGTTCGCGGGAAGCGACGCATGATCGGCGGGAAGGCGGGTATCGCCATAGCGGCGTCCGGCAAGAGCCGCGCGGCCCCCGGCGGGGAATTGGTAGATCTTTGCAGATCCCTGACTCAGACCATTGTTCATCATTGCGGTTTGCTCCTAGGTCGAAGCGCCTTGGCCTCCATGGTGCGCCCGACTCGTTCGATTGTGGTTACTGGAATCCCCATATCGGCCGCGCCCCCCGAATTGGAAAGTGCTGAAAAGGAAATCAGCTGCCGCCTAATTTGTGAGCACGCGGCGGTCTGCATCCCCCAAGGCACAGTGTGGGTGACTAACGCCTGGGCCATTCCAAAGGTTGCTAGGCAGGGGCGGGGGCTTTGCGAAAATTGCCGGACGTTGATGCGCGTTTCATCGGCAACCTCCCGCAGTGCGGCCGGTGCTCCGGAATCAGGCGTTTTCCGCGGGATTTTTGCAGTGCAGCTTCACGCGAAGGTGCGCTTCTATGCCGCACGTCGCTGTGGATGGTTTGCTGCCGGCAGGCCGACCCCGGCCGCGGTCGACAACCCTGAGCGCTGCGGCCTTTTGGCACGTTAAATGCTTGTAAAGGGCCGGCCGATGATGGCCGGGTACAAACGTGCGGGGGCCTTTGCCGGCCCCCACCTTTCGCATCATCTACAGAGAGGCTCAATGACCAAGTATAAGCTCGAGTACATCTGGCTCGACGGATATACGCCGACACCGAATTTGCGCGGCAAAACCCAGATCAAGGAATTCGCGTCGTTCCCGACGCTCGAGCAGCTTCCGCTCTGGGGCTTCGATGGCTCCTCCACCCAGCAGGCCGAAGGCCACAGCTCCGATTGCGTGCTGAAGCCGGTCGCGGTGTTCCCGGACGGCGCCCGCACCAACGGCGTGCTCGTGATGTGCGAAGTCATGATGCCCGACGGCAAGACGCCGCACGCCTCCAACAAGCGCGCCACCATCCTCGACGATGCCGGCGCCTGGTTCGGCTTCGAGCAGGAATATTTCTTCTACAAGGACGGCCGTCCGCTCGGCTTCCCGGCTTCGGGCTATCCGGCCCCGCAGGGTCCGTACTACACCGGCGTCGGCTTCTCGAACGTCGGCGACGTCGCCCGCAAGATCGTCGAAGAGCATCTCGACCTCTGCCTCGCGGCCGGCATCAACCATGAAGGCATCAACGCGGAAGTCGCGAAGGGCCAGTGGGAATTCCAGATCTTCGGCAAGGGCTCCAAGAAGGCCGCCGACGAAATGTGGATGGCCCGCTACCTGATGCTGCGCCTGACCGAGAAGTACGGCATCGACATCGAGTTCCACTGCAAGCCGCTCGGCGACACCGACTGGAACGGCTCGGGCATGCACGCCAACTTCTCCACCGAGTACATGCGTACGGTCGGCGGCAAGGAGTACTTCGAGGCGCTGATGGCCGCGTTCGACAAGAACCTGATGGACCACATCGCCGTCTACGGCCCGGACAATGACAAGCGTCTGACCGGCAAGCACGAGACCGCGCCGTGGAACAAGTTCAGCTACGGCGTTGCCGATCGCGGCGCGTCGATCCGCGTTCCGCACTCCTTCGTCAACAACGGCTACAAGGGCTATCTGGAAGACCGTCGTCCGAACTCGCAAGGCGACCCATACCAGATCGCTTCGCAGATCCTGAAGACGATTGCGTCCGTCCCGGCTGACAAGAAGGCTGCGGCCTAAAATCCTCCCGGCCCGGGCTAGGGGGCTGGCCCGGGTTGGCATTCAATCCGCCGGAGCTCAAAAGGCTCCGGCGGATTTTTGCATTCTGACGACAGCCGATGTTGTGGGTCTGCCGGCCATGCCGGCTTGAAGTCTGTCCATCGCCGCCGAAAGCGGGATAGAGTGTCCGCAGGATGCGCGCAGGGCCGGGGACACGGCTGGTGTTTGAAGGCTTCTACAAGGTGCGGTTTCAACTCGGCGACGCCGTCGGCCGGAGCGTGATGCATGCCGGCAATGGCAAGATGCTCGGCGGCAATTCGGCGTTCGCCCATATCGGCAGTTACGAGAAGACCAATGCCGGCATCGACATCGTCATCAAGACTGTCCGCCACAACCCCGATCCGAACTACCGCGCCATGGCCGGCACCGACGACGCGACCCTGATCGCGAAAGGTTTTGCCGACGGCGATCTCTACCGCTTCAAGGGCGAGCTGAAGGAGCTGCCGGGCGTGCCCTTCCAGTCGGTGATGACGCCGATCACCGAGGACGGGGTGCCGGTCGCCGGCGGCCTGGGCGAGGGCGGTATCGCCGATGGTCTCTACTCGGTTCACCTGCGCATGCTCGACGGCGTCGACGGCGGTCTCACCGGCGTGATGCTGCTCAACCGGGGCCGCATCCTCGGCGGTGACGCCGCGTTCTACTATCTCGGCAGCTACACCGCCGCCAACGGGCGCTGGAAGGGCCAGATCCTCAACCAGGAGCACACGCCGGCCAAGGACGATCCGATCTTCGGCGGCCACGAGGTCGGCATCGGCTTCTCCGGCAGCTATGATGGTGAACAGGCGGTGCTGGAGGCGACCGCGCTGGCCGGCAAGCGCAGCCTGCGCCTGACCGCTGCGCTGAAGCTGATGCACCGCGCCTGAGCCTTATCCGGGAATACCCATGGCAAACACCATTCGCATGCTCTCGACGCTCGGCCTGATGGGCGCGATGCGCAGCCTGTCCTCCGCCTTCGAGGGGACAAGCGGCATCCATGTCGATGCCGACTTCGCGCCGACGCTGGCGCTGCTCAAGCGCCTGCGCGAGGGCGAGGCCGCCGATCTCGTGATCCTCACGCGCGAGGGGCTCGACGAGATGATCGGCGAGGGGCGCGTGATCGCGGACACCGCGGCCGATCTGGCGCGCTCCTTTGTCGGCATGGCCGTGCGGGCAGCGCAGCCGCATCCCGATATCGGCAGCGCAGCCGCGCTGCGCGCGACGCTGCTGGCGGCGCGGTCGGTTGCTTATTCGCGGCTGGGCGCGAGCGGTGTCTACTTCGCCCAGCTGATCGTGCGGATGGGGATCGCGGCCGAGATCAACGCCAGGGCGACCATCGTCGAGCAGGGCTTTACGGCGGAGCGGCTCGTCAGCGGCGAGGCTGATCTTGCCGTGCAGCAGATCAGCGAGCTGAAGCAGGTTGGCGGCATCGAGGTGATCGGTCCGGTCCCGCATGATTTGCAGACACCGGCGGTGTTCTCCGCCGGCCGCATGGCCAACGCGAAGCAGGCCGAAGCAGCCGACCGGCTGCTGCGCTATCTGGCCTCGCCCGAGGTCGTCCCCGTGCTGCGCCAGTCGGGACTCGAGCCTTGAATTTGCCGGGGAGGGGACGCAACGTGGCGCCCATGCGGACCTATCTTCTTACCATTCTTCTCGCGCTGGCCGCGCCGCTCGCGGCGCATGCGCAATCGGCCGACCTCGTCCTGTGCGACCGGGTCGCCGCCGATCCCAGCGATCCCGACAAGCCGGCTGACGTGAAGGGCGTGGCGGAGATCGCAAGCTCCGACGTCGCGACCGCGATCAAGTTCTGCAAGCAGGCAGCAAGCTCGTCGCGCCGCGCGATGTTCGCGCTCGGCCGCGCCTATGCGGCCAACCGGCAGACCGGCGAGGCGATCGCCGCCTGGCGCAAGGCTGCGGACAAGGGATCGAGCGCGGCGATGGTCGAGCTCGGCGTTGCCTATGGGACCGGCGCGGGCATTGCGAAGGATGAGGCGCAGGCGCGAAAACTGTTCGAGAAGGCGGCGCAGGCCGGCAATCCCCGCGGCGTCAGCAACCTTGCCGCGATCGGCGGCGCCGGCGGTGCCGCGCCGGCCGATCCCGCGCAGGCCCGCGCGCTGCTGGCCAAGTCTGCCGAGACCAACGCCGAGGCGCAGTATCAGCTCGGGCTGATGCTCTCCGAAGGCACGGGCGGGGCGCAGGACGACGTCGCGGCGCGGGCGCTGTTCGAGAAGGCGGCGGCGCAAAATCATCCCGGCGCGCTGGAGCGGATGGGCGCCTTCGCGCAGGAAGGCCGCGGCGGTGCCAAGGACAAGGACGCCGCAAAGGCCTATTACGAGCGCGCTGCCGCGCTCGGCGACGAGGACGCCAAGAAGGCGCTGGAGCGGCTGCGCTGCCCCTATGCGATCAAGGACAAGCAGGGCAAGCTCGTCACCACGCTGTGCTTCTAGAAAGCGCGTCCGCTCACTTCATGTAGTAGGCAAGATTGTTGCGGGCGTCGCGATAGGTGGTCTCGAGAAAGTCGGGATACTCCGCGGCGGCCTGCGCCACGGCGCGCACGATGCAGGCCCAGAAATCGCCGTCCCATTTGAAATGCGCTTCCGTCGCGCTCTCGAACTTGACGGCGGTGATGATGGCCTGCCTGATCGCGTCGTCACCGGCGCGCGGATGGGCGCGCTTCACATAACCGAACATCGGGCCTTCATGGGCATGGTCGCGGTCGTAGCGGTATTTCTCGGACAATTGCTGCGGGGTGAGGGTGCGATTGATGCGCACCTCGTCGTCGGTCGGACGGCCCTCGATCGAGTTCAGCCGGTAGCGCCAGCGCCAGAGCTCGAACGCGGCATCGAGCAGTGGCTGCTTCGCCGCGCTGGCGATGAAGGCTGCGATCCGTTCCTCGGCCGATGGCTCTGTCTGGTTCATGGCCCTTGGTCGCGGGCTTGTGCCGGCGGGTTCGAAGGGGCGGATGGAAGGAACGAGCTTCGGGACAAGCCGTTGGGATCATGCAGGCGAAAGGTGCGACCATGATCCGTAAACTGGCATCCGGCGAATACCGCCTCTACTCACGCAAGGTGAATCCCAGGACCGGCAAGCGCCGCAACCTCGGCACCTTCAAGAGCCGCGCGGCGGCCGAGAAGCACGAGCGCGAGGTGCAGTATTTCAAGCGTCACTGACGCATGGGGAGGGGCCGTCCGGGGGGAGCCAAACAAAAAAGTCGAAAAACAACCCCATGCACAGTAGCCAAGTGCTTGAAATTGCAAGCTTGCGGATTTTGCGAAGCCGGTTTGACTCGTCGGGCAAAACAGGAGCATGATGGCATCGTGCAGAGAGGGCCCCGCGGATGGCCCCTGCGCGGAAAAGCCGGATGGAAACGACGTGGCGGCGGTGCTAGGTAGCCCGCGATTCCTTTTGCATTTTATGGGCTGATTGCATTGCTGGACGGACTCTACAAGGTTGAATACGGCGTCCACGATGCGTTCGGGCGCAGCATCATGTGCCTGCATGACGGCAAGATGCTGGGCGGCAATTCAGCCTTCGCGCATCTTGGCACCTATTCCGAGCGCGACGGCGAGATCGTCGCCGAGGTCATCACCGAGCGGCACAACGAGGATCCCAATTACAAGCCGCTGATGGGGGCCGATGTCGCCAGGATCGGCGCACGCGGCCGGCTGATCGGCAACCAGATCCGTCTCCACGGCAGCGCGGACACGATGCCGGGCGGCAACTTCTGGGCGAACCTGACGCGGCTCGACGACGAGGCGCTGCCGCCGAGCGGCGTGGTCGGTCCGGGCGGCATCGTCAACGGGCTCTACGGGATGGGCCTGCGCGCGCTCGACGGGGTCGATGCCGGACTCTCCGGCGTGATGCTGCTGATCGACGGCCGCATCCTCGGCGGCGATGCGTTCTTCTACTATCTCGGCTCGTACTCGTCGGCGGACGGGCGCTGGAAGGGCGAGATGCTGAACCAGGAGCACACGCCGGCGAAAGGCGAGAACCCCGTGTTCGGCGGCTACGAGGTCGGGATCGGCTTCTCCGGGACCTGCACGGCCGACAGCGGCGAGCTCGAAGGCATCGCACTCGCCGGCAAGCGCAGCCTGCGGCTGGCGGCTTCGCTGAGGCTGATGCGACGCGCGTAGCGACGGATCGTTCCGTTCGTCTGCTGTGCTGCCAGAAGGAGACGTTGAGCGCGCGCACCTGGATGTCGGTCTTGGGCCACAAGCGGACTCATGCATTGCAGCAAACATCAGGAGGGCCTTTGCCCCGCGCGGCGGCTTATTCGGCCGCCGCGAACAAGGGGCCGGTCGTGCCTGCGGGCACGGTTGTTTGGCCCTTGATTGCCTCTACTTATTTGCGGAGCTTGAACCGGTCGTCGCCGATGCCGCGGGAGGAGGTGGCATCATGTTCCACGTGTCGGCGCGATATTTCCAGTCTGCGCCCTCCTGTACGATGACGCTCAAATACGTTCCAGTGACGTGCTGGCCTCCAGCGTCAGCTGCCCAGGTGCCGGCTTGATAAAGCGACTTTTGGTCTAGCATGTTCGCCTCGGCGACCGGCAGAACCATATTTTCGAGTTTTTCGCCTATCATCTCATCCATGAATTTGCGGATATTGTTCGCACCGATGATGGGTTGATCTTTGCCTTGCGGTAACAGGACGGCGTCGGCCGTGTACAGAGCAGTGAGGGCAGCTGCATCCTTCTTGTTAAAGGCCTCGATCCACTTGTCGTCGAGGCGCTGCGCGATTGTTTTGGCGTCGTCCGCCAAGGCGGGGGTGACGACGGCGAACGTTAGTAACAATACGCAAAGCGTCTTTTTCATAACACTCCTCCGTATGGTTAGCTTCCTGGACACGTCACGTCGAAACTATATGAGAGAGACAGACCTCTGTCAGTTTGTTTGCTGCGGCATCTGAAAAACGCCGGCCGGATGATCTCCGCCTATCCCTGATCGACCAGCGCTTCGTCTGCGCTGCCTGCGGCAAGCAAGGCGCAGAGGTCCGGCCGGATCTGGGGCCTATACGATCACGGAGAAGATGGATTCAACTTAGACGCATTAGCTGGTCAGTTCCGCAATGGGTCACGAGCGGCGGTCACCGCAAACCATCGTACAACGTCCGGCCCCCCGCAAACAGCCGACATGGCGGCTGCTGTTGCGTTGGGCAGCTCAGGACCGATTCTGTTGAAAAGGGTCGCCGTTGCGACGCGGAGATATCACTGATTCAGTCTGTCCCAGCAGGACTGCACGGCATGATGGAACATCGGCATACAGATGTGCACTGAATGGGAGGACGCAGATTACATTTCGGCAATCCGCCCAGCGAGCGGCATCTAAAAGGCGTCCATCACAAACCTTCGATTTGGGGCAAGCTAACCCAGCCGAGCCGGAATAAAACGCCGCGAGATTCGTCATGACGAGAGCGCAACGGGTGGCGGCAGCGAGGGTAAACGTCCTCGCGCTTGCTGAAGCCCAAACCCAAAGGAGACGTTCGATGACTCCAATTCAACTCTTTTCGGCGGCATTGATTGCGGTCGCCATGCTCACGACATCAGCTGCGGCTCACGAGACCTCAGCGGCCGAGCGATACGCCGTACAGACGCACCATGCGAGTGCCGCCCCGGCGGACCAGTGGCTCTACAGTCATGCCCGCATGCCGGCACCGGCCACCGCGAAATCCGACCTGTCGCTCCAGAACCAGCCCGGAGGCGTTTGCGACGCCGGCGATAGTCCGCGAATCTGTTGAGCCCGTTTGTAAGGGCGGGTTAGCGAAGCGTAACCCAGCGGCGTATTGCGAGAGAGAGAGGCGGATCTGGCTTTGCAGGAAAAGCTGAGCCCAATCCGCCGCTTGGACGGGCAAATAGGCGGGTTGGCACCCTTCAAGATGCGGTCAACGTAATCGGCCAGCTCCGGGACATGTCCTTCGTGTCGGCCCGATAATATCCGATTCCCGCCGCTAGCAATCGCAAGCGGAATTCTCCACGACGCGTGCCAGCAAACCTAACGTCTATGTGATCGGCCTCCCTGGACGATCCTTTGTCCTTGCAACGATTGCGCTTTTCAAGATTCGGCGAGCCGCCCCTCCGGAGTTTCTTGCAGGCGCGGCGGAATAGGACGCCCCCCGGCACGTCACACCCACAACACACCAGTCATGGAGCTGACAATGCATCAGTCATCGTTTCGCAGCGCCGCAATGGCACTCTTGAGCCACCTCCCTAAGCATGGTCTCGGCGCTGCGTTCCTCGGCGCGCGCCTTCTTGTCGCGTTTGCCCTTCCGTCACATGTGATGGCGCAGGAACACCACCCGCCTGCGCCGCCGGCAGCCACCGTCGACGAAGCTCCGTTCTGGAAAGAGAACGAGGCGGCAATGATCAAGATGATGAACGATATGGCGATCAAGCCGACCGGCGATATCGATCGCGATTTCGTAGCAATGATGATCCCTCATCATCAGGGCGCGATCGAGATGGCGGTCAGCGAATTGCGCTATGGCAAGAACGAACAGCTGCGGCGCATCGCGCAGGAGATCATTGTCGACCAGGTTCAGGAAATCGCGGCCATGAAACTTGCGATCGGCGAATCCGTAACGAATTCCACGCCTGCTCCGACGCAACAGCAACCGGCTTCCAGTCCGGCACAACATCACCACTCCGGCATGCAGATGGACACGCCATTACGATAACGAGACCTCCGCTGGTGAATTGATCGTGGCATTGCAAACCAAACCGGCAATGGCGGGCGAACTCATCGGCGCACGAAGATGCAACGATCAGGAGAACATCAAGATGTCAGACAAGATCAACCACGATCGGCGGCGCTTCTTCGGCACAGCAGCGATGATCCTCGCCGCAACCCAATTCGCCCTCAACGATTCCGCCAACGCGCAATCAGCGAGCAAGAAGACTCAGGATGCGCGCACCTTCAAGCCGAGCACGAACACCTCGTTCGCGTCGCTGAAGCAAGTCGACGCCGGGCTTCTCAATGTCGGCTACGCCGAAGCCGGTCCCGCCGACGGCGCGCCCGTCATCCTACTGCATGGCTGGCCCTACGACATTCACAGTTTTGCCGATGTCGCGCCCTTGCTGGCGTCGGCGGGTTATCGCGTGGTTGTGCCCTATTTGCGCGGTTATGGCACCACGCGCTTCCTCTCCGACGCGACGATCCGCAACGGCCAGCCGTCGGCAGTCGCCGTCGATACTATCGCGCTGATGGACGCGCTCAGGATCGAGCAGGCGACGCTCGCCGGTTTCGACTGGGGCGCGCGGACGGCTAACATCGTCGCAGCACTCTGGCCGGAACGCTGCAGGGCCATGGTCTCGGTGAGCGGTTATCTGATCGGCAACCCTGAAGCCGAAAATAGACCGCTGCCTCCAAAGGCCGAGCTGCAATGGTGGTACCAATTCTATTTCGCGACCGAGCGCGGTCGCGAAGGTTATGACAAATACCGTCACGACTTCTCGAAGCTGATCTGGCAGCTCGCGTCGCCGAAGTGGGCGTTCGACGACGCCACCTTCGATCGCAGCGCGAAGGCATTCGACAATCCCGATCATGTCGCGGTCGCGATCCATAATTACCGCTGGCGGCTCGGCCTCGCCGAGGGCGAACGGAAATACGACGATCTGGAGAGAAGGCTCGCCCAGCGTCCGGTTATCACCGTGCCGACCATCACCATGGAAGGTGACGCGAACGGTGCGCCGCATCCCGACCCTGCGGCCTATGCAAAGATGTTTTCCGGCAAGTATTCGCACCGGACCATCACGGGCGGCATCGGGCACAATCTGCCCCAGGAGGCTCCTCAAGCCTTTGCCGAAGCGGTGGCTGACGTCACGAAAGCTGCTGGCCTTTAACCAAAGGATGACGAAAATGAGCAAGCTGTTCTCAATCGCCAAAAGCCTTCTTCTTGCAAGCACGATGCTTGCGGCCTGTGGCAGTGCGTGGGCAGGCCAGGCGCCCGGCGCGCTATCCGCGCCCGATGTCCCGATCAGCCATCACGACCGCGTTTATGCCGCGGAACAGTTCTCCAATACGGTCTCGGTGACTGACCCGGTCGATAACAAGCTCCTCGGCGTGATCAGGTTGGGAGATCCGCAGCCAGCCAATTTCAGCCCTCTCTACAAGGGCCAGGTTCTCGTCCATGGCATGGGCTATTCGCCCGATCATCGGACGCTGGCCGTGGTTTCGATCGGATCGAATTCCGTGACCTTCATCGACACTGCCACGAATGCCGTGAAACATATGACCTATGTCGGCCGCTCTCCGCATGAAGCGTTCTTCACTCCCGACGGCACGGAGGTCTGGGTAACCGTGCGCGGCGAGAACTACATCTCCGTGATTGACAGCAAGACCTTCACGGAGAAGACGCGCATCACGACGCCTAACGGGCCCGGCATGCAGATCTTCTCGCCCGACGGCAAATACGGCTATATTTGCTCGTCCTTCAATCCGGAAACCGACGTCGTATCCGTGGCTGACCACGAAATCATTGCAAAGGTCAAGCAGGAAAGCCCGTTCTGTCCGAACATCGCCGCGACGCCGGACGGAAACCAGGTGTGGTTCACGCTCAAGGATGTCGGCAAGACCCAGGTGTTCAACGCCAGGCCGCCGTTCAACCTGATCAAGACGATCGACACAGGCCCGATCACCAACCACGTGAACTTCGCTCATACCGCGAAGGGAACGTTTGCCTATGTAACAATCGGCGGCTTGAACGAAGTCAAGGTATTCCGCACCGACGATTTTTCGCAAGCCGCAACCATCCCGGTGGGGGATCTTCCGCACGGCGTGTGGCCGTCCGGCGACGGGGCGCGCATCTATGTTGGACTGGAGAATGCCGATGCACTCACGGCCATCGACACTGCAAGCAACACCGTGATCGCAAACATTCCGGTCGGACAAGCGCCCCAGGCGATCGCCTATGTGCCCAATGCTGCTCCAGATCCCGACGATCACCAAAACCTGCAGCCTCTTGGTGTCGCCGCCCAGGCCTCGCATCTGGCGCTTGCGGCAAAGCAGGCCAAGGACGGACAGCAGCCGACCAGCGTTGCGCTGTTCGATCAGGGATTGATCCAGGTGTTGCAGGCGTCCGTCACGGGGCTCGAGCCAAAGCAGAAGTACGTGCTCGCGCTGGCCGATCGCGCGGACGGGGGTGGTCCCCTGCAACCGCTGGCGGCCTTCATGACCAATCCGGCGGGATCGGCGATCGTTACTGCGACCGGTCCGCTCCGGCAAATCGTCAAAGATCCCGCGCCCCCAGAGCGGCGCTATCTGGTGATTGCCCCCGGAGATATGACGACGTTCGGAGAGGCAGTACAGGTGCAGACCCGATAGTGCTAGAGTAATGCAAGCCGCAGGCGGAGCGCGCCATGAAAGACATGCTGCTGCAGGTCGAACCGCTGATACCCGCGCTCCGCCGCTATGCCCGCGCCCTGGTTCGCCATCGTGCCAATGCCGACGATCTGGTGCAGGACTGCCTGGAGCGTGCCGTCAGCCGCTGGCACCAGCGGCGCGACGGCGACGTTCGCGCGTGGCTCTTCACTATCGTCCACAACCTGGCAATAAGTCAGTTTCGTCAAACGGCGACGCGCGGCAGGCATGTTCCGATCGACGAGACCAATGAGGACGATTTCTGCGAGCCCGCCGTGCAGGAACGGAAAATGATGTGTCAGGATGTCATGAACAAGCTCGCGAGACTTCCGGAGGACCAGCGCGCCGTGCTGCTGCTTGTTGCGGTAGAGGATCTCTCTTATGCGGATGCTGCAAAGGTGCTTGATATTCCCGTGGGTACGGTGATGTCGCGGCTTTCGCGGGCCCGGGAAAGGCTCCAGCAGGAGATCGAAGGGACTGCAGGCAATATGCCGGCCAACGTCGTGTCACTACGGAGCGGGAAATGAGCCCTCGACCGATCACAGAAGATGATCTCCACGGCTATGTGGATCGTGTCCTTGAGCCGGAGCGGCAGGCGGAAGTCGCGGATTATTTGGGCGAACATCCTGATGTGGCCAAGCGTGTCGCTGCCTTGACTGGCCAGCGGGATCTGTTGCGCGCGGCACTCTCGCCGATCGCCGAAGAACCCCTGCCGCCGGAGCTCAATTTGTCCCGAATCATCGAAAACCGCGCGCGGCGGCCTTCGATGGCCCGGTGGGCGATGGCGGCAATGTTGTTGCTGAGCATCGGAGGTTCGGGCGGGTGGGCGGTACGCAGTGCGCTGGAGATGGCGCCCGGCGGACTGGCTGCGCTCGCGCAGGAGGCCTCCATTTCATATAACGTCTACGCGCCGGACCGCGTCCGCCCTGTCGAGGTCCGCGCGTCCGATTCCGCTCAGCTCGTGCAATGGGTTTCTGACCGGCTGCATCGGCCGGTGAGGGTGCCGGATCTGACTACGTCGGGATACCGGCTGATGGGAGGACGGCTTGTCGCCACCTCGCACGGCCCCGCTGCGATGTTCATGTATGACGATGATCGCGGCGGCCGGATTGTCGTGCTGACCCGGCCGATGAGCAATGCGGACCAAAATGCGCCCATGACGCCCCGGTCGCAGGGCGATGTCGGAGGCTTCGCCTGGGCTGATGACGGCGTCGGCTACAGCCTGGTCGGTCAGGCGGCCCCGGAAACCTTGAGGCCGATTGCAAATGAGGTTCGCAGGCAGGCACGGGCGATTTAGACGCCGGATCGGTGACACCGATCAAGGCAGGACCGCGCCATGAGTACAACCGCGAACAGGTTGATCTCGGAACTTCGAGTGAGGAGTCTCAACCGACGCTTCCGTTGCGTCGCGATCTGGCGGAAGGGCTACTATGGGGATGAATGAAAAACTCCCGCGCCCGACAGATCCGCCCTTCCTTTTAGAACAGACATCTTGCGCCCCGCCACCATGTCGCCTTTGGGTCTTGGCTGTGTGAAAACGCGAAGACACTCAATCGCGGTAGAACAAGTTATTCGTCCAAGACCACTTCAGCCGCTCAACGCGACAAGCGAATTCAACTTAGAGGTCGACCTGAAGAACATCATTCTTCGTCGCGTTTTGATTTTTGAGTTTTCACACAGCCAGGGTCATAAGCGACGCCTGACGGTCGGCAGCGGCAGGTCCGCTATGGTCGCATTAGCGGCTATGCTTCGTGGTGCGCTTGGGCCGGAAGCGGGCAGGGAGCTGGAAGGGCGAGATGGTGAACCAGGAGCACACGCCAGCGAAAGGCGAGAACCCCGTCTTCGGTGGTTACGAGGTCGGGATCGGCTTCTCCCTGCACCGCCGACAGCGGCGAGCTCGAAGGCATCGCGCTCGCCGGCAAGCGCAGCCTGCGGCTGGCGGCTTCGCTGAGGCTGATGAGAAGGGCGTAGGCGACGGATCATTTCGCTGGGTCTGTTCTGCCGTCAACAGGTGACATCGCAGGATGACGAGCACGACAGAGGCCGCCAGCTGAAGCGGCCTCACTCACTCTTAAACTCTGCGATCTTTCGATCCTGGCTCCATAGCTCTACGTCGTACCCGTCAGCCAAGGATCTGGCGCGCTTCCTGGCTTCGGCTTCGTCCTCGCAGATCAGTTGGATGCGAAGCTCGATATGTCCGTCAAGGCCCATGATATGTGCGCGATACTCGGGCATCTGCTGCCCCCTTGCGTAGAAGCCACCAACGGAGGCGGCCTCATTCTTCAGGGGGTTGCAGGCCCGGCGACGTCAGCCACCCGTCTATGGCAGAAGCGGATTCGAGCTGGCGCAGTTTGCTTTCCAGAAGATCACGCTGCGGTCCTGGCTGCGTGTTTTCCAGCTCAGCTATGATGCGGGCTCTCTCCGCGTTCAGATTCTCGTCAAATGTGTGGGGTTGTGGGCGTCGTCTCATGGCACTCTCCTTCCCTACGTGAGTTGGGCGGGAGCGCAACCGGCGTCCTCATCACCGACCGAAGCAGCGGTGCCTACGGTGATAGAACCAATATGCACCCGGAACCGGAGCGACGCCAGAACAAAACCCAAGTAACAAAGCCCAAGTGAAGGCTCCCCGGGGCCGCTCGCGGCCTTACTGCAGGAAGTAGAAAGCTCGACATCGCCGCAGCAACGAGGAGGGTATCACCGAAGGTAGCAACGCCAGGACAGATGCGCGCTTGTATGGAATACGAAATCGAAATGAGGAGGGTCGATCATGCTCGCTCCTCTTGGTCTCGCGGGAGCGCAATCGGTTTCTCACAGGGGCCCTTCGGCCCCTAGCCGCAAATCGAAGTCATCGTCTCCGCGCTCAATCGCAGTCCTGCTCCACCTTTTGCTGAGACGGTGCTTGCTCGGCCTCACCGGCCGTCATTTTCTTTGGGTGTTCAGTGGGCGCGGGACGGGTCTGCTCGACCGTGCCTGCCGTCCGATCCGGTGACTGCGAGGAGGGTGCGGGCTCGACCTTCTTTGATTGCTCGGCAGCGGTAGGCTCGCTCTGCATCTGGCGTTGAGCGTCCTGCGACGATGTTGCGACATTCTCGGAGGCTTTGTTCATCGCAGACGTCGCCGGATGCTGCCCGGAACCAGTTGCTGTGGAACCAGTGGTTTGCCCGGTATAGCCTGGGACATTCCCAGATCCTGCATCGCGGCTCGCCATATTGCAGGGACCCGCATATACGGCGCTGGCGCTGGCGGCTAGCACCGCGCCCAAGATCATAAGCCTGTTAGCAAGCATAGTCTTTCTCCTCAAAAAATTGCGTTCGACGCTAAACGAATTGAACAAAACTTCCGTTCCAGTGTATCGGCGCTGCGTGCTTCTCGGCGGTTCAAATTCGCTGTTCGCGCTCCATGCCTCGAAGCCCGCTCCGGGTCATTTCTCTCGGTCGGCTGAACTGGACGCAAGTACGGCTCCAATTGTTCGGAAGCCGACGTAAATTCAGAAGGTTGCCCGCCCGAGAATGATCAGCCTCGTCAAGCCATCGACGACTACTTGCGCGCAACTGGCAAGAAGCCTGGAGATCGCCTATTCACTGGTCGCGGAGGACTAGGCCGCAGCCTGACGACACGGCAGTATGCGCGTCTGCTGTCGGAGTGGCTGGCCGGTATAGGATTGGATCCTCACCTCTTCGGAACGCATTCACTGCGTCGAACCAAGGCGACGCTCATCTATCGACGCACCGGCAACTTGCGGGCCGTGCAGCTTTTGCCGGGCCACACGAAAATCGAGAGCACCGTCCGTTATCTTGGAATAGAGGTCGATGATGCACTAAAGCGCGATGAGATTTGGATGAATCGTCATCGCGCTTTAAGTCGTTGTTTGAGCATGATCTTTTCGGAAAACCGCTGCGCACTTTTCCGGATCATGCTTTAGCATTAGCGGAACAGGTAGACGTCTGAAGTGACTGGGCAGAGCGGACATGCTCTGCCCCTCTTTTGCAGGCGGCTTCGGGGCCAACAACCGACATCGACCGCGTAGCAAGAGACCGCCCGAGGGGCGGTCTCGCATTTGGGCGAGAAGGCGCTCCGTCAAAGATCGACTTGGACGGCAACATTGGAGCGCACCCAATCCGATTGCCCGGCCTTCAGCCGCTTGGCTTGAAATTCAACGAAGGCCGGATCGGCACCCAGTGATGCCAAGGTACGCCCATAAGACTCTACACTATCGAAGCGAGCGACGAAGGCATAGTTTCCGATCTCGCCGCCGATCACGGACCAATAGCTGACATCGGCCCCGTGTTTCCTCCAAAGTGACGCGCCGTCCTTTGCCAGCTGCAGGATGGTTGCAAGATCACTACCGGGCCTTGGATGCGAAACGAACTGCATAATGACTGCAGGCATTTTCCCCTCCGATGAGCAATGATCGCGCCAAGCAACCGGATTGGTCATTTGGCCAGAGGAGAATTCCAAAGAGTACAGCCTCAAGCTTGATCTGGATCAATTCCATTGTTGCGGCCTGGCGGCAGCCTGACCGTTCCGTGCTGGATGTCGGTGCATGGAGATCGGTCATGATGGAGCAGCGCAACCGAGTCGTTCAGGTCAGCCGCTTCGGTGATCCCGGGAGATTAGAGGTGGTGGACGCTCCTCTGCCGACCGCCGGTTCGGGCGAGGTGCGCGTTCGCGTACTCGCGTCGAGTCTCAACTACACCGAGGTGTTGATCAGGCGCCATCTCTATCCGCAAACGATGCGCCTCCGGCCGCCGTTCGTAATGGGCTACGACGTGGTGGGGGCAGTCGATCAGCTCGGCGAAGGCGTACACGACTTTCAGATTGGCGATCGCGTCGCCGACATGACGGTGGTCGGGTCAAATGCCGACTATCGTACGCTTCGGGCGAGCGACGTGGCCCGCGTGCCGGTGGATGTGGACGCGGCTGAAGCGGCTGCGCTGATCCTGAGCTGGACGACTGCGCACCAGCTTCTGCACCGCGCGGCCAAGGTCCGGCGGGGCCAACGCGTGCTCGTGCACGGGGCGGCTGGCGCGGTCGGCCAGGCGCTGCTCGTGCTTGGAGGACTGGCCGGCCTCGAGCTGTGGGGCACTGTACGCCGCGAGCACATGACGCTCGTGCAAGACCTTGGGGCAACGGCAATCAACTACCAGCATGAGGACTTCACGCGGATTGTGCCGGGTGGGTTCGACGTCATTGTCGACGGCGTTGGCGAAGACGGCTACCGCCGCTCATACGCGGCGCTCAAACCGGGAGGCCTGCTCTGTGCCATCGGCTTTTCGGCGAGCGTGCGGGCACAGCGTCGAATGCTGCCAATTTTGATGGAGATCGCGCGCCTCTACCTGTGGAGACTATTGCCCGGCGGCAAGCGAGCCCGCTTTTACTCTGTAAATGCCATGCGGGCACGACATCCCGCTTGGTTCAAGGAGGACTTGGAGCAACTGTTCGGGCTACTGGCAACTGGCGCCATCCGGCCGCGGATCGCCGAGCGGATCTCGTTCGAGGAGGTCGCCGATGCTCACCGTCGTCTCGAGGCTGGCGGTCTTGAGGGCAAACTCGTTCTTTGTCCGGATCTCTCCTCGCGACGCAGCCAGCGTGCGGCCTGAGGCGGCGCGCTTGGGGCCAAATCCGGACCTTTCCGTGGGCCGGCAGAGACTTCGTTTCACCCGTTCCCCGGACTCGTCAGGTGACGTAGAATGTCATTGCCCTTAAAGTGGGATGTGCCGAAATCACCGTCTGGGCAAACGAGCAGCACTGGTGCCATCGGCAAGCGCGCTCTCTTAGAAGCCGTTCTTTTTTCGGTTTCGTACCACCGTTCACCACGAACTTTGCGCGCTGCTTATGCGGCGGCTCGTTCGGTAACGTCGGGAGAAAGCGATGAGCAAGATCGATCGAAGGTCCGCACTGGGAATCGCGTTGGCAGCGGCTTCGGCTGCCATGGTCAAGCCAGCCGCCGCTCAAGCCACAGGCTACAAGGATATGACGCCTTGGCCAGGTGTCGTGGTGCGTGAGTATGAAGGCGAGACACCATCCCTGATCCCAGGTTTTAGGACCGTCTCAATGCGCGATGTCATCATGCAGCCGGGGGCGAAGACCATGGGGCCCCCGATGATGAATGCCATGATCTGCCATATCACCGAAGGGGAGCTTCGGCTTGAGCAGGACGGAAAGACCTTTACGGGCAAGAAGAACTTTGTCTGGACCTGCAACAAGGAAACAAAAGAACAGGCGTACAACGACGGGAATGTGGTCGCGATTATGCGGATCACGGACCTGAAAGCTTAAAGCCCATGTGGAGGAGCGGATGGCGCACGCGACGACGCGCCATCCGCCTGCAGGATCATGGATTGTTGCAATGTCACCGCCGGAGAAAAGTTCGTCCGCTCGCCGGCAAGCGCAGCCTGCGCCTTGCGGCCTCACTGAGGCTGATCCGGCGGGCGTAGGCGGCGGATCATTTCGCTGGGTCTGTTCTGCGGTAAGGCGACGTTGAAGGCGTCTTAAAGTACGGCAGGACCGGAGCTGCGAATTCTGAAAAATTGGCCGATCCTCGAGGCCGCCGTGGGCCAGCAGAAGTGGCCGGCGGAGCAGGGAATTCAAGCCCTGGAGTCCGCTAAGGGGCTGTTATCGGATGTCAGCCGCGGGCGGCACGGAGGGAGCTGGGGTTTTGCGCGTCCGCGGCCTGCAGCAACCTTGGGGGCCTTCAGGCGTTCTGGAGCATGAGCCACAGGAACCTATACATTGGTCTGGTCGCTCTTACTGGAGCCTTCGTCCTGTTTTTGGTCTGGTTTTCAGAGCATTCAAAGGAAGCAGCAATTCAGCGGCTTGAGAGTCACGAGTTTTCGCACTCTCCCGGAAAGTAGTTTTGATCGGAGGCCGCCATGGCCAGCAGAAGTCGCTGGTGGAACAGGGCAGTCAAACCCTGGAGTCCGCCAAGGGCGGTTATCGGACGTCAGCCGCCGACAGGCAGGGAGGTCGGCTGAGGAGCCAGTACCAGAAGTCGCGCTGCTTCATTCAATCACTTCACGAATGGTGGGGCGAAAGAGAGAGCTAGAGCGCTCCGATGGTCACGAGACTAAGGCTCCTCGGAGAACACGAGCAGTCGCACTCTGTTAGTGGCTCGCGATGAAGGCAACTACGGCCTCGTCATAGGCGTGCGGGGCTTCTCCCGGAACGGTGTGAGATGAGTCGGGAATTTTGACCCGCGTTCGTTGAGGCAGGCATCGTTCAAGTTCGTCCACGATGCGTCGGAAGAACTCGGGACTGCGCTCACCATTCGTTACAAGCGTGGGCGCCGAGATGCGCTTTGCCATGTCACAGGTGAACACCGGACGCGGGCGGGTACTTATCACGTCTGCGACGGAAGACAGCGCATTGTCCGACATCATCTTGCGATCGCTCTCGGACCGCCGGTCGTAGGTGCCGGGTCCGCCCACAGTTTCGGCAAACAGCCGCAGCCCGGCATCGATCTCGCCATTTCGGAATGCGTCCCGTGTGGACGCAAACCGAACGTTCCATTCCTTCAAGATCTCCGCGCCACCGGGTGCTCCGGCGAGCAAACCTGTGGCCGGGGGTTCATTGATGATCAGCGTTTGCACCATTTCAGGGTGATTGAGAGCGAAGAACAGCGCAGCATGTGCGCCAGCCGAGTGAGCAACTATATGAGCTCGCTTTACGCCGAGCCCAGCCAGGATGGCGGCCAAATCCTCGCCGTGAACGTCTGCGGCGGCATCAGGCAGACCATCCTTGTTCGTTGCGTTCGGAAAGTGGTTCTGCCGGCTATAGGCGATCACACGGTACGTCTTCGCGAACACCGGCAGATGCGCATTCCAAAAACGATAGTCCTGAAGTCCGCCGTGCACCAAAACGACGGGATCACCTTGCCCAGCCTCGATATAGGCGAATTGCGTGCCGTTGACGCTCACCTGTTTGACATCAGCTCCGATAGCTGGTGCCAAATGCCAGGGACAGAGAATGAGGCCGGATATCAGGGCTTTGAGTGCGAAGTGCATGATGACCTCCTGCATCTCAAGGTAGATAGAATATCCCGGCAATGTAAGCTCCGCCATGCGACGTTGCGTTGCAGCTATCAATAAACCGGAGGCTTGACAGCCCGGGCGAGCAGGACGCGAGCTACCATGAAAGTAGGCGCTGCCTGCAACGTCGGCGACTCCAAAACAGCACGCATTAAGCAAGTGCCGTAACGCCGCCTTCTTGGCTACAGGACCTTGCTCGCGCCAGGAATCTGTCGCAGCGCGCGCGTCAGTGCCCAGCTGAATGCGACTGTCAGGACGAAGCCGACCGTCGCCTTGACGATCGCCGGCAGGTCGTAATCGAACAGCCAGTACTGCAGCCACAGCGCGATCGGGTAGTGCACCAGGAACATGCCAAAGGCGTCTGCCTGCATCGGGTCGAGCAGCCTGGCTGTGCCTGATTGCTTGAACCTCTGAAAGAAAGCCAGGATCAGGAACATGATGGCCACGCTGAAGACGGTGAAGCAGATCGCGTAGAGCCCTTCATACCAGGCGGGCAACGGCGACGGATTGCCGAGGATCTCCCGCTTGATGAAGATCAGTCCCCAGAGCAGGCAATACGGCACGATGGTGAGCACCATCCAGTCCCAGCTGACCTTGGCCATCCGGCCGTCCGCGGCGAGCAGGCCGCGATCCATATTCGCAAGGCCGATGCCGGCGCCGAAGAAGAAATAGCTGGCATAGAGCATCACCCGCCCGAGCTGCACCGAGAACGGCCCGAACTCGAACCACCTGCTAGGTCCATAGTGGATCAGGCCGGGAACGTAGAACGCGGCGGTGACGGCCAGCATGACGGCGAAGAAGACTGCCGGCCGGCGGCGGCCGTGCACTGAAAGTCGATTGATCGGGTCGAGCAGGGTGGGGCTCAGCCGGTGCAGCAGGCAGGCCACCAGGTCGAAGGCGAACAGGACCCAGAGGAACCAGATCGGCCCGCTCGGCCACGGGCCCTTGGTGATCATGGTCCGGTAGTATTCCGAAAAGCCGATTTCGGGATGGTGTCGAAGCGAGATGGCATAGTAGGCAATCGGAATGATCGTGAAGGCGCAGATCACGAACGGCAGGCCGAGCCGAAGCAAACGGTCCTGCAGATAGTTCGCCGCTCCCTTCCGGGCGATGCCGGACCAGGCGAATAGCCCCGACAGGAAAAAGAACATCGCCATGAAGAAGCTGTCGGTGGCGAGCACGATCATGTCGAAGCCGAAGAAGAACTTCGGATCGGTATGGCCGAAATAGGTGTAGGGGATCACTGCGTGATGCAGCAACACAACCAGGGTCAGAAACGTCCGCGCCCGGTCGATCGCGAGATTGCGGGACTTCACCCTGGGTATGGATTGCGCATTGACCGGTGCGACAGCATCGAGAGTTGCGGTCATGCTTCCCCTCCCATCCTCGGAGCAGCAACGTCACGCGTCTTGAACCTGCAGACCGGAAGCTTGCCACCCGCCTTCCGTTCGGCCGACCTGTTTGGCTTGTAGATTTGGCCCCCTGCGCGGGCGGAGGCTTGACTTGGATCAATCCTGGAGCTGGGCGGGCGAGATGCTGAAGCAGGAGCACACGCCGGCGAAAGGCGGGAACCCTGCCTTCGGCGGCTACGAGGTCGGGATCGGCTTCTCCGGGACCTGCACGGCCGAGAGCGGCGAGCGCGAAGGCATCGCGCCTGCCGGAAAGCGCAGCCTGCGCCTTGCGGCCTCGCTGAGGCTGATGAGAAGGGCGTAGGCGGCCGACAATTCCGTCGCGTCTGCTGTGTTTTCGGAAGGCGACGTTGAGGGCGTGCACCCGGATATTGGTCTTCAACCAATTGCAGGCATAAACGGTCTGCAAACCTTATTCCCGGAGAACCGCTAGCTGAGACGGCCTTGTGCTACCATGGCGAGCATGTCCCGCTTCGGCATTCGTTCCACCGTTCTGCTCGTCCTCATCGTTGGGGGCACGGCCAGTATCTACGTGTTCTTTGGCCTCTATTTGCTGATCGGGCTGATTGCGTTGAACCTGGTCTGCCTGCTGTTCGTCCCGATCGCCAGGCGGTACGGATGGGGTGCTGAAGGACGCCTCACGAGGCATCTCAGTCGTCCACGGTTCGAAGACGAAAGCCGCAAAGCCAGTTGAAGGGCACCGAGGCAAGATGAGTCAGTAGCTGACGTTGTGAGGGGAGGGCATTCAAGCCCTGGAGTCCGCTAAGGGCTGTCATCGGACACCAGATATCGGGCAGCTGGGAAGTCGGCTAAGAGCCATGTTGCGGACGACCTCGATGTGCTGCGTCCAGCAAAAGTCTCCTTTGAGGGCAGAGCATGAAAGTGATCTTGGCTGAGTATGATAGCTCGACTAGCGACGTTGGTTTTTCTTCTCATCCTTCTCGCAAACTGGCGTCCGCCGCAGGACGGAACAGTCAGGGTTGCGGAAAGCGCTGGTGGTGTGCAGCAATCGGAATGTGAGAGAGACTTGGCCGTTGGCCGATACTATGTCGGCAAGCGCGATTATGTCGCTGGAATCAATCGCTTTAAGAGCATAATTCAGAAATGTCCCGCGTTTTCAGGCGCGCCGGAGGCCCTGGCTCACCTTGCTAAAGGATACTTGGTCCTCGGCATCCCATCAGAGGCGCAAACCGCTGTCGCGGTGTTGGAGCGCATGTTTCCAACCACTCAATTCACCGCGGATGCACGCAACGTCCTAAGTACAGCTGGGCTGGTGCCGCTAGAGGATAAGAAGTCCTGGATTGCGCTCGCCTTTCAGTAGGTAAAAAGGCGACCCGCTTGTTCGCGCCGTGGCGCTCTCTGACGCGGCGGGCGCAGGCTGCCGACAATGTCGTCGCGAAGCTCAGCGCTTGCCGAACCATTCTTCGTAGATTCTCTGGTAAGTGTCGTTCTCGCGCAGCGCCAGAAGCGCTTCGTTCACGTGCTTGCGCAAGGGGCTGCCGGTCGGGAAAACGATGCCGTAGTCTTCCTTGTGGAATACGGCGCCAACGATCTTTGCCAGTCCTCTGCCGTCGTGGGTCTCGTAGTAGTGCAGCACGGGTGCATCGAATACGACGGCGTCGATCTCCCGGTTCAACAGAGCATTGTAGAGATCATCGACTTTCTCGAACTCGAGAACCTGAGCCTTGGCCTCGTTCAGGTAGACTGCCGCGGTGCTTCCCCGTGTCGTGCCGACCGGCTTCCCGACCAGATCGCGCGGACCGTTAATCGGTCCCTTGATCTGCTGGACCGTCAGAGTTGCCGTCAATTGCGCCGTGTAGAAAGCCACGAACACGACGCCAGTGAACATCCAGAGCACCGCCACGATCCGAGCCACCCAGTGCCGGGGCATTTGATCCGCCTGTGTCGCCAGGGTGCCTGCGGCCCAGAACATGGCATGGAAGATTCCCGGGAAATACTTCGCGCTCGGAATGATTCCATTTTTGTGGTGCCGTTCCACCAGGAAGATCAGATGTGCCGGGATGAGGATCAACAGCAGCGCAATGCCGAGCCAGATCAGAAGCGTACGGGAGAAGAACAGCTGCATCAACTCGCGCAACGGATTCGGATCGACATTGGCCGCAGTGCCACGCACCAGGATTTGCAGGCCGGAATTCATGATCGGCTGAGAAAAGTCGAACCTGTTCTCGCGGTCGGACGTGATCGAGATGGCCGCGATCGCCAGATCCGCTCGACCTTGTTCGACGGCGTCAAGCAATTCGCCGACGTCTGACATGACGACGTATTCGGTCTCGCAGTTGAGCCGGCCGCCAATGCTGTTCCAAAGCTCGATGCTGAAGCCGCTCAGAGTCCCATTTTTCTCAATGACCATGGGAGGGACTATTCTGGTCGCCACCTTGAGCTTGGTGGTCCCACCTTCAGCCATGGAGCAGGTGATACACGTCAGCAGGACCAACACGAGCCCGCGGGCGATCTTGGCCGCAAGCGCGTCAAGCAGCCAGACGCCACTTGCGCGAAGACGACCCGAGAGATCAGGGCGAGGCATCAATGGTTTCCCTGTCGAGAGCCGCGTTGTCTGCGTGTGCCCAGGGCGTGACACTGGTTACGGATTGACGGCCGAGCCTAACACAAGACGGTCACGATGCGACGCGATCACCGTCGGGGTCAGTCACCAGCGTGGGTGTTCGAATACCCGTCCGATGACAAAAGGCGAGCCGGTAGCGGCAAGTCCGCTATGGCCGCATTGGCGGCTACGCCTCGTGGCGCGCTTGGCGCCAAAAGCGGGTAGGGACCTGGAAGGGCGAGATGCTGACTCCGTCCACCCGCAATGATAGCATGAGGCTCGTCACCGGACTGCGAGGTTGTTCTCGAAAGCGTACACGCAAGAACGTTTGAGGAGACGAGTCCAATGAATTGGGACGCGCACTGCAGGCCGCGCGGTTGCAGCAGGCTCTTAGTGTCTGTCACTCTTCTCTTCGGAGTCTGGGTGCCGTTGGCATGCGCACAGGACGTCCGAAGCTCTTCCGGTGCTCGTGACGGAAGCGAGGCGGGGCCGGTCTTTTCGGATAGCGGCCCCGACGCTGATATCTACGGCGCGGCCGAGGGCTATCCGGTCGGCACGCGGGGGACCACCACCCAGCTCGACAAGCTTGTCGGGGTCTACAGCCATTTCGGCGAGATCTATCCGTCGCGCCCGATCGGTCGCGCGACGGCCCCCTGGCGCTTCAAACGCGCGCCAGAGCCATCCATCGCCTATAGTTTCGGCACGGAACGGCTGAGCATCGCGGACTACCTCAAGCGCAACCCGGTCACGGGGCTTTTGATCGCCAGGGACGACACCATCCTGTACGAGCACTATCAATATTCGCGGACCGATCACGACCGCTTACTTTCGCAGTCCATGGCCAAGACGCTGGTGGCCATGCTGGTCGGGATCGCGGTCTCGGAAGGACGGATCAAGTCGATCGACGACCTCGTCTCAACCTACGTCCCTGGTCTCGCAGGAACGGAATATGGAAACACATCCATCCGGTTCTTGTTGAATATGTCTTCGGGCGTTGAATTCTCGGAAGTCTATGATGGGAAGGATGACATAGCCCGGCTTGGGCGAGCCCTGTTCGTTGAAGGGACAAAGGATCCCGCCGCCGTCGTCGCGCAGTTCAATACCCGTGCCGCACCGCCGGGTACCCGATGGCACTATGCAAGTGTGGAAACTGAAATACTGGGCCTGGTCCTGCGCTCCGCCACGGGCACGCCGGTTGCAGACTATCTCCACGACCGGATCTGGGATCCCATCGGTGCCGAAGCGGATGCCTCATGGGCGATAGATGGTAGCGGCCAAGAGATCGCTTTCTGCTGCTTCAACGCAACTCTGCGCGACTACGCGCGTCTGGGCCGGCTGCTCGCACACGACGGCACTTGGGAAGGTCGTCAGTTGATCCCCCGGCAGTGGCTGTTGGATGCCACGACCGTCAGGCCAATCGATGGTCATCTCGCGCCGGGAGTCGCCACCTCCTATTTCGGCTACGGCTATCAGACGTGGCTCCTCCCTGGCGCGGAGCGCAGATTTGCTCTGCTCGGCATACGCGGTCAGGTCATTCTGGTCGATCCGGCCTCGAAACTCGTGATGGTGCACACTGCCGTTCGCCAAAAGCCGTCTGAGCCGGGAGCCCTCAGGGAGCCGCTTGCATTGTGGTCCGCCGTGCTTCAGCAGCTCGGGCAATGATTGCGGCCCGGCTGGCGCGATTTGGGGCGAACGCGGACGGCGAGCTGGTATCCCGGGCGCATATCTGGCGGGGCGAATCCGGGCCTTGCCGGGCTTCCCCCGGGAGCCCGTATGGCCTATGACGCTGCAACGCAAAAATCCCCCCAAAAGACCCCATGATCCGCCTCGACAACGTCAGCAAGCAAGCCGGCCACCAGATCCTGTTCATCGAAGCCTCCGCCGCCCTCAACAAGGGCGAGAAGATCGGGCTCGTCGGGCCGAACGGCGCCGGAAAGACCACTTTGTTCCGGATGATCGCCGGGGAGGAACTGCCCGACGAGGGGCAGGTCTCGACCGATCGCGGCATCACCATCGGCTATTTCAACCAGGACGTCGGCGAGATGTCTGGCCGCAGCGCCGTGGCCGAGGTGATGAACGGGGCAGGGCCCGTCAGCGAGGTCGCGGCCGAGCTGCGCGAGCTCGAGGCCGCCATGGCCGACCCCGACAAGGCCGACCAGATGGACGAGATCATCGCGCGCTATGGCGAGGTGCAGCACGCCTTCGAGGAGCTCGACGGCTACGCGCTCGATGGCCGGGCGCGCGAGGCCCTGTCAGGCCTCGGCTTCAGCCAGGAGATGATGGACGGCGACGTCGGCAAGCTCTCCGGCGGCTGGAAGATGCGCGTGGCGCTGGCGCGCATTCTCTTGATGCGCCCCGATGTCATGCTGCTCGACGAGCCGAGCAACCATCTCGATCTCGAAAGCCTGATCTGGCTGGAGAAGTTTTTGCACGATTACGAAGGCACGCTGCTGATGACCTCGCATGACCGCGAGTTCATCAACCGCGTGATCTCGAAAGTGGTCGAGATCGATTCCGGCTCGCTCACGACCTACACCGGCAATTACGAATTTTACGAGCAGCAGCGCGCGCTGAACGAGAAGCAGCAGCAGGCGCAGTTCGAGCGCCAGCAGGCGATGCTGGCCAAGGAGATCAAGTTCATCGAGCGCTTCAAGGCGCGCGCCTCGCATGCGGCCCAGGTGCAGAGCCGGGTGAAGAAGCTCGACAAGATCGAGCGCGTCGAGCCGCCGCGCCGCCGCCAGAGCGTGGCCTTCGACTTCCCGCCGGCGCCGCGCTCGGGCGAAGACGTCGTCGCCCTGAAGAAGGTGTTCAAGGGCTATGGCGCCAAGCGCATCTATGACGGCCTCGATTTCATGATCCGCCGGCGCGAGCGCTGGTGCGTGATGGGCGTCAACGGCGCCGGCAAGTCGACGCTGCTCAAGCTCGTTGCGGGCGCCAGCGAACCGGACGAGGGCACGGTCGCGCTCGGCGGCAGCGTCAAGATGGGCTATTTCGCGCAGCACGCGATGGATCTGCTCGACGGCGAGCGCACCGTGTTCCAGTCGCTGGAAGACCAGTTTCCGACCGCGGGGCAGGGCTCCTTGCGCGCGCTCGCCGGCTGCTTCGGCTTCTCCGGCGACGACGTCGAGAAGCGCTGTCGGGTGCTGTCAGGCGGCGAGAAGGCGCGCCTCGTGATGGCCAAAATGCTGTTCGATCCGCCGAACTTTTTGGTGCTGGACGAGCCGACCAACCATCTCGATCTCGCCACCAAGGAAATGCTGATCACGGCGCTGGCGGATTTCGAAGGCACCATGCTGTTCGTCTCGCATGACCGGCATTTCCTCAGCGTCCTGTCGAACCGCGTGCTGGAGCTGACGCCGGAAGGCATCCACCAATATGGCGGCGGCTATACGGAATATGTCGCGCGGACCGGGCAGGAAGCGCCGGGATTGCGGAGCTGACCGGGATCGGTAGCCCGGATGGAGCGCAGCGCAATCCGGGATTCGTGCCACGCCGGTGGTGATGCGATGCGGATGGTTCGGCCCCGGATTACGCTTCGCTTCATCCGGGCTACAACCAAATCGAGAGAGTTGCAATAAACTCGCGGGATGGACGCCGATCGGCGCCCATCCGTTGTGGCTGTCGATCGCTACCGCAGGATCTCGCGCAGCACTTCGCCATCGACCCCATGCGGCCTGACGCCCAGGATCTGCATGATGGTCGGCGCCACGTCGAGATTGCGCATGCGGCGGATGGTGGTGTTGTCGCGGATCTGCGGACCGGCGGCGATGAAGGTCGCGCTCATCACCGGCAGCTTGGGATCGTGGCCGTGGGCCCCGTAGAAATTGGGCATCGACAGCATGGTCGTCGCCGCGTTGAACGGCGTATCGCCGAGCCGGGCGACGCCGGGGCTCTGGATGCCGTCGAAATTATAGCCCGGCGCCATCAGCGCGAACACATCGCCGAAGTCCTGGCCGATGGTCTTGCTGGTGCACTGCCCGAGGCCGGCTTCGCACTGGAGCGGGCGGGTCTCTACCACCGTGAAGAGACGTCCGCCCTCGAGCGAGCCGTTGAATTTCGGGTTCGGGTCGACCGCGTTCTTCACGGCATCGGTGATCTGCGTCACCAGCGCGGTGTAGGTCGCGGGATCGACGGTGCCGCCGGACTCGCGCTGCTGCAGGTTGACGTAGATGTTGACCGCCGGCCCCGAGGTGCGGATCGCCACCTTGGTGGTGTCGATGCCGGCGTTCTTCAGGATGTTGGTCATGCTGACCGAGGTGTGGAACGGTGCAAAGCCGTGGTCGGACACGACGATCACGTTGCTGTCCGGGCCGGCCGCGTCGGCAATCCGCTTCACCGCCTTGTCCGCCGTCTGATAGGCGAAGCGGATGTAGGATTTGTAGCGGGCGACCTTGGCGGCATCCTGGTTGGCGCCGATCGAGTTCGGGTCCTTCGGGTTGGTGCCCTGGCGCGGATCGGTGAGCAGGAACTGGTGCTCGGAGCCGTCGGGCTGCTCGATATAGACCATCACGAGGTCGGCGTCGGGATTGTTCTTGATGGCGCGCTCGCCGATGTCGGCCTGGTAGCGCACGAAGGTCTTGACCATGTCCTCGAACATCGCCTCGATCTCGACGTCGGGGAAGTTGGTGAAACCCGGGCTCAGCCGCTCCGGAATGCGGAAGTCGGCCTGCGGACGCCAGAACCCGATGCTGTTGTTGATGTCGTCGACATCGGCCAGCACGGGTGCGTTGCGCGGGATGTAGTTGGCGCCGTAGCGGGCGAATCGCACCACCGACAGATCGGGTGCGAGCTGCGAGACGTAATAGGCCGCGCCGACCTTGGCGCCACTGCCCTCGAAGAAGAACGGGGCGTTCTCGCCACCGAATTTTGCGTAAGCCGGACCGGTTGACGGCGGGGCGAAGGGGCCTGCCGGGATGCCGCGCGTGGCGTCGAAGAAGACGAGGGTGTCGTAGTTCACCTTGTTGTCGTTGGTGGTGTCGAGCGCCGCAACGCGGATCGCGTATTTGAGGTCCTGCGTCGCCGCGCTGGTGCAGGTCGCGGTCGACGCCGAGGCGCATGAGAACGTCTCGATCGGATTCGACGTCGCCAGCACCGGGCTGAACGAGAAGCGGCCGGCCGCCTGGAGGGCCGCGCTCACCCCCGCGTCAGTGGCGAAGTCCGTCTTGGAGAGCGAAAAGCCCTGGGCGCTAAGGCCGCCGAATGCACCGAACGGCACCGTGTAGTCGGTGACGCGGATCGGCTGGGCCGGCTGCACCAAGGTGCCGTTGATCGAGACGTCGGCGCCGTCGCCGCCCGGCCATGTCGCGGTGACCACTTTCTTGCCCTGCTGGCGCAGCTGCACCCACAGCGGCAACGCCGTCAGGTGCTGCGAAGGTCCGAGCGGGCTCTCACGATAGCCGCCGATCGGCGCCGCAAAGCCGCTGATGCTCGAGGTAACAGGCCCGACGATCGCCTGGAAGGTGTTCGAGGGGATGTCGTTGTGGACCGCGTTCGAACCGGTCGCGATCTCGATATGCGACACCGCCGTGAGCGAAGGCGAGGCCGTGATGTTCTGCAACGCCACTGCGCCATGCCGGCTCAGCCGCGCCAGGCCGCCGTCACGCGGCAGCACGCCCTCGTCGATGAACTGCTGGATGAAATCAGGCTTCGCGCCGTCGAGCGAGATGAGGACCACCGGCGATCGACGTCCGTGATGGCCGTGATCGTGACCGCGGGAATTGTCGGAATCGCGGCCGCGATTGTCGTTGTCGGCGTATGCGGGCACAGCCGTGCCGGCCAGCGATGCCGCGAGCGAGAGCGACGATACCAGCGTGAAGAGACTTTTCTTGTCCACGTCCTGCCCCGTGATCTTTTCTGCTGCACAATCTGTGCGCGTTTCACCTCAGATGACACGTGGAGTATCGAGTGCGGCCGACGACGAGCGTGTGACGCTTGAGCGACGCGTATGCGTTGCTGCGCGGATATTGTCGCAAGAGTCCACGCAATGTTTGGCGCGTGAGTGATGGGAACTCGGCAACGCAGGCCTGCGCACACCCGCCTTGAACGCCGCGAACCCGTTCGTTACGCTTGAGAAAAATCGGGAGGGGCGCGTGAAGCAGTTGAAGATCGGCGACATCACCATCGATGCGGTGATCGAACGGGAAGGGCCGTGGCGGCGCCCACAAGATTTTTTTCCGGCTTATGACGACGACATATTCAGGCGTCATCTTCCGACCATGGAGCCGGAGGTCTATGACGCCGCGCGCGGCATGATGGTGATCACCTATCAGACCTTCGTGGTGCGCACGCCGCGCTACACCATTCTGGTGGACACCTGCACCGGCGAGGACAAGGGCCATCCGCCGCCGTTCGATTTTCCGGGCAAGGAGCGTTGGCGCAACGAGCTGTTCGCGCTCGGCATCGGCTTCGAGCAGATCGACTATGTGTTCTGCACCCATCTGCACATCGACCACACCGGCTGGAACACGACCTTGCGTGACGGCCGCTGGGTGCCGACGTTTCCCAACGCGAAATATGTCTTCCACAAGGGCGAATATGCCGCCTGGGAGGCCGAGAACGCCAAAGGCAACAACCCGCCGGGCACGGTGTTTCGCGACAATTGCCTGCCGATCGTCCAGGCCGGGCAGGCGCTGCTGGTCGACGACGATTACGCGCTCGACGATACCGTCACGCTGACGCCGACGCCGGGGCATTCACCCTGTCATTGCTGCGTGAACATCTTCTCGAAGGGCCAGCGCGCGGTCGTCGCGGGCGACCTCATGCATCACCAGATCCAGTGCCGCGAGCCGGACTGGTCGGCGAAGCCGGATTGGGATGCCAAGCAATCGGCGGTGTCGCGACGGAAGTTCTTTGCCTCCGTCGCCGACACCGACACGCTGATCCTGCCGATCCATTTCCCGGCGCCGACCGTCGGACTGATCAAGCCGCTCGGCGCCGCGTTCGACTACCGTTTCAAGCGGGAGTAGGGCGACCGCGCTTCGGATGATCCAAGCGCATGATCCAGGCTTCGGATGGTCTAATAAGTGTAGAACATCCGCTGGATTTCCTTGCTGTCGGTCGTCTTGGTCAGCGCCAGCATCAGCAGAATGCGCGCCTTTTGAGGGTTGAGCGTATCCGAGACGATGAAGTCGTGTTCGTCGTCCTTGGCTTCGCCATTGCGCGCGACGATGCCGTTGCCGACACGGCTGCTCCGAACGATCGCGACGCCCTTCTTGTGCGCATCGTCGAGGGCCGGCTCGACCGCGGGGCGGGCAAGGCTGCCGTCACCGACGCCGGCGTGCACGATTCCCTTGGCCCCAGCGGCGACAAACGCGTCGACCGCGACCCGGTTCATGTTGGCATAGCCGTAGACGATATCGACCTGCGGCAGCGTATCGAGATTGGAGACGTCAAATTCGGAGTCCGCCGTGTGCCGGCGGGTCGATTGACGATAGAAGTACGGCTTGTTGCCCTGCATGTAGCCGAGAAAGCCGAGTTCGGGCGTGCGGAAGGTGTCCGCCGTCGAGGTGTTGTTCTTGGTGACGTCGCGTGCTGCGTTGATCTGGTCGTTGAGCGCCACAAGCACGCCCTTGCCGACGGCCTCGTCGCTGCCTGCCAGGATCACCGCATTGAAGAGATTGATCGGGCCGTCCGCGCTGATCGCCGTCGACGGCCGCATCGCGCCGACGATGACGACGGGCTTCTTGCTCTTGACGACGAGGTTCAGGAAATAGCTGGTTTCCTCGATCGTATCGGTGCCGTGGGTGATCACGATCCCGTCCACGTCGTCCTGCGCGAGGAGCGCGTTGACGCGTTTGGCAAGCTTCAGCCAATAGTCATTGTTCATGTTCTCGCTGGCGATCTGAAAGACCTGCTCGCCCTTGACGTTGGCCACGGTTTTCAGCTCGGGAACGGCGTTCAGGAGGGTGTCGATGCCGACCGTGGCTGCGGTGTAGCCGACCACGGTGGTGCTGCTCGCCCCGGTGCCGGCGATCGTGCCGCCGGTTGCGAGAACCATGACGTTGGGCAGACCGGGGCCTCTCGCATTCGCGGCCTCAAGACTGATGAGCAGCGCGAACAGCACGCTCACTGTCGCCACGATCTGATGACGCACTCGAAGTTGCCACATCTTGACGTCCCTCTCCTGAAAACCCTCGTCGATGCGCCCCGTTTCGCTCAGCGCTGCATGATCCGTCAGTCCTGGCTTTCTGTCCAGAGTGGCGGTGATTTTGATTTGCGCGTGCGGCGGGTGCGGAAGAGGTTCGTCAAACGAGCATGGCCGGGACAAGCCCGGCCATGACGAAATCGATGAGGCGATTGCTCACTAAAGAGGCCGCGAATTCGCAGCGTCTTTACGCGCTGACCTCGCACTTCTTCATGAAGCTGTTCTTGGCGGCACCGGCGAGCGGCTTGCCGTCGGCGCTGACGGCCTTGGGCGCGCAGGCGTCGGCCTTGCACTTCTTCATGAACGAGGTCTTGGCGGCGCCGGCCAGCGGCTTGCCGTCCTTGCCGACCGCCTTGCTCTCGCAGGTGTCGTCCGCGAAGGCCGAGCCGGCTGCAAAGGTGGCAACGATCGCAGCCAGGAAAATCCGCTTCATCATAGGTGTCTCCCTAAACCAAAAAGATGGCGGGCGAATTGGAGACCGGAATCGTGGCGCAATCAAGCTGGATCGATGCGCGCCATGGCCATCATCGCGGATTTTTGTCCGGTCGGGATCCTCTAGGCGCCGCGCATCAGCAACGCCTTGAAATCGGAGCGCGCACGCTGCGCCTCGGCGCGCGCGACCTCGGAGGCCTCGCCGAGGCCGAAAAAGCCGTGGATCAGGCCGGCGCCTTCATGGTGCTTGACCCGCACGCCGGCGGCCTCCAGCGCGCGCGCATAGGCGGCGCCCTCGTCACGCAGGGGATCGAACCAGGCGGTGGTCACGATCGCGGGCGCAAGGCCCTTGAGCGACGTCGCACGGAGCGGAGAGACCCGCCAGTCGGCGGCGTCCTTGGCATTGGCGAGGTAGTGGCCGCAAAACCATTCCATCGTGGCGCGCGTGAGGAAGTAGCCCTCGGCATTCTCGTCGCGCGACGGAAAGCGCGCGTTCTCGCGTGCATCGGCATAATTGCCGACGACGTCGGTGACGGGATAGACCAGCAGTTGCGCGGCGAGCGCGATGCCGGCATCGCGGCAGGCGATCGCGGTGGCGGCGGCGAGATTGCCGCCGGCGCTGTCGCCGGCAACGCCGAGCCGCTTGGCATCGCCGCCAAATTCCGCGACGCGGTTGAAGACGTCACGTGCGGCGGCAAAGGCGTCCTCGTAGGCGCCGGGAAAACGCACCTCCGGCGGGCGACGGTAATCGACGGACACGACGACCGCGCCGGTCTCGATCGCGAGATTGCGCGCCTGCCGGTCATGGGTCTCGAGATCGCCCGCGACCCAGCCGCCGCCATGAAAGAACACCACGGTCGGCGCGGGGACGGTGCCGACGCGATAGACGCGGGCATCGAGCGGGCCGGCGCCGCCTTTCACCTTGATATCCTGTACGACATCGACGGGCGGCGGCGGCACGGCCGCGCGCGAGGCAGCCAGTGCGCGCAAGGCATCGCGGGCGCTCTGTGGCGTCATCGTGGTGGGATCGCGCAGCGGCAGCAGCGGAATGATCTCGGCGATGACGGGATCGAGCGGTGCGGGCATTGCTTTAGTCCTCGGGTCGTCCTTGGGCTGGGTTCTTGGTCTTGCTTGCGGGTTAGCATAGATTTGGCGCACCGCATCGGCAACCGATTACGCGTTACAATTGCAATGCCGCGGAATGAACGGGCAGGGAGGCCAAACAGGTGGAATTCGAAACGCTGATCCAGTCACGCCGCAGCGTGCGCGGTTTCAAGAACGAGCCGGTGCCGCGCGCCGTGGTCGAGGCGATCATCGAGAGTGCCAAGCGCGCGCCGTCGTCGATGAACACCCAGCCCTGGCATGTCCACGTGCTGACGGGCGCGCCGCTTGAAGAGGTGCGCCGCCGCAACATGGAAGAGATGGTCGGCGGCGCCAAGGTCAAGCGCGACATCATCAGCCATGGCGAATATCAGGGCGTCCATCGCAACCGCCAGGTCGACATCGCCAAGAGGCTGTTCGGCGCGATGGGGATCGCGCGCGACGACAAGCCGATGCGCCAGGACTGGGTGCTGCGCGGCTTCCGTCAGTTCGACGCGCCGGTCTCGCTGGTCTTGACCTATGACCGCGTACTCGATCCCGGCGCGGTCTGCCATTTCGATCTCGGCGCGCTCTGCTACGGCATCGTGCTCGCGGCGTGGGACCGCGGCCTCGGCTCCGTCATCAACGGGCAGGGCATCATGCGCTCCGACATCGTGCGCGAGGTCGCGAAGATTCCGGAAGAGGAAGTCATCATGACCTGCGTCGCCATGGGCTATCCCGACGACAACTTTGCCGCGAATGCGGTGCGCTCGGATCGCGAGCACAATCAGGAGTTCGTGCGTTACGTCGGTTTTGCCGATTAGCACGATAGGCCGACTCGTCGAGAAGAAGATTCTCTCACCGAAATTTTTCGTGCGGAGTCCTCGATGGCCCTTGCAATCTCGATCGTGCGGGAGGAACAATATGCGGACGAAAGGGTTTGTTGCTGGCGCGAGGGAATTGATATGCGGCGGCTGGCTAGCCTGGTGCGACGGTTGTTCGGTCCGCGAGTGCGGCGCCCGATCGATGATGATCCTACTCTCCCCTTCACACCCGAGGAGTTCAGTCGGCTGATCCGCAGCGGCAAACGCGAGGACATGAAGCTGCTCGCGGAAGGGCTCGCATGCCGCTCCATCCCGCACCGCGCCAGATACCGCGCGACGCACTGAGGTTTGTGTCGGGGATAGTTGTCGCGCTCACCGCGTGAGGGCGACCTGTTTGAATGATGCGACCAGCGCCTTCTCCAGCTTTCCATTCATTCCGCAGAGAATGTTGTAAGCCTCGGCGCGCGGCATCGTCGGCTTGTAATGGCGATGCTCGATCAGCGCCGCGAAGATGTCCGAGATGGTGAGGATCCGCACGATGTCGCCGATGCTCTCGGCGCAGAGCGCATCCGGATAGCCGCTGCCGTCGAGATATTCGTGATGATGGCGCACGGCATCGAGGATCTCGGGCGAGATCCCTTCGTGTTCCCTGAGGAAATCGTAGCCCGCGGCCGGATGCGTCTCGATCATGGCGCGCTCGTCGGGATCGAGGCGGCCCGGCTTGTCGAGGATGGCGAGCGGAATCCGCGCCTTGCCGATGTCGTGGAACATGGCGGCCGAATAGACGCGCTCCAGATCGGCTCGGCCGACGCCGAGGCTGAGGCCGAAGTCGATCGCGACGCCGGTCACGAGCAGGCAGTGCTGATAGGTTCCCTCATGGTGGCGCCGTACCGTCGTCAGCCATTCGGACAGGCCGTGCTGGGTGATGCGATCGGCAATCTGCCGGCCGGCTTCCCTGGCGCCGTCGACATCGACCGGTTGGCCGAGCGTGACGGAGGTGAACACCGATGCGATCGCGGTCGCTGCGGTCTCGACCGCATTGTCGGGTTGCGCCTGACCGCCCGAGGTGGACACCGGCTCGGCGGTATCGGACAGCGCCGCGAGCAATCTGCTCCGGTTGACCACGCCGGGAAGCACCAGCGTCGCGCCGAGCGCGTAGGCCTGCGACACGCAGACATGCGAGGTGTGCTCGAGCAGGAAGATGCGTTTCCTGGCTTTGACGAGCCTGCTGGCCCGCTTCTTGATGGCTGCGATATTGTCGACATCGCGCAGCTCTACGCGAATGACGATGGCGGAGGGCACCTGCGACAGCTTGGCGTCGGCGTCGAGCCGTTCGCCCGCAACGGTGAATCGCTCTTCGAGCATCGAGCAGACGCGCGATAATTTGTCGGAGGAGTCGGCCAGCACATGCACGAACGGGCGCGCCGCCTCTTTCTCCCGAGTGGCTCCGTCGCGATTGACGGAGCCTGATATGGTTCGCGCGTTCTGCACTGGTTGACCTGAGACCTGATGTCCAATGCGTGAAGTGAAATCCGGAATTATTGAGCGGAGCCCTGGGTTGAGACTTTGGCGGCGGCTGCTGGCGCGCTCGCCGACTTCTTCTTGCCGTCTGCCGTGATGAAGTGGACGCCGGCCGTGGTGCCGTCGATCCAGACCAGCTCGCAGCGCCGATAGGCGAGCCCCGTCGACGACAGCACCATGAAGAATTCCTTGGCCTGCAGCACGTCGAGCGTGCCTTCGACCTCGATCTTGGCGCCGGTGTTCGATACGTCGAGCAGCACGCAACTGCGCCGCCATGTGCCGTCGGAGCCCATCAGGTTGACGGGCTGCCGGTGGTCCATTTTCACGCGAGAGGCTTTGCGACCGTCGAACTTCATCGGTTAACCCCCACCTTTTGCGCCGCGATGTCCCGTATCGCTCGTATTGGCGCGTGCTGCAATTTCCCCCCAGCGCACCGTCCATTGGCTGGTCGACAACAGAAGCGTTTCGAAGATGTGTTGCGCGCGCTCGCGCTCCGCAAAAGAGAGCCGTGCGCCGCTGCGATTGCTCAGGATGGCAAGCGTGGTCGCCCAGTTCAGCCGCGAGGCGCGGCAGGCCATGACCAGGCCCTCGCAATCGCCGTCGGTCATGACGTGCTCGACGATCTCGACCGGCGCGCCCGAGAGCACCGACAGCGCCGTGACCAGATTGGCGGTTTCGCCGCGGATCGCGAAGCGGTTCACCGTGGAATTGTTGAGCTTGCCGACGCGGCTGAGGGCGACGATCTCCGGCCTCGCATTCGCATAGTCAGCCGGGCAGGGCAGCCTGGTTGTGACCGGCACGGATGCGGGCGCCGGCGGCACAGCGAAGGCGTTGGGCTTGGCCGGTGCTGCCTTGCCGGGAGAGATCTTGCCGGAGGAGACGGAGAGCAGTTTCCGCACGACGAGGTCGGGCGTATCCGGCCGCAGCACCAGCGCCTTCGTGACCTCATCATTCTGCCCGTGCCGGTCGATCAAGGCGGCATAGGCGGCGTGGGAGAATTTGGCTCCCTGGTTCTTGATCAGCGCAAGGCAGAGTGCAGGGCCAGCGTGCCTGATCAGCGCCTCGGTCACGTCGGGCGCGATGCTGTCGCGGGCGCCGATCGCAAATTGCTGCCGCTCGCTGCGCGTCGCCGCGATTATCGCGAGATCGGCCGCGGACAGTGCCTGCGATTTGAGGAGGAGCGGACAGGCGATTTCCGCCTTCTCATGCGAGGCCAGATGGCGCAATGTCTCCCGCGGCGCCACGTTCAGCTCGGCAAGTGCCTTGCTGAGCTCGACCAGCGCGTCGGGAGCAACCCGCTCGGCAAGGCGCAGCAGGACGCCGTCGACCACGTTGACGAGCATGTCCTGAGGCAGATTGCCGCTGGCTGCGAGCAGGCGGACTATTCCCGTTAGGATGCGTACGCAGCGCTCCGGCGGGCTGTTTACGACCGCGTCTTCCAATTCAGCGAGACTATCGGCAGGCGAATTTGCCATCATGGCAGGAGCCTGAATTTAAAATAACTTTGACGATCCAACGCTCATCATTGCGCCTGACATGCGTTAATTTTGGATTTGAGGCCGGTTTGTCTCGGGTATCAGCGCACCATCCGCTTCACCGGAAACGCTATCGAAATTCGGCGAGCTTCGCGACTCCTGCTTGTCCTTTGGACGGGACACTCGCCAACTGATCAGGACACGTTAGGATGATTCTTTCGGTCTAACGGGGAAACCGAAAGGGGGACCAGCGAACCGGGGCATTGCCGCCGGACGCGCGCAGATCGCGACGCTGCGTCTTGTATCGCCATGAACAATGCTGATGACGCGCCGAATTTGGCGCCAAAGATATTCCGCTTTTCCGACGTCGATGAATTTCGAAATGCCATCCGCGGCCTGAACTTCGAGTTCACGCCCTTCGTGCGGAGGATTTCGGCCGAACAGACCATTCTGTCGCTGCCTGGCTGCGACGTGAATCTGACGCGGGCATTTCCCCGCGTCGTCGATGCGCAGCTCGTCGACAATTGCACGGCGGTCGGCTTCACGATGGACGACCTCGACGTGCCCGTACGGTTCAACGGCGCGCAGCGCGCGCGGCCGGTTGTCGTGATCGGTAGCGGTGGGGCCGCCTACACCGCGATCGAGGAAGTGCAGCGACACATTGCCTCGGTGATCTTCCGCCCCGAGGTTACTGATCGCGGCTGGCCGCGGGCGGCGCTGAGCTTCAAGATCTTCGAGACGACCGCCGCGAGCCTCAACCGGTTGCGCGGCGTGGTTGGGGAGGTGCTAGCCGCAGCGTCGGAGCCGGTTGATGCGTCGGACCTGCCGTTGAAGGCCGCGGCCATGAAGGAATCCCTGCTCGGCGCCGTCGACGGCGCATTCGAGAGCGTCGTTCCCGCACGATGGACGCTGCGCCCCAATGACGAGCGGAACTTCAAGATCTTCCAGGACATCCGCGCGCTGCTGTCCGAGGACCTCTCGCAGCCGATCTACAGCGAAGAGATCGCGCGCAAGCTCGGCCTGTCCGTGCGCACCATGCACGACGTCGTCCGCCGCTATCGCGGCATGAGCCTGCACCGCTATCTGCGCCTGCGCCGGCTGTGGCTGGTGCGCCGGCGGCTGCTCGCCGGCGCCGACAGCGTCAAGGCCGTCGCGCTGGCGTTCGGCTTCTGGCATCTCAGCGATTTCTCCAGAAGCTATCGCGATCAATTCGGCGAGACGCCGTCGGAGACGCTGGAACGCGGGCGCAGGCGATAGCACGACAAACCGGCGGGGTTTGTGTTAGCTTGCGCCCATGAGCAATCGCATCCTCGTCCTCTACGGTTCCTACCGTTCCGACCGCATGGGCATCCGCCTTGCGAATTTCGTCATCAATCGCTTGCGCGGCCGCGGCGACGACGTCGAGTTCATCGACGCCAAGGCCATCGGCCTGCCGATGCTCGACCGCATGTACAAGGAATATCCCAAAGGGACGGCGCCCGAGGCGCTGGAGAAGCTGGCTGGCCAGATCCGTGGCGCCGACGGTTTTGTCTTCGTCACTGGCGAATACAATTGGGGCATCCAGCCGGGCCTGAAGAACCTCACCGACCATTTCCTCGAAGAATGGTTCTGGCGTCCGGCCGCGATCGTCAGCTATTCCGCCGGCCGCTTCTCGGGTGCACGGGCCGCGACCGCCTGGCACGGCACGCTGTCGGAGATGGGCATGGTGGTGGTGTCGAGCACGATCGGCGTCGGCCCGATCGCGCAGTCGCTGTCGGCCGAGGGCGAGCCGATCGGCGACGGCGGCAAGGCGCTGGAGCGCGCGTTCCCGCGCTTCGCCGAGGATCTGACGTGGTGGATCGAAGCGGCCAAGGCGCAGCGGGCAAGGAAGGCGCCGCCTTATTGAGGTGCTGTAGCCCGGATGGAGCGAAGCGCAATCCGGGGCGGTGCCGATGACGTCAGAGATCCCGGATTACGCTTCGCGCCATCCGGGCTACGAAGCCCCGGGCCTACGCGGCCCTGACCTCGCCGAGGAAGCGGTCGAACTGGCCGGCGAGGTCGCGCGACTGGGTCGAGAGCTGCTCGGCCGCGCCGAGCACTTCCTTGGCGGCCGCACCGGTGTCGTCGGCGGCGCGCTGCACGCCTGATATGTTGGTGTTGACCTCCTGGGTGCCGCGGGCGGCCTCCTGGACGCTGCGGGAGATCTCCCGGGTCGCCGAGCCCTGTTGCTCGATCGCGGCCGCAATCGCGGTGCCGATCTGGTCGATCTCGGCGATGACGTCGGCGACGTTGCGGATCGCGGCCACGGTCTCGTCGCTCGCGGACTGGATCGCCGTGATCTGCTCGGAGATCTCGGTGGTGGCCTTGGCGGTCTGGCCGGCCAGCGACTTCACCTCGGAGGCGACGACCGCGAAGCCGCGGCCGGCATCGCCGGCGCGGGCGGCCTCGATGGTCGCATTTAGCGCCAGCAGATTGGTCTGCTCGGCAATGCTCTGGATCAGCGTGACGACGTCGCCGATCTTCTGCGCACCCTCGGCGAGCGCGCGGGCGGTGTCGCCGGTGCGGCGGGCATTGTCGACGGCGCGGGCCGCGATCTCGGTCGATTGCGCGACCTGACGGCCGATCTCGGAGATCGACGAGGTCAGTTCCTCCGTGGCGCTGGCGACGGTCTGCACGTTGGTCGAGGTCTGCTGCGAGGCGGCGGCCACGACCGCGGCCTGGCTGTTGGTCTGGGACGCCGTCGAGGTCATCGACTGCGCGGTGATTTCCATGGTGGAGGAGGCGCGGGACAGGCCGCCGACCAGTTCGGTGACCTTGGCCTCGAACGCGCGGGTGAGGCCGTCGAGCGCCTGGGCGCGGCGCATCTTACCGTCGTTCTCGGCCTGCTTCTCGGCCGCGAGCCGGTCGGCGCGGATCATGTTGTCCTTGAACACCTGGACCGCTGAGGCCATCGCACCGATCTCGTCGGAGCGCTCGGCGCCGGGGATCTCTTCGGCGACCTCGCCCTCGGCAAGGCGAGACATCCGGGTCGTCAGGCTGACGATCGGGGCGCAGACGCGGCGGCGGACCATCACGATGAGGCCGGCGCTGGCGATCAGCACGGCGAGGAGGCCGACGAGCGCGATCGTGAAGCTGGTGCGCGCGGCGGAGGAGGCGCCGGCGAGGATCTGCTCGGCATTGTCATAGAAGGCGTCGCGGACGTCGATGATGGTGCTGAGGCCGCGCTGCGTCGAGGCGTAATAGGTCTCCATATCATGTTCGTATTTGCCGCTGACCGCGCCGTCCTTCACCAGCTTGAGCTCGCGGCCGAACTCCTCGATATAGATCGCGTTGAACTTCTCCAGCGCCGCGGCGACATTTGCAGGCGTCGTCGGATTGCCGCGCAATTCCTGGAGTGTCATCACGATCTGGTCGTTGCGGCCCTGCGAGCGGCTGATGTCGGCCTTCTCCGCGTCGGTCGCCGGTTTCTTGCCCCCGACGAGATTCTTGTGCAGGCTGGAGTTGAAGCCGCCGACGTCGCGCAGCGTCATCGCGACGTTGGCGTAGCTCGCTTGGCGGTACGCATCGCCATTGAGGATCGCCATGCGGCGGACCTGCTCGTTCAGCAGAGCGGTCACGCTGCCGTTGAGCACGGCGTTGTCGGCGACGATCTTTTTGGCGGCGTCCTTGCGCGCCTCCGGCGGTCCAGCCATCGCCCTGTCGATGGCCTCGCGCAATGCGCTGAATTTCGAGTTGATGCCGTCGATATTGCTGCCGATGGTGCTGCCGTCGTCGAACGGGCCGGGCAGCTCCTTGCGCAGAGCGTTCATCTTGTCGCGGGCGCCGTCGGTCTGCTTGCGCAGCTTATCGTGCTCGGAGAGCTGTGCGGGGTCGTAGGTCGCGGGGCCGTAGAGGATGTTGGTGGCAAAGCCGCGCTCGGGGTTGAGATAGCGCGGGATGTCGCTGACGGCGCGGACGATCGCGAGCCGCCCTTGCGCCTCGCTGATCCTGTCCATGGTCTGGTACTTCGTCACGGCGACGTAGACGGCAAGGCCGCCGCCAACGGTCGAGAGCGAGACGATGGCGGTGGTCAGCAGCGTACCGATTTTCATGGTCTGTCCGGCATTTGCGCAGGTGGAGAAAATTATTTTGCGCAAAGGATAGGCAGCCGGTGTTAACCGGGGGTTTACGTTGCCGCCCGGCATGCTCCTCCTGCATGCGTCCATTCGTCTAGGGCTGCGCCTCGCGCGGAAACGCTTCAGGCGTAGGTCGCGCTGACGGTTCCGAGTGCACCAAAGTCGGCGACATAGATTTCGCCAGCCTTCGGCCGCAGCATGCCCGTGAGCGTGCCGGTGCTGATCGTCTGCCCGGCCTTGAGGCCGATGCCGGTGCGCGACAGCTCATTGGCGAGCCAGGTCAGCGGCACCAGCGGATGGTCGATCGCTTCCGCCGCGCTGCCGCGGCGCCGCTCGACGCCGTTGCAATTGAGCACGACGTCCTGATTCGCGATGTCGCGGCTGCGCCAGTCGGCGATCGGCTCGCCGAGCACGATCGTTCCCGATCCCGCGCCATCGGCCAGGATCGCCGGCATCGGCGGAAACGCCGCATCGTGGATGAAGCGACATTCGGCCAGCTCGATGCCGGGATGCAGCGAGGCGACGGCATCGCCGATTTCCTCGACGGTGTAGGGCTTGGATCGGGGCGGAAGATCTGCGCCGAGGCGGGCCTGATACTCGACTTCCGGGATCGGGCTGCACTGCCTGGCGTGCTCGACATGCGCGGGCGAGGCCTTGATCATCGGCGCGAACACCCGCCCGTAGATTGGCGAGGAGGTGCGGAGCTGGCGCTGCAGCCCGGGCTTCATGCCGGCGATCTTCCAGCCGACGACGTCCCAGCCCAATTCCTCTTCCACCATCTGCGCGACGCGATACGCCGTGTCGGCATCGGGCGGCATCAGATGCGCATCGAGGCCGCTTTGCTGCCGGCTCTCGCGGCGCAAGGTGGCGAGATGGCGTGCGAGCTCGCGTCGTCGGGACAGGTCCATCGATGCGTTTCCAATCTATTCGGCGGTGCGGGCGAGGGCGGCGGACAGGATAGTCTCCAGCTCCTCCCGAACCTGATCGAGCGCGTCGGCGCTGCGGCTGGCGCGGCACATCGCGACCGTGCCTTCGATCGAGGCGACGACGAGTGTTGCGAGCCGCGCGGCGCGGTCGGCAGCCAATCCTTCGCGCAACAAGGCTGCATGCATGATCTGCCGCCAATCGGCGAACACACCGTCGGCGAGATCGAGCAAATGCTGCTGCGCCGTCTCGTCGTCCTTGTCGTGGGGCTCGCCGACATAGCGGTCGACGGCAACGGCGAGCACGGGGCAGCCGGCCTCGAAGCCGGTTGCTTCCAAATGGCGGCGCCATGATGCGACGAAAGCTCTGAGACCGCCGATCACGCCGCGTTCGTTCATGGCTTTCTCCAGGGGAATGGACACCTGCCTGCCGGCAAAGGTCACAGCTTCGGCGATCAATTGCCGTTTGCCGTCCGGGAAGTGGTGGCTGATCGAGCCGCGCGGCGTTGCGGTATGGCGGACTACGTCCCGCATGCTGGTGGCGTTGACGCCGCGGCGGCTCAACAGGTCGGCGGCGCCGGCGATCATCTTGTCGCGTGTGGTGGTGGTCATCAGGGGCCCGGATTCGAGTCTGGAACCACAATATGACGCTTGACATAGATGGCGCAAGTCGAAATATGACGAGTGTCATATTCGAGTGCAGGGGCGCCGGATCAGCGTCGTCAGGGAGAGAAACACATGAGCGAAGGTCAGATCCGCACCGAAGTGCACGGCCATGTTTTCAAGATCATCATCGACAATTCCGCGAAGAAGAACGCCTTCACGCCGGCGATGATGGAGCAATTGTCTGATGCGCTCACCGCGCTGCACGACAACGAGGCCTATCGTGTCGGCGTGGTCTGCGCCGAGGGGCGGGACTTCACCGCGGGTCTCGACATGCCGAAATTCTTCGGCCCAACGGCGGAGAAGCGCAATATCAAGGAGGGCAATGTCGATCCGTTTGGCCTTGCCAAGCGCTGCCGCAAGCCTGTGGTCACCGCCGTGCAGGGCATCGTCTTCACCATCGGCATCGAGCTGATGCTCGCCGGCGACATCGTGGTTGCGGCTGACGATGCGCGCTTCTGCCAGATGGAGGCCAAGCGCGGCATCGCGCCGCTCGGCGGCGCGCATTTCCGCTTCCTCACGCGCGCCGGCTGGGGTGATGCGATGTACCACCTGTTCCTGTGCGACGAGTTTTCGGCGCAGCGCGCGCACGCCATCGGGCTCGTGCAGGAGGTCGTGCCGCCGGGACAGCAGGTCGAGCGGGCGATGGCGCTCGCCGCCATCATTGCGAACAACGCGCCGCTCGGCATTCAGGTCACCAAGGAAGCTGCGGCCAAATACATCGAAGCCGGCGAGGCGGCGGCGATCGCGTACATTCCGAAAATCCGCGACCGCGTGCTGGGCAGCGCCGACGCCAAGGAGGGCATTCAGTCCTTCATCGAGCGTCGCGCAGCCGTCTTCCAGGGCCGCTGATCTCAGGCGCTATTGCTGCCGTTCGAGCTTCGACAGGATCTCCAGCGTCGCGCCGTCGCATTCGCCCGCGAAATAGCGGGCGAGCGCCTCGCTGAAAACGGGCTCATTCGAGACCACATCGAACAGCGTCATCGATGAGCGGAATTTGGAATCATCGGGCGCACCGAGGATGGCGTTGATGGTGCGCCCCTCGACCGCGAGCACGAGCTTCGTGCATTCGATCAGGCGCGGGCCGAGGACGGGGTGGGCGAGATAGGCCTCCGCCTCCGCCCGCGAGCCGATGGCATAGCGCTGCGACATGGCGCTGAAGCCGAGGCCGGCGACCTGCGGAAAAATGAACCACATCCAGTGGCTTTGCTTCCGCCCCCGGGTCAGCTCCCGCTGGACGTCGCGATAAACCGGGTTTTGGGCCTGAACGAAGCGGTTTAGGCCGAAAGGATCGGTCATTGGATACCCCTGGCGTGCCTTGCCGGCCGCGATTATGCCTAACTTTTGGCTCCCAATGTGGTAGCTGGTATAGAGAGTCTCCGGGTGGGGGTTGGGTCCCCCGGGGGTCGATTTGGGGATCTGATGGTTTCCGACCGCGCACGCGCCGAGAGGCTGTTGTCGCGCCGCCGTATTGGGCGAGCGGAGACGATACTGCTGTCTTTGGCTGCCGTCGCGCTGGCGCTGGGCGCCGCTGCCTGGGTTGCTGACATCGGCGATTCGACCCCGCTCGTGACCGCCGCGTTGCCGCCGGCCAATGCCAATACGCCTTCCTTTGAAGACCGCTTCGCCTCGACGTCGGGCGGCCCGGCCGCGCTCGGCCTGGGGACGCTGGAGCGCTCCGCCGTGAATGCGGTGCAGATCAAGCTCCGCGACGCCAAGGCGATGCTCGCCCAGAAACTGCAGGGCGACGACTGGCGCTCGACCCTGACCGAAGACGATCGTTCGGTGGCCGAAGAGCCGCGGCCCTCGCAGCACGCCGACGCCGTCCCGATGCCGCGCTCGCGCCCGGCGCAGGCGGACTTCTCAGCCCAGATCGCCTCCAGCCAGGCCTATGCCGAGGCCAATCCCAGGGTCGACAATCGCAACTTCTTCGAAAAGTTCACCGACAAGATCAAGCTGGCCTCGCTGACGCCCGACAGCGGCCTGTTCGGCAAGGCGCCTGATCTCGCCGCGCTCGGCTACGATTCGCGCACCGCGGTCTACGACATCAAGGCGAAGGCACTCTATTTGCCGAGCGGCGTCGCGCTGGAAGCCCATTCGGGCATGGGCGCGCTGATGGATGATCCGGACCACGTGGACCAACGGATGGTTGGTGCGACCCCACCCGCGACCTACGATCTGAAGCCGCGCGAAAAGCTGTTCCACGGCGTCCGCGCGCTGCGCCTGACGCCTACCGACGGCACCAGCGCGCTCGGCCGCGTCGGCCTGCTCACCCACAATTACATGCTCGGACCGCGAGGCGACTCCAACGGCTGCGTCTCGATCAAGGACTATGATCGCTTCCTCAAGTCCTGGGACAACGGCGAGTTCAACCGCCTCGTCGTGGTGCCGAGCCTGGGCGGCGCGGCGACCGCTTCGCAGCGCGCCAGCACCGACTCCTGATATTTGCCGGACGGCGGGGCTGCCGTTGTCCCTTCGTTAAGCCGTCATCGTCCAGAAGCAGCCCATGAGTGATCCATCAAGTTCCGAGACCCCGCTGCGCACGACGTTCAAGATCCGCCTGAACGGTGACACGCTGGCGATCGCGACCGTCGGCCAGGCCTATCAATTCCTCACCAACTTCAAATCCGTCGAGTGGATGGAATTCCGCGCGCTGCACGAGGAGGCGGTTGCGGCTCTCGAAGGCGCCGCCGACAACGCCATCCTCGCGGTGCAGGCGACCAACGCCGTGCGCGCGCTGTTCGTGTCCGCGAAGCTGCTCTGAGTGAAGCCCTCGTAGCCCTCGTAGCCCGGATGGAGCCAACGGGTCGGCGCGAAGCGCCGCCCGATGACAGGCTCCGCACAATCCGGGATTTGTGCCACAAGCGAGTCGGCCCCGGATTGCGCTTCGCTCCATCCGGGCTACAGACGGCGCTCGCAATGACGGAGCAAGACGCATCATCGCTGCTCACTCGCGTGCTCCGGCTCCGCAGCGCCATCGCTGAAGAAGCGCTGCGTCCGGGGCACGAGAGGAGGCACGACGTCTCAACGCTGGTCGTCGCCACGCCCGTCGTCGTCATCGTGGAAGTCGTGGTCGCCGCCCCGGTTGAAGCCGGGGTCGACGCAGGCGAAATTGCCGGCGTCGTTGGTCAGGCCGCTGCCCTTGTAGGCCGCAATCTTCGGATAGACGCAGAGCGGCCGTGTGCCGCCGGTCGGGAAGTTCGTCGCAACGCGCGGATCGAAAAGTCCGCCCGCCGGATAGGGCGAGGTGGCGTTGGTGTTGGTCGCGACGATGCGGTCCGGCGCGGTGCCGTTCTCGACCCAGTCGGTGATCGCCTTGAGCTGGTTCGTCGCGAAGCTCGCGGTGGCCGCGCCGCCGCCGCAATGGGCCATGTTCGGCACCATGAACAGGCGCGCGAAATCGCTGGCGCGACCGCTCATGTGCCGGTCCATGTTGCGATACCAGCGGGCGATCGCAGCGCCTGAGAAGATGCCGTCATTGACGGAGGAGGAGATGATCAGCTTGCCGCCGCGCGACCTGAACGGCCGCAGATCGGTCGAGACCGCGGCCATGAAGTCCATGCTGCTTTCGGGATAGGCCGCCGTCTTCGTGAAGATCTTCGGCGCGTCGGTGTCGAAGTTGAACTTGAACACGAAGGCTTCCTGGCCGTTCGGACCGTTGACGGGCGTGACGACCGGCGGTGTCTGGAAGATCATCGGGATCGCACCCGCGCCGAGCGTCAGGTTGATGGCGGTGTTGACGTTCGGCACCGGCGCGGTGACGACGTTCCAGAGCTGCCAGCCCGCGCCGGGCGCGGTGGGCGGCGTCCAGATGCCGGCATCCCAGAACCAGTTCGAATAGAGCCGCTGTCCCCTGGAGTTGACCGGCCCGGCATAGATCTTCTTCAGCGCATCCACCTGCGCGCCGGTGAGGCAGGTGCCGCCATGCGGCGTGCTGCCGCGCGAGCCGGTGCCGCAGGTGTAGCTGGCGAGCGCCGGATACACCTTCTTCGCCGTGCAGGCGTGATAATTGTCGATGATGCCGTCGACGAGACCATCGAGCGCGTCGCAGGCGCTCAGGATCGCGGCCGAGGCCACCTGGAGATCCTGCGCGGGGAACGTGTCGGGAATGAAGGGCTGCCCGTTGACGTCCTTGCTGGTTGCGAGCGTGCCGAGCACCTGCTCGTTCCAGGCTTCGGCGAGGCCCGCCTGCGGCAGGTTGAAGCCGGGGTTCTGCGAGATCACGCCGTCGAACAGCCAGGGAAAGCGCTGCGAGGCCATCATGGCGTCGCGGCCGCCGTTCGAGCAGCCCATGATGTAGGAATAGACGGTGTCGAGGCCGTAGAAATAGGAGATGATCTGTTTCGAGATCGTCGCGGTCTTCTCGATCCCGTTATAGCCGTAGTCGCGGCGGGCCTGGGCGTCGATCGCGAAATGCGCGGAGCCGCCGGCATTGGGGTCGTCGTCCTGATGTCCGCCGACGACGTTGCTGGCACTGTCCTCGTGGCCGCCGTCATCGGCGGCGACGGCCCAGCCCTGGCCGAGCTCGACCCCGGCCGCGCCTTGCGGATCGGCGTTGAGGCTGCCGTCGGTGCCGCCACCGCCCATCATCTCGAAACGGCCGTGCCAGGTGTTGGGCAGGTTGAGCGCAAACCCGATCCCGTAGGTGAAATGATCGGGATCCTGCGTCGAGACGCGCTTGTTGATGATGCCGATCACGTTGCAATAGCCCGACTTCTGCGTCGCGCTGAGGATCTGCGTGTTGGGCAGCGTGAGGCCGGTGAGGGCTGTGCAGGACGCGCGCGGCGCGACGCCGCTCGGTGGCAGTCCGTGCGCCATCGCCTGCGGGCCGAAAGACGCCCATGTGGCGATGATCGTCGAGGCGAGGAATAGTCGTTTCAAGGCATGCCCTCCCGGTTTCAACATCGATGATCGAACGAAAGCGTCCGACGGCTCGCTGCTGGGCGAAGCGTCGCGTGATCGGAAACATCTTTGAAATTGCTGTTGGGGGAGATGCGCGTGCGCCGGCCAATGAGCCACGACGCCGTTCCATTCGCGCGCAAAACCATTCCGCCGCGATGCGTGGCACGCGGCTCGTCGCCCACCCCTGATGACGGCACGGACGTTCGCTCCCCTTGCGCTCCCCTTGAACCTGCTCGTGGTGCGGCAGGCTTTCACGATCCTTAGGCGAGCGATGTTGCCGTGTCAACATGACGCATTGCGCGATATTGCCATGCAACCTGTCGTAGAAGCTGTATGCGCGAGGTGAGGTTCGGCTCGGCTTCTCGATCCGGCTGCGTTGCGTTAGACTCGCTGTCCGAATCCTCGGGTCATGGCCGGATGCGCCTGCATCGGCTTTGCGAAAGATGCGCGACGATGCAGCCAGGCAAGGCACGGGTGAGGAAACGGATCGCGCGACCGCGGCAGCAGGCACGCGCGACGAAGCCGTCGCGACCGGCGCCGCGCATCGTGTCCGGCACGAAGGCGGCCAAGGCAAAGCCGCTTGCGCTGGGCGACCTCTCGCAACTCCTGGGCTACTCGATCCGCCGGGCGCAGCTCTGGATCTTCAGGGAGTTCAGCCGGCAGTTGGCGGCCTTCGAGATCAGCCCCGCCCAGTTTTCCGTGCTCTGCGTGATCGACGCCAATCCCGGAGTCAACCAGCTCGCCGTCGCGCAGCTTTTGTCGATCGAGCGGGCCGGGCTTGGCAGGCTGGTGGATCATCTGGAGGGCCGGGGACTGGTGCGGCGCACGGCGTCGGCGATCAACCGCAGGTACTACGTGCTCTATCTGACCGAGGCCGGAACGGCGCTGCTGGGACGGCTGAGGCCGGCGGCCGCCGAGAGCGACAAGGCGCTCGCAGCCAAGATCGGACCGCGCGCCTACAAGGAATTGCAGCGGGCACTGTCGATCTTCGTCGCCGACACTTGAAAGCCCCGCGGTGCCATGCCGCGGAGGCCCCGATTTGGCAGGCCGCCCCTCCTTTATCATGGCTTGAACTGCGTGGCAGGAACGGGCAAACGGTCCGCGAAGACCGTGGCTTACGCCACCCATTTCAAGCCTGACTTCAAGGGAGATTGCCCAATATGAAACGCCGGACATTCCTCAAGGGCGGCGCTGTCGCCGGCGCGACGACGCTGGTTGCTGCACCTGCGATTGCGCAGTCTACGCCCGAGATCAAATGGCGCCTGACCTCGAGCTTCCCGAAGTCGCTCGACACCATCTACGGCACCGCGCAGACCTTTGCGAAATACGTCGCCGAGGCCACCGACAACAAATTCCAGATCCAGACCTTTGCCGCCGGCGAGCTTGTCCCCGGCCTGCAGGCGCTCGACGCCGTCAGCGTCAACACCGTCGAGATGGCGCAGACGCCGCTCTATTTTTACATCGGCAAGGAGCCGGCGCTGGCTTATGCCACCGGCGCGCCGTTCGGCATGAACCATCGCCACCAGGAGTCCTGGTGGTTCTTTGGCGGCGGTGCCGAGCTGACCAACGAGGCGCTCAAGCCCTTCAAGACCCACGCCATCCTCTGCGGTAATTCCGGCACCCAGATGGGCGGCTGGTTCCGCAAGGAGATCAAGACCGTCGACGATCTCAAGGGTCTCAAATTCCGCATCGCCGGCATGGGCGGCCATGTGCTGGCCAGGCTCGGCGTTGTGCCGCAGCAGCTCGCCGGCGGCGACATCTACGCGGCGTTGGAAAAGGGCTCGCTCGACGCCGTCGAGTTCGTCGGTCCCTATGACGACGAGAAGCTCGGTTTCCAGAAGGTCGCGAAGTACTACTACTTCCCCGGCTGGTGGGAAGGCGGCGCCATGCTGCACATGATCGTCAATGACGAGAAGTGGGCGAGCCTGCCGAAGAACTACCAGGCGATCGTCAACCAGGCCGCGTCCGCTGCGGGCGCCTGGATGCTCGAAAAGTACGACAGCGTGAACCCGGCGGCGCTGAAGCGGCTGATCGCCAACGGCGCCGAGCTGAAGGCCTTCCCGCAGCCGGTGATGGAAGCCTGCTACAGCGCGACCCAGGAGCACCTGAACGAGCTCGCCGCCAAGAGCGACCTGTTCAAGCGCACCAAGGAAAGCCACGACGCGTACCAGAAGGAACTGCTGTTCTACACGCAGATCGCTGAGAATTTTTACGACAACTACCTGCTCAGCAAGATGCGGAACAAGACCTAAGCATCGTCGTCATTCCGGGGCGCGCCTTCTTGGCGCGAACCCGGAATCCATTTCACCACGCGTGTTGTCAATGGTGGGCACGCTGCGCTTTGCCCACCCTACGAGGTCTGAGTGCGTAGCCCGGATGGAGCGGAGCGAAATCCGGGACGGTGCCATTGACGTGCGAGATCCCGGATTGCGCTTCGCTCCATCCGGGCTACGGGACCTGTCGTGTGGCTGTCTTACGCCGCGCCCAAGCCTAGCTTCGCATAAATTCGCCTGGCATAGGCCCCGAACGCATCGGTCGTCTTCAGCGGCAGGTCGCGCGGGAAGGGCAGGTCGATCGAGAAATAGTCGGCCATCTTCGCCGGCCCCGCGGTCAGCACCGCGCAATGCGACGACAAAAACACCGCTTCCTGGATCGAATGCGTCACGAAGATGATGGTCTTGCCGCTCTCGCGCCAGATCCGCAGCATTTCCAGATTCATCTGCTCGCGCGTCAGCGCGTCCAGCGCGCCGAACGGCTCGTCCATCAGGATCAGCTTTGGATCGTGCACGAAGGCGCGCGCGATGGCGGTGCGCTGCTGCATCCCGCCGGAGAGCTGCTGCGGATATTTCTGCTCGTAGCCGGCGAGGCCCACGAGATTGAGCAGGTCACGCGCCCGCTCGCGTGCGGCCTTGATCGGCAGTCCCACAATCTCGGCCGGCAGCAGCACGTTGTCCAAAATGGTGCGCCACTTCAGCAGCAAGGCCTGCTGGAATACCATGCCGATGTCGCGGGTCGGATCGAACGGGCTTGTGTCGTTGCCGATCTTGACGGTGCCGCCGTCGGCGCCGTGCAGGCCGGCCAGAATCTTCATCACCGTGGTCTTGCCGCAGCCGGACGGGCCGACCAGCGAGACCAGCTCACCTTCCTGCACGTCCATGGTGACGTCCGACACCGCCAGGAATTCGGCGGCGCCACTGCGATAGACCTTCCGGACGCCTTGCAGGCTGATGAAGGGGTTTGAGCTCATGCCAGCCATTTGTTCAGATTGTCGGCGACGTAGGCATCGTCGCTGAGGTCGGCGTGCTCGCGACAGACGCGGTCGATCTCGTCTTTCTGGCCGGGGCTGAGGCCTTCGTTGGGATCGAGGCACCACAGGCCTTTCATGAGGCCCTGGCGCCGCAAGATCTCGTGGCAGCCGGCGATGCAGCCGTGAAAATTGTTGGCGACGTCGAAGAAAGCGCTGTTGCAATCGGTGACGCGGGCGTCGAGCGCGAGCAGGTCGGCCGGCACGCTGTCCTTGTGCCGCGCCGCCTTGCAGCGCTCGAACTGCTTGACCGCGCTCGCGGTCCACACCGACCAGTGGCCGAGCAGGCCGCCTTTGAAATAGGTGCGCGTGGTGACGCCCTTGTCGCGGAGGTCGAACGGCAGCATCAGGTCGAGCAGGATGTGGTCGTCATTGCCGGTGTAGAGCGCGACGCGGTCGAGCGCGCCGGCGGCGGCGACGCCGCGCAGCACGTCGAGCGTACGATAGCGGTTGAACGGCGCGATCTTGATCGCGATGACGTTGTCGATCGAGGCAAAGCGCTGCCAGAACCGGCTCGACAGAATGACGCCGCCGACGGCCGGCTGGAGGTAGAAGCCGACCAGCGGGATTTCGGCGGCGACGGCGGTGCAATGCGCGATGATCTCGTCCTCGGAAGCGCTCTTCATCGCGGCGAGGCTGAGCAGGCCAGCGTGATAGCCGATGTCGCGCGCGGTGCGCGCCTCTGCGGTCGCCTGCGCTGTTGGGCCGGCAAGGCCCGCGACCATTGCGAGTGGCCGCTTGGTCCAGTTCGCGGCGGTCTCGGCGGCGAGCTCCAGCACGGGACGGTAGAGGCCGACATCGCGGATTGCGAATTGCGTCGTGTGCACGCCGACGGCAAGGCCGCCCGAGCCGGCATCGATGTAGTAGCGCGTCAGGGCGCGCTGATGGGTCTTGTCGAGCCGGCGCTCGGCGGTGAGGGCGAGGGGATGCGCCGGCAGCACGGTGCCTTCGGCAATCAGCTTGCGGATGTCGGCGTTGATCTGGCTGTGGTGCATGATGTCCTATCCGAATTCCGGGCCGGCGACGGCGAATGGCGTTTCCTCAGCCCCAGCGGTGGCGGGGCCGAACCGCATGCGCTGGAACGGCCGCTCGATGGTCCAGCCGGAGGCGGTCAATCCTTCCAGGAACGCAGCCTGCGAGGCGACGGCGTCGAGCAGCAGAGGGCCGGTCTCGGAGCGCGCGATCGTATCAACCAGGGCCAATGCTGCCGCGGCATTGTCGGCGAACAACGGGCCGATATGACGGGCGGTCCGGCCGTCGCGAACCAGCGCGATGGCGCCGTTCGCGGAGACGATGCGCGAGCCGGAGCGCTGTGCGAAGGCGGAGAGCAGGGCGGTCCGGTCGAAGCCGGTCGCGCGCCGGTCCCGTGCGCGAAGCGCATCAATGCTCGCGGATGAGGAGGGTGGTGCTTCGGCCCGCGCGGGCCTCGCCAGCTTCAGCCGGCGCAATTGCAGCGTCGGCGTGAAGCCGAGCGGGCCGTAGACGGCGGCCCCGTCGGGCGTGGCGTCGAGCCAGCTCGTCAGGCCGTTCTTGCGCGCGGTCTCGAGGCAAGCATCGACGAGGCGCGTGGCGAGACCGCGGCGGCGATGGGTGCGTGATACCAGCACCATGCTGATCCAGGCGTTGTTGCCGGAGTACGGGAGCAGCGCAGCGGTTGCGACCAGCCGCATGCCGTCGCGAATGCCGAACACGATGCCGTCGCGCAGGAAGATGCGCCAGTCCTCTTCCGTCTGGTTCCATTGCGCTTCCGTCGACAGCACCAGCCCGGCGATCGCATCGTCGACGCCGAGCTTGAGGATTGTCGGACCGTCAGTAACGACCATCGCGCACCTCGTATTTGGTCGGCTTGCCGAGGCTCGGCATGGCGCGGGACACCCAGTCCGCGGTCCAGGCGATCAACTGCTCGGTGTCCACAACCGGCAGGCCGAACAGCTCGACCGCCCTTGACGTGTCGGTCAGCCACGCCGTCGGCTCTTCCTTGCCCGTCAGCACCGGCGCGCAGCCGAAGCGGGCGCCGAACTTCTGCGCGAGGTCGCGTACCGCCAAAATCTCGTGGCCACTGACATTGATCGGCGAGGTCGGGGCGGTGCAATGCGCCAGGCACCGCAGCGCCTGCGCAGAGGCATCGCCCTGCCAGATGAAATTGACATGGCCGAGGCTGACGTCGATCGGGGTGCCGGTGAGGACCTTCGTGGCGATGTCGTGCAGCACGCCGTAGCGCATGTCGATCGCGTAGTTCAGCCGGAACAGGCGGCCCGGCGTTCCGAATTTGTGCGAGAAATATTCGAACATGCGCTCGCGGCCGACGCAGGACTGGGCGTATTCGCCGGGCGGGTTCGGCGCCATGTCCTCGGTCGAGCCCTTGCCGTCGACGGGCACGAACGGATAGACGCAGCCGGTCGAGAACGCGACGATGCGCGAGGACGGAAAGGCCTGCGCGACCAGCGCCGGCACATGCGCATTCATCGCCCAGGTCAGCGACAAATCGCCCTCGGCGCCGAATTTTCGGCCGGCCATGAAGATGATGTTCGGCGCCTTCGGCAGCGCGTTGATCGCGGCCTCATCCAGCAGGTCGCAATTGATCGTCTCGACGCTGCGTGCCTGCAGCCAGTCCTTGACGCCGGCGTCACTGAAGCGGGCAACGCCGATGACGCGGCGGTCCGGCACGGCGGCTTTCGCAAGGCCGGCCAGCGTCGGGCCCATCTTGCCGGCGACGCCGAGGATCATGATGTCGCCCTCGACCTTCCTGAGGTCGTCGATCAGCGCCTGGGTCGGCCGGCACAGGAGCTCGTCGAGCGCTGCGATATCGGGAATGGTCTTCGGCAGCGTCTGGCGGGTGAGCAGCATGGGTCGGTCCTTTAGTTAAGCCTGCCGATTTCAGTTCTGTCTTGCATCGCCGACCACGAACATGCGTTCGAGGACGAGCACCAGGCCGTAGAGAGCAACGCCCAGCAGGGTCAGCAGCACGACCGCCATCACCATCGCGGGCGTGTCGAGCGAGGACTGCACCTGGATCATGAGGTAGCCGAGCCCGCGCTCGGAGGCGATGAACTCGCCGACGATGGCGCCGGCGACCGCAAGGATGGCGCCGACCTTCATGCCGGAGAAGATGTAGGGCAGCGATCCCGGCAGCTGGATCTTGCGGAACAGCGTCCAGCGCGAGCCGCGCAGCGATTTGACGAGGTCGAGCAGATCAGGCTCCACCTCGCGCAGGCCCCGCGCGGTGGTGAGCAGGATCGGGAAGAAGCAGATGCTGAAGGCGATCAGGATGTTCGGCACGATGCCGTAGGAGAACCAGACGATGAAGAGCGGGCCAAGCGCGACCTTCGGGATCATGTTCAAGGTCACGAACAGCGGCAGCAGCACGAGGCTGAGCAGCGGCGCCCAGCTGAAGATCACGGCGAGCGCAACGCCGATGAAGGCGCCGAGCGCGAAGCCGCCGAGAATCTCGACGGCGGTGACCAGCGTATTGGCGCCCCAGGCGTAGCCCGCGGTCCCCAGCGTCTGCACCGTCGCCAGCGGGGAGGGCAGGATGAATTTCGGGACGTGGAAGGCATCGACCGCGACCTGCCAGAGCACGAGCACGGCAAGGTGCACGATCAGGATGACCGCGAAGCTGCGTGCCGGATTTGCTCCGCTGGCTGCCACCTTTTGCTCCCATTGCCGCGGCTTCACTGCCGCGGCGGCAAGCCTAACTCTCCTCGGAACAACTTTCAACCAGTTGGTTGATTACGGCCGGAGCGACTGCAGCACCAAATCGGCTACGTGCCGGCGCCGGGCGCGGCGCTGGGCACGGCTCGACAGGTCCTTGCCGAAGATTGCCGACAGCGTCGGCGTGTTGGAGAAGAAGAAATAGCTGAGGCCCGCAATGGAGATATAGAGCTGGATGGGGTCGATCCCCTTGCGGAACACGCCCGCGCGCACGCCCTCGTGGAGGATGTGGGAGACGCTTTTCACCAGCGGCGAATGCATCGCCTCCAGCCGCGTCGAGCCGCGGACATGGCGGGCGCCGCCACGGTTCTCGTCGTTCAAAAGCACGATGAAATCAGGGTTGGCGGCGAGGTGATCGAACGAGGCTTCGATCAGCCGGCGGATCGCCTTGTCCGGCGCCAGGCCCTCGAGATTAAGCTTGCGCTCCTGCTCGCGGATGTCCTCATAGACCCATTCGAGCACCGCGAGGTAGAGCGCGTCCTTGTCGCCGAAATAGTGGTAAACGAGCTGCTTGTTGACGGCAGCGCGCTCGGCGATCTCGTCGACGCGGGCCCCCGCAAAGCCGTGCCGGGCGAACTCCTGGCGGGCCGCGGTGAGCAGTTTCTTGCGGGTGGCGACGGGATCGCGCCGCTGCGGCACGGTGTCGCCAGATCGTTTTGCGGGCATTTCCAACCAAACAGTTGACAAGTTGAGGGCGGGCTTGTTGCATTGGTATCCTCACAGGGGGAGAGCGACAAGCCGGGTCGCGGGAATGAGGAGAGATGCGATGAAGCATTTGCGGACGGCCTTTATGGCGCTGGCGCTCGGATTGCCGGCGGTGCCGGCGAGCGCGGGCGAGGCGGTCAATTTGATCCTGAACTGGACGCCGACGGCCGACCATTCGCCCTACTATTACGCCAAGGCGCAGGGCTGGTACGAGAAGGCAGGCATCGATCTGACGATCGAGACCGGCAAGGGCTCCGGCGTCTCCGCCGCCAGGGTCGGCTCCGGCGGCTCGCCGTTCGGCGTCGCCGATCTCGCCACCATGCTGGTGGCCAAGAGCAAGGGCGCCGACACCGTTGCGGTGATGAGCGTCTATGCCAACACCGGGCAAACCTTCTACTGGCTGAAGAGCTACGGCGTGAACGGCGTCAAGGATTTCGCCGGCCACAAGATCGGCAACCCGCCGGGCGATGCCTCGCGCGTGATGTGGCCGGCCTTCGCCAAGGCCGCAGGGCTCGCGCCTGACTCCGTCGGCTTCGTCAATGTCGGGCCGACCGCGAAGATCGCCGCGCTGAAGAGCCATACCGTGGACATCATCAGCGACTTCTACAACGAGCACGATCTCAAGGTGATCGAGTTCGGGCAGGACCTCGGCTACATCAACTGGAAGGACATCGGGCTCAATCCCTACGGCAACTCGCTGATCGTCAACGGCGCCTACCTGCAGAAGAACCCGAAGGTGGTCGAGGATTTCGTCCGCGTCACGCAGAAGGCCTTTGCCGCATGCGTGGCCGACGTCACGCCGTGCCTGAAGGCGCTGCTCGACCAGGTCTCCGGCCTCGACAAGGAGAACCAGGAGCGCCAGTGGGAGCGCATCAAGTTTCTGATGACCGACGAGTTCACGACGACGAAGTCGCTCGGCTGGATCGACGGCGAGCGGATGAAGAAGGACTACGAGCTGGTCCAGACCTATCTTGGCATGGAGAAGCCGTTCGACGTCTCGACGGCGTTCACGACCAAGATGCTGGATCCCGCCATCAAGATGGATGCGAGCAAGGTGAAGAAGTAGCCGTTGACGCAAGCGGCGCCTGACGGCTTGCTGCCGTCAGCTCTTCTTCATGTCGTAGACGTGTTCGGGCCCGGGAAAGACGCGTGACCGCACGTCGGCGGCATAGCTTTCGATCGCGGCTTCAATGGCCGGCCCGAGATTGCCGTACCGCCGGACGAATTTCGGAGTCCGGGGCGACAGTCCGAGCATGTCTTCGAGCACGAGCACCTGGCCGTCGCAGGCCGCGCTCGCGCCGATGCCGATGGTGGGGATCGCGATCGTCTCCGTGATCTTGCGCGCCAGCGGTTCGGCCACGGCTTCAACGACGACCGAGAAGGCTCCGGCGTCGGCGACGGCCTTGGCATCGTCCTCGATCGGCCCCCAATCCACCTCGTTGCGTCCTTGCGCACGAAACGAACCGAGCGTGTTGATGGATTGCGGCGTGAGGCCGATATGGCCCATCACCGGGATGCCGCGCTCGGACAGGAATGCGATCGTGTCGGCCATGCGGACGCCGCCTTCAAGCTTCACCGCGCCGCATTGGGTTTCCTTCATGATCCGTACCGCGGCGTTGAATGCTTGCTCCCTGGAGGCTTCATACGATCCGAACGGCATATCGACCACGACCAGCGCTTGCCTGGACCCGCGCATCACGGCCGCGCCCTGGAGGATCATCATGTCGAGCGTGACGGGCACCGTCGTCTCGAAGCCGTGCATGACGTTGCCGAGGGAATCGCCGACCAGAATGATGTCGCAATGCCGGTCCACCAGCGCCGCCGTATGCGCATGATAGGAGGTCAGCATGACGACCGGCTCGCCGCGCTTGCGAGCCCGAATGTCCGGCGCAGTCTTGCGTCTGGTGGACGACTGGATTGACATGATCGGCTCCATCCACGGGGGAGGCGGATCGAAACCAGAAGGCACGATGGTGTCAATCCGGATGACCGGGTCTGCGATCACAATGGACGGCGCGAGGTGAGGGGGGCAGGGGCGCTACTTGTCCTCCCGTCACCCTGAGGCGGCCGCTGCTTCAGCGGCCCTCGAAGGGCGACGGCCCGGCTCCTTCCGCTCGGCTGGCTGCTCGGCCGTTCATCCTTCGAGGCTCACGGCGCGATGCCTGGGCATCGCGCCACTCGCACCTCAGGATGACGGGGATGGGGAGTGCGGGCCGCCCAGCCAGCCCATGCCGCCCACGTCCCCTCCGCAGAAATTAACCGGCCATTAACCAAATCTGCCGCATCGTTAACCATTCAATAACGGGGAACGAGTCGGCCGCTATGGAGGCTGCAGCAAAAGTCCAACGCCAAATGGTGCGCCTGCGGGGGCGCTCCTATGTGGCCTTCGTATTCGTGCCGACGGTTCCGATCCAGGACTGGCTTGGGGAAATAGACGCCACTATTGCCCGCTCGCCGGGCTTCTTCGCCGGGCGGCCCGTCGTGATCGACTTGTCCTCGGTCGATCTGAGCCAGGCCGGCATCAGCCATCTGCTGACCAGCCTGCAGGACCGCAACATCCGCGTGCTCGGCCTCGAGGGCGTGGACGAGGGCAGGCTGACGCCGATGATGCCGCCGCTGCTGTCGGGCGGGCGGAGCTGCGTGATCGAGCCGACGGCCCCCAAGAAGCCCGAGGCGAAAGCCGAGACCAAGCCGACCTCGCTGCTGCTCGAGGCCCCCGTGCGCTCCGGGCAGACCGTGATCTTCCCGGAGGGCGACGTCACCATTCTGGGCTCCGTCGGTTCCGGTGCGGAGGTCGTCGCCGGCGGTTCCATCCACATCTATGGCGCGCTCCGCGGCCGCGCCATGGCGGGCGTGAACGGGCACACGAGCGCGCGGATCTATTGCCAGAAGATCGAGGCTGAACTGCTTGCAATCGATGGGTTTTACCAGACCGCCGACGACATCGACGACGCCCTGCGCGGCAAGCCGGCGCAGGCCTGGCTGCAGGGGAATACCATGCGAATTACAGCACTGAACTGACCAGCAAAGGAGACATTTCAGATGAGTAAGGTACTGGTCGTGACATCAGGCAAGGGCGGCGTCGGCAAGACGACCACGACCGCCGCATTGGGCGCTGCGCTCGCGCAACGCGGCGACAAGGTCGTCGTCGTCGATTTCGACGTCGGCCTGCGCAACCTCGACCTCGTGATGGGCGCCGAACGCCGCGTCGTGTTCGACCTCATCAACGTGGTGCAGGGCGTGGCAAAGCTCCCGCAGGCGCTGATCAAGGACAAGCGGCTGGAGAATCTCTGGCTGCTGCCGGCCTCGCAAACCCGCGACAAGGACGCGCTGACGGAAGAGGGCGTCGGCAAGGTCATTGCGGACCTGCGCAGCCGTTTCGACTGGGTGATCTGCGACAGCCCGGCCGGCATCGAGCGCGGCGCCTCCATGGCGATGCGCTTTGCGGATGAAGCCGTGATCGTCACCAATCCGGAAGTCTCCTCGGTGCGCGACTCCGACCGCATCATCGGCATGCTCGATTCCAAGACCGTGCGGGCCGAGAAGGGCGAGCGGGTCGAGAAGCACATTCTCATCACCCGCTACGATCCCTCGCGCGCCGCGCGCGGCGAGATGCTGACCATCGACGACATCCTCGAGATCCTCGCAACGCCCTTGCTCGGCATCATCCCCGAGAGCCAGGACGTGCTGAAGGCCTCCAACGTCGGCACGCCGGTGACGCTGTCGAACGCGGATGGCGCGCCGGCGCGGGCTTATATGGACGCGGCTAAGCGCCTCTGTGGCGAGACCGTTGCGATGCACGTTCCCGCCGAGCGCAGGGGCCTGATGGATCGTCTGCTGCGACGGAGGGCTGCATGAGCATGGGTCTGCTTCGGCTTCTCCGCGGCAACAAGGCGTCCGCACCCGTCGCTCGCGAACGGCTGCAGATCCTGCTTGCCCATGAACGTGGAATGCGCGGCCAGCCCGATCTGCTCGGTGTGCTGCGTGAGGAAATTCTCGCCGTCGTGTCCAAGCACGTGACGCTGGACCCGACCAAGGTCATCGTCCGGCTCGAGCGTGGCGACGAGGTCTCGACCCTCGAGGTCGATATCGAGGTGCCGAACGATATCGAGCGCAAGAAAGTGGCGGTCGCGTAGGGGACGCGGCTGACGGCCCATTTGGGGTGGGTGAGAAGGCGGTCCGCCGGGCATGGCGGGCCGCCTTCATCGTTTGGGGTAGTTCCCGGCGCTTGTTGATGTGATCGGCGCCCGGCGGAACAGGGCCGGCGGCGAGATCGTTGTCAGAGACCCGCGGAGCGCCGAGCCGGGCGCCGCGGTTTCCTCAAGACGGGAGAGCGCCCATGATGTCCGAGGTCCAGGTCCACACCGTCGCGCGCCAGATGCTGGAACGGCATGGTTTTGCGGCGATTGCGAAGGCCGCCGAACAGGCGCAGGCCTGCGAGGGCCGCGGCGAGGCCGACGAGGCTAAGGAGTGGCGTCACATTGCCGATGCCATGAAGATCATGCGCGGGCCGGCCCACAGCTGATCGAAATCAGCCCCGCCCGCTTCCATCCTTGATTCATGTCGAGGGCTTGCCACCAGGATGCGGCTTAACGCTCGCCCTGACCGGCGTCTTGCGCGCCTGACTTGTGCTGGGTTTGCGGCTGGCTGCGCTCGCCGGTTTCCTTGCAGGGGAGCTGCTCCCACGATCCGTCCGGCGCCTGCTGATAGGCGCTGCAGGATGACGATGAAGTGGGTTTGTCCTCGCCCTTCTGGGCGTCGGAGTTCCGCGCGAAGGCGGGGCCTGCCAGCACGGCGCTGATCGCAGGGGTACCGGCGACAACGAGATGAGCAATCCGCACGGGGGTCTCCTGTTCGAAGAGCCGCATGCTGGCGAGGAATGTGACGATTATGGGCCGCGGCGCGAGTTCCGCCGCGATGTGCTTAACGCGCGGCCCTCACTGCCTGGCGGGCTCGAGGGCCATCCCGTTGCGTCGGGCGCAGGCGCGCAGCCAGCCGACGACACCGGGCTGCACCGAGAACTCGTAATTGTCCTCGATCGTCCTGGCCTTCATCGCCAGCACGGAGCCGGTCTCGATCGCTCCGGCCAGCGCGGCGCCATGCTGCGGAAACAGGGCGATTTCGTCGGATCCCTCGACCTGCGCCGAGAAGCCCTGGAATGGCGCATTGCCGATCTTCAGCGTCGCCTCGATGGCCTCGCCCTCGGGCCGGTTGAGCTTGGAGTCCTTCAGCATCATGGTCAGCCCCTTCGCGCGGCTGACGATCAGGAATATCCCGAGACGGCGTGCAGGCGCGGGCGCGTCCGTGCCGATGAGATAGCGGCGACGGATGAAGCAGGCGGTGATTGCCCCGTCGCTGTTGCGCAGCTCGGATGCATCCCAGCCTTCGATCTTCTGCTTGTCCTCAATCCCGGGAGGGCCGGCCGGCGTCGGCTGCATCACCGCGATCTTCGGCGAGCGCTGCCGCGGCGCCGGCATCTCCGGCGCATTGGGATCGGTCGGCCTGTCGACCGCGATATCGAAGGCCTTGCCGCATTGCTTCAGCCAGCTCAGCGCATCCGCGGGGAGATCGAGCGCGATCGGCCCGGAATCGACGCCGGCACCGTCCGAGCGCAGCGTGACGTCCCGCGCCTTGCCGAGCGCCGCGAGCACGCCCTCCGCATCGCCGGGATGCAGCGCGAAGGCGTTGCCGACCGGGAAGGCGACCGCGGGGAAGCTGCGGCCATCGAGGACGATCTCGGCCTGGTCGTCCAGCACCCGCTCGCTCGGCAGCCCGTCATCCATCAACGTGATGGAGAGGCCCGAGCCGCGGCTGATGTTGAGCACGAAGGCGGTATCGACCTTGCCGCCGGGCTTGCTGCGTTGCCTCGGCGCGACCAGCACGCATTGCCTCACCTTGCCGTCAGGGCCGAGCTGGGGCAGGGCGCTCCACACGCCTTGCGGAAAGCGCACCTGCCGTCCGGCGACCGGAGCCTCCGTGGTTGCGGCCAGGGCGGGCAGTGTCAGATTGGCGGCGGCGAGCACCGCAAGCGCCGCCATTCGGCGTGTCCAGAGCATGGCCCCTCTCGAGTTGTCCTCAGCTCGAAGCATTGGACTCGGAGGGGAGCTCTGAGGTTCACCGGAAAGCCCGACCGGGGTTGCGGTCCCGCTAGCCGCCCTTGCTGCGGATCAGGCCGGCGGTCTTCTGCTTTTCGCACCAATTGCTCATGCCGAGCCGGCGCTGATCGAGATCGGTCATCTGGGTCGCAACCGCGACCTCCGCCATGATGTCGTCGGCCTGCTTCTCACCCATCTTGCCGCCGGTGTGCATCCAGGCGATCGCCTTGCGCACCTGCTCGGTGGTGCCGTCGGGCAGCTGCATCTGCTGCGCCTTCTGCACCAGATCCTGGTAGACGACATCGGTGCCGGGACATTCGACCTTGGCGGCGAAGGCCTGCAGGACCATCGTCACATAGGTCGAGCGGGGGTGGTCGTCGGCTGCCTGGGCGGGAGCTGCGATCAGCAACAGGCCTGCCATCAGAAAACGGGTGCGCATTCTTGGGTAACCTCCTCGATTTTTTGGGGGAGGCTAGCGTCCGGCGCGGGGCTCCGCAATGGCGCCGGGGCGGAATTGTCGCATCGCGGTGCGGTGCGCTACGCTAGCCGCTCCCGGACCCGGAGCGCGACATGAGCCTGTTCAGCACGCCATTCGATCCCGCACGCGACACCGCGCTCGTCACCGGCGCCGGCAACGGCATCGGCCGCGCGATCGCACAAGCCCTGGTCCGCGAGGGCGTCCGGACCGTCTTCGCGGATATCAGCGCGGAACGGGTGAGTGCCGCGATCGGGGCGAGCGGCAGGCCCGATCTGGCGGTCCCGTGGGTCGGCGATCTCGCGAGGTTAGATGCATGCGATGCGTTGCTGGCGGCCGCACATGCCGCGCTGGGCGACGTCACGCATTTCGTGCACAGCGCCTCGCCGCCGCGCCGCGAGGCTGACCACGCGCTCGCGGTCGATCGCAGCACCTGGCAGGAGATGCACGCCGTCAACCTCGAGGCCGGCTTTCACCTGGCGCGCGCGATCGCCAAGAAGTTGATCGCAGCCAAGCGTCCCGGCTCGTTCCTGTTCCTGACGTCGCTGCATGCGGGCACGCCGCGCAACCTGCCGCATTATTCGACGGCGAAGGCAGGCATGGCGATGCTGGTGAAGGAGCTCGCGAAGAGCTTTGGGCGTCACGACATCCGCGTCAACGCGCTGGTGCCGGGGGCGATCGCAGCCGGCGGCTTCGTCGCGGACGCGTCGCTCGCGAAGCACATTCCGCTCGGGCGTCTCGGCGCGGCTGATGACCTCGCGCCGATGGCGCTCACGGTGCTGTCGAACAAGCTGTCAGCCTACGTCACCGGCGCAGCGTTCGTCGTCGACGGCGGATTGTCGCTGACGAACTGGTTCGAAGCGCCGGTGCTTGAGGATTAGCGCTGCCAGGCCGGCACGGGATCGAGCGGCGTGCGATAGACTTCGTTGTGATCGCGATCGGTGACGCGCACCGCACAACCTTTCTGCTGCAGCTCCGGCTTCACCTGCGAGAGCTCGCACGCCAGTTGAACGGCGCGATCGGAGGCGACCTCGATGTCTTCGAGAATGATACCGCCCTGGTTCTTGAACTCTTCACCAACCACGAGATCGAAGGAGTAGTATGGCATCCGAATTCCCCGGTGTTGACGACCCAAATTTCCAAACGAAGCCTTCAACGGAAGTCTTCAAAACATGCTGGATCGTACCACGAGTCGATATTTATCGGATGAACAGACCGCACATTCTCTGTGCCTATGGCGCAGAAATGATGTGCAGCGTTCGAGGGCGTTAAGATTTTATTAAATATGTCGGCGCGATCATAAGGCATGGAATTGCAGCAGAACCGGGCTCCGGGAACCGGCAGCTGCAAGAGAAGGCCGGCGGCATAGATCCCGACGGCCTTTTCTCATGAGGGAAGACGATCGAAACATCGCTTCCCGTAATTGCCCGGACTTAACGCATCACATCGACTCAGGTCACCGTGCACAACGCTTGCGTTGTTGATGACGCTGTCTAGCGCAGCGGCATCGGCGGGCGCACGACAGGTCCGTCGTCATCGGCAACGGCTTGCGTCGTGGCGGCCGGTGCTGCCGGCGGCGGCATCGCGGCAGCCTGCGAGGGCGGCGGCGGAGGAGCGAGCGGCGCGGGCGAATAAGCCGGCGGGTAAGTGTGCGACACGACCGGCTTCGGCTTGCGAACCGGTGGTGGCGTCGGCGCGGCTGCGCGCGGCGGAATCGCCGACACGCGTGCGCGCGGATCGATCGGCGGCTTCGCTTCGACCACCGGCTTCGGTGCGGGTGGCTTCGCCATTTCGCGCGCCATCTGCTCTTGACCTGCCTTCAACTCGGCGATGCTGGCCTTGAGCGTTTCGATCTGCTGCGCCATCAAGCCGAGATCGCGCGTCAACGATTGCACGGTATCGGGTTGTGCTGCTGTGGGAGCAGCGGCGGCAACTTGAACCGGAGGCGGCGTCGCGGGCTGAGTGGCCACAGCTTGTGCCGCAGGCTGATCGGCCGTTTGGTCCGTTGCGGCCTGCGCCGCGGGCGGCGCGGCCTCTGCAGCGGCGACGGGCGCGGTCTGCGATGTCGTTGGCAACAACGCCGCCAGGACCGGCTTCCATTCGGCGAGCATCTGTTTTGCGGTGTCGCCGTGCTTCTCCCAGGCGATGGTGGCGGCCGCGCTGCCACCCGCAAACAGGAACGTGAGGAACGCGCCGCGCAGCCACCTGCCTACAGCTGATTTCTTCCGCCTCACATGACCATCGCTCGCCGTGACGCGTACGGCGGTGTCGACCGCAGGCGCTGCCGTCTGCGGCTCGGCGACAGGACTGAACTTCGGCTCCATACTGATCTCTCGACCGACCTTGGGCTCCGGTGCGAATTTCGGCTCCGGACGCGCCGCGATCTCGGGCGCCAGCGCGGGCGCAACGCTGATGGAGCGCGAGCCCAGCACCATCTCGGGCGAGATTTGAACCGCGTCGTGCGGATCGTTGTCCTTGATCGTGTCTTTCACCGTGTCCTTCACGATCGCATCGACGATTTGACTGCTGTTCAGCGTCGCGAGCATCGCAGCTCCTTTGATGCCTTCATCGTCCGCATTGGCGCGAGCCGATCTGTTGAGGTGTGCCCCATCTCCCAAACCCTGGGACCCACGAGTCCAGCCGGGTTTGACCAAAGCAAGGCGAGGGCATGGAGATGCTGCGACGCTCCTCTGCCGTTTGTGGTGATGGAACCCGCTTTGCCCAACACGCGGTCGTGTTCCAGATTGCCTTGCTTTCAGCACGATTTAGGCAGCAAGTGGGGATGCTGGGGGCGCTGCTTTGCGCTATCGGGGGGCCGGCGGTGCCAAAATCTCTACTCGCTTTGTTCGTCGTTGCCTTGCTGCCGCTGGGCGGCTGCATGCAAACGACGCTTTCGCCATCGACGGATGCGAGCATGACTGCGCGCGACCGTCAGTTGCTCGCGCACACGCCTTACGCGAAGGCGAACGTGCCGGAGCAATATCTCCGCCACATCGTCGATTATCCGCGCAAGGAGCAGCCGGGCACGATCCTGGTCGATACCGATGCGCGCTATCTCTATTTCGTGCTGCCTGACGGCAAGGCGATCCGCTACGGCGTCGCGGTCGGCGAGGAAGCGATGGCGTTCTCCGGCGTCGCGCGGGTCGGCCGGCTCGCGGAATGGCCGGACTGGGTTCCGACGGCGGACATCCAGGCGCGGCTCGGGCCCTATCCGGCGCGCGTCGCCGGCGGCCCCGCCAATCCGCTGGGCGCGCGCGGCATCTATCTCTACCTCGGCAACAAGGACACGCTCTACCGCATCCACGGCACCAACCAGCCCGAATATATCGGGCAGGCGATCTCGTCAGGCTGCATCCGGATGCGCAACGAGGACGTGATCGATCTCTACGACCGGGTGAAGCTCAATTCGACCGTCGTGGTGCTGCCGCCCGGACAGAGCGCGCAGGTCGAGGCCGGCAGGAGCTGGCGGGGCTAGCGTTGCGTCGGCTCACTCAAGCGTGAAGACGCTGCGCTGCAAGGGTGAAGTGCTTCACAGCCGATGAAACGGGATCTTGCTATGCCCCGATGGCCGGTTGCCATCGGAGGCATCATGCAGAAATTCCTTTACCAATGGAATGAGAGCGATCGCCGAATTGCCCGCAAATGGCGGCTAGCGGTGTTCGGTTTTTATGGATCGCTCCTGGCCGGAATGGCTCTCTATGTGGCGCTGCATCGGAATGCTGACGTGAATTACGCCTCGGTCGATTCCGGCGCGCATGGCAAGGTCGCCGTGAGCGCGCCGAAACACTGATGCGGCCGGAGGCGCTGGCGCGTCAATCCTCAGGCCGCGCGACGCGCCATTGCAGGGTCGTGGCATTGCCGTTGGCATCGCCGGGGGCCTTGTCGGCGGGCGAGGTGTAGAGCGGGCGGTAGCGATAGGCCCACATCTTGCTGCCGTCGTTGCGGCTGATCACGGTGAAGTCGCCGACGGCCTTGGCGTCGGTGGTCGCGGTCAGCGGGACCCAGCTCTCTGTGCACTTGCCGTTGCAGTTCGAGCTCTTGCCGTTGGTGTCGCGCTCGTAGGTGTAGAGCGTCATGCCCTTGAGATCGACCAGCTTGGGACCCTGCTTGGTCAGGACCACCTTGGCCGGTGCGGTCGTCGCCTCGGGCTTGGGCGGAGGAGGGGCGTCGCCGCCATGGCCGTTCGCGAATGCAGGAACGGTCGAGAGCGCGATGGCCGCGGCCGCAATGTGGAACCTGAACATCCGAAACTCCCGAACCGGCAAAGTTAATCGCGCGTTAAGCGCCGAATGGGGGCGACGCTAGCAGCCGAAGGTTAGTTCCAGGTTTCGCAGACCTCCGACAAATGCCCATAGAAATACAGGATTACGTCCCCGCTTGCCGCAGCGGGGCGCGGCTGAGTTCATTGCCGGCCGCGATGGCCTTGCGCAGCAGCCGCATCAACTCGTCGCCTTCCTTGGCACTGAGGCCGCGCAGCATGATGCGCTGGGCGGATTCCACCGCGGGCGTGATCTTGCGCAGCGTGCGACGGCCCTCGTCGGTGATCTCGAGCTCGCGGGCGCGGCGGTCGCGGGGACTGGCGCGGCGTTCGATCAGATCCTTCTGCACCAGGCGATCGATCACGCCGGTGATGGTGGTGCGGTCATAGGCGATCAGGCCGGCGAGCGTCACCTGGTCGAGCCCCGGATTGGCCTTGATGGTCGCGAGCGCGGCGTATTGCACCGGCGTGAGATCGAAGCCGGCATCTTCCACTTCGGCCAGAAACACGGCCACGGCGATCTGCTGGAACCGGCGCGCCAAATGGCCGGGCATATCGTTGGGTTCGCTCACCGAGTTCTCCGTTTGCGGGCAGGAGTGGTGCGGATCATTGACAAGTATACTGATAGTCAGCATACTGATCAATATCCAAACAGAACGTTGCCAGGGAGAGGTGCTCATGCAATTCCATCTCAATGGATTTCAGCCGGGCGATCCTGAAATTGCCGATCCCGCCGAGCGCGTTCAGGCTCCGGGCGCAATGGGCACCGTCCCTGCAGAGGTCGATGTCCTCATCGTCGGCTGCGGCCCGGCGGGCCTGACGCTCGCGGCCCAGCTCGCGCAATTTCCTGACATCAAGACTTGCATCGTCGAGCAGAAGCCGGGACGGCTGCTGGTCGGGCAGGCCGACGGCATCGCCTGCCGCACCATGGAGATGTTCCATGCCTACGGCTTCAGCGAGCGCGTGCTGAAGGAGGCGTATTGGGTCAACGAGACCACGTTCTGGAAGCCGGACGAGCGCGCGCCCGAGAAGATCGTGCGCAGCGGCCGGGTGCAGGACGTCGAGGATGGGCTGTCCGAATTCCCGCACGTCATCCTCAACCAGGCCCGCATCCATGACGGCTTTCTCGACGTCATGCGCAAGTCACCGGCCAAGCTCGAACCTTACTACAGCCGGCGCCTGCTCGACCTCCAGGTCGATCCGGCCGCAGGAGCTACTGACCATGCCGTGACCGCGCGGCTCGAACGCGCCGATGCCGGAAACGAGGGCAAGGTCGAGACGATCAAGGCGCGCTACGTCGTCGGCTGCGACGGCGCGCGCAGCACGGTGCGCAAGTCGATCGGCCGCGAGCTGCACGGCGATTCCGCCAACCACGCCTGGGGCGTGATGGACGTGCTGGCGGTGACCGACTTTCCCGACATCCGCTTCAAATCCCTGATCCAGTCGGCCAAGGACGGCAGCCTGCTGATCATTCCGCGCGAGGGCGGCTACATGGCGCGCCTCTATGTGGAGTTGGCAAAACTCGATGTCGGCGAGCGCGTCGCCAATCGCAACATCACGGCCGAGGACGTGATCGCCAAAGCGCAGCGGATCCTGAAGCCGCACACGCTCGAGGTGAAGGAGATCGCGTGGTGGTCGGTCTACGAGATCGGTCAGCGCCTGACCGACAAGTTCGACGACGTGCCGGAAGCCGAGATCAATTCACGTCTGCCGCGGATATTCATCGCCGGCGATGCCTGCCATACCCACAGCCCGAAGGCGGGGCAGGGCATGAACGTCTCGATGCAGGACGCCTTCAATCTCGGCTGGAAGCTTGCAGCCGTGCTGCGCAAGCAGTGCCCGCCGACCTTGCTGCATTCCTATTCGGCGGAACGCCAGGCGGTTGCGAAGGAGCTGATCGATTTCGACCGCGAATGGGCGGGAATTCTGGCGTCCGCTGCGAAGGCCGGCGGCGCCGATGCCGCCAAGACGCAGGACTATTTTGTCAGGCACGGCCGCTACACCGCGGGCACCGCGACGCATTACAAGCCGTCGACCCTGACCGGCGCCACCTCGCATCAGCATCTCGCCGAAGGTCTCGTCATCGGCAAACGCTTCCATTCCGCGCCGGTCATTCGGCTCGGCGACGCCAAGCCGGTCCATCTCGGCCATGCCTCGCAGGCCGACGGCCGCTTCCGCATCTACGCGTTCGCGCCGGCGGAAGACCCTGCGGCGTCAGGCTCGGCCATTCGCGCGCTGTGCAATTTCCTCGGCGAGGCCCGGGAGTCTCCGATCAGGCTCTATACGCCTGCGGCCGCCGACATCGATAGCGTGATCGATCTGCGCGCGGTCTTCCAGCAGGATCATCGCGAGCTCGCCATTGAGGCGATGCCCGCGCTGCTGTTGCCGCGCAAAGGACGCTACGGTTTGCTCGACTACGAAAAGATGTTCTGTCCGGACCTCAAGAGCGGCCACGACGTCTTCGCGATGCGCGGTATCGATCGCAAGGCGGGCTGCATGGTCGTGGTACGGCCGGACCAGTATGTCGCGACCGTGCTGCCGCTCAACGGGTTTGCTGCGCTTGCGTCGTACTTCGACAACTTCATGCTGTCGGTGAATTGACGCGCTGGCAGTGCTCTGCCGATGAACGGCGAATGAATATTGAACCGCGTGCGGCGTGCATCTCAATCTTTTGACGGATGAACGACGGCACGCGGAACGCTCATTCCGCTGGCGCGTTCCGACTCGCAAGAGGAGGACTACGCCATGAGGCTCAGAACCGCTTTAGTTGCAGCATTGTTGCTCGCCCCGACGGCCGCGCTGGCCGCGCCGGGCATCGTCACCGTCTCGACCGGCCTGCGCGCCGGACCGGGGCCAGGCTTTCCGCTGGTCGATCGCGTCCCCGAGGGCGCCCGCGTCAACATCCATGGCTGCCTGCGCGGCAATGCCTGGTGCGACGTGAGCTTCTCCGACGATCGCGGCTGGGTCTCGTCGCAATATCTCGAATATCTCTACCGCAATCACTACGTCTATCTGCCCGACTATGCCGACCAGATCGACGTGCCGATCGTCCCGTTCGTGCTGACCTCGTACTGGTCGAGCTATTACGAGGGACGTCCCTGGTATCGCCGCCACGCCTACTGGAATAATTACTGGACCTCGCACCAGAACATCGCGACGCGGATGACGATCGATCCGCGTGTGGCCCGCATCGGCCGCGCGGCGACGCGCGACGCTGCGATCGCGCTGGGACGCGAGGGCGTGCGTGGCAAGGGTGAGATCAGCAAGGCTGACGCCAAGGGCGCTGCGGCGATCTCGACGCGTGACGCCACGACCGCACGGCATGATGCCGCGATCGCGAGGCGCGACGCTGCAATCGCCAGACGCGACGCTGCCGTGACGGCCGACCGGGCCCGTGTCGGACGAGCCGATCACATCGCGCATGAGCGGGCCAACATGCAGACCCGCAATCCGCGCGACGCACAGGCCCGCATGATGCATGAGCCGGCGCAGGCCCGCGCCGCGGTGCGCGCGCAGCCGATGGCGCGTGCGCATGAAGCGCCGCGCGTCTCGGCTGCACCTCCTGCGCGTCCTGCCGCGCCTCACGTGGCTCAGCCGAATGTGAGTCATGGCTCGCCGATGAATGCGCATGCGCAGATGCCGGCGCCGCGCGCGGCCGCGCCTGCGATGCCGCACGGTGGCGGCGGCGCTCCGCATATCAACGCCGCTCCGCATGGCGGCGGCGCGCCGGCCGGCGGTCCCGGCGGCGGCCATCAGAAGCAGTAAATCCACCAACGAAAGCCCGGCCTTCGCGCCGGGCTTTCTGTTGGGCCGGGCCCAGGTTCCCGGCGCATCCAATTTAAGAAAGTTCTTCGCTGGCAGATTTCATCGATCGTAACAGGTCGACCCAAAGATGTAAGCATCCACTCGGGGCAGCGGGGCTACGGGAGGATGACGATGAGACAGAACCAGGCGGGGACGCGCCGCCAGAATGTCGCGAAGCGGTCGATGACCAAAGAAGCCAAACAGCTGGCCGGCCTGATTGCCGGATTGCGTAAATCCCTCGACGGGATTCACAAGGAGCGGACGAGCACGAAGCTCACCGGCGCCGAGATCGGCATGCTCGACGAGCGCCGCAACAATCTGTTGCTCACCATCGCAGCCCTGGACGATCGCCTCTCGGCGGTGCAGGGGCTGATCGATCTCGGCCGTCCCCATATCATTCGCGTCCACTGATCGGGGCGCAGAAAGTGAGCTAACGGCTCCGTCGCGGCGGCGACGGGATCGGGCTCGGTTGCCGGCCCAGCGCGGCATAGGGATTGGCATAGCACTGCGCCGACTGTCCTGATGCAGTCGCCATGCACTGTGCGATCGTCATAAAACTGCAATCGATGTTGCTGCCGTCGAGAGTGTAGATCTCGATGCAGACAGGATAGCGCGGGTCGTAGGTCTGCGCCCCTGCGGGAGCGCCAGCGAGCACGGTGCCAAGCAAGCCCGCGACAAGCAGAATCGCTTTCATGATGCGGCTCACGATCAATCTCCCTCATTTGGCCGGAACCGAAGCACAATGCTGCCGTGGTTGGCATCAAATTGCCATGCTCCCGGCGAATTGCCGCCAAAGCCCGCTGTCACGAGGGAAACGGGTGCAGGGCAACGCAAGGGGATGCGCATTGGCCTATAAGATGGTCGCAGAACGCGACAATGAGAAGTGCAGTTTTGCCCGCGAGAGCCGGCTGCTCATCGTGGCGAAGGCAAAAGTCTGGGCGAGCGAGGGATGGCAGGTCGTCATCACCGACCAGGACGGCAAGGCCTATACTCCGACAGAGTTCGATCAGCTATTGGCGGCGTGACCGCAAGACGGGCTAGGGGACGAAATTGAGATCGCTCATTCGACCGAGGCGCGAAGTCATCGCGCCTCTGGTTGGGGCCATTGCTGCAGCGGGCGTCGTGCTGACGGGGTCGTTTGCCTCCGCGCAAAATCTCGACGCCGGCAAATCGGCCGAAAAGCTCTTCGCCGACGGCTGCACGACCTGCCATCGCAGCCCGCGCGGGCTTGCGAAGGGGCGCTACAGCCTCACGCTGTCCTGGTTCCTGCAGGACCATTATTCCACCAGCTCCGACACCGCCAAGGCTCTCGCGGCCTATCTGGTGTCGGTCGATACGCCGCCTCCGGGCGCTGCAGGAGCGCCTGCCAAAAAGCCTGCGCGATCCAAGTCGCACACGCCCAAACCAGTGCAGAGCGAGTAGTCGCGTCCCCACGGCGCCGGCGGGTCTGGCAGATCTATCCGACGGTCTCCTCGCTGTTCGGCAATGCGCCCGTGATCGCCGGTTGTCCGCAGGCGCTGGCGTTTCCGATCTTCCATATCGGCTCGAACGGCAAGGGCCAGCCGATGCCGAACAATGAGGAATATCTGCAGGCCGCGACCAACAAGCCGTTGATCGACGTCAACGGCAACTGGACGCTGTTCGAGCGCCGCGTCAACGAGATCGAGGCGCAATATCTGCGCGCGCCCGGCGGTCAGAAGTTGCAGACGCTGACGACGAAGGCCGGTCAGCTCAATTTCATCAAGAGCAATCCCGGCGGCGCCGAATTCACATCATCGGCCACGGTGCCTGACGGCACCAATGGCTCGATCGAGATCAAGGCGTCCTGGCGCATCCTCGATCCGTCCAAGGACGATCCGTCGAAATTTTACACGCAGAACATCCTGCTGCGGTGTCCGGCGACCTCGTGCGCGACGGCCGTCCGTTCTGCCGCAGCGAGCGGGTGGGACTCGTCGGCATGCACATCCTCCAGCGCAATCCGGTGGACAAGAACAATCCGGCGCTGCGGCCGCAATGGATCTGGGCGACGTTCGAGCATGTCGACAACGCGCCGCTCGCGGACAAGCCGTGCAACGTCGCGGATGGCTGCGGCACCGACAAGGCCACGAACTGGATCAATCAGCCGAGCTGCGGGCCGGCGAACCCGGCGCCGGGATCGCATTTCTCGTTCTTCAACACCGGCGCGCCATCGGGCCTCGGCACCAACATCGCGCCGCAATCGCCGGACATCAGCAAGACGACATTCCCCTGGAATCCGCGCAAGCCCTACGCCCAAGGCAGCACGACCAGTGCGACCGCGCAGCCACAGGCGGTGCGCTGCTGGCGGATCTATCCGACGACGGCCGCCCTCAACGAACAATGGCGGATGGCGCTCGGCACGCTCAAGAGCGTGTTCCAGAACTACATGCTGGTGGGTACGCAATGGGGCGGCGTGGTCGAACCGCCGACGCCGCCCAATCCGGTGCCGTTCAACGCCGTGCCGGGCATGCTCTCCAACATGACGCTCGAAACCTACATCCAGAACTATCTGAGCAATGGAGCTGCCGGTCCGGGCTCATGCGTGAGCTGCCACGCTTTCGCGACACTGGCGGACGGCAAGACCTCGGCGAATTTCAGCTTCCTGCCGAGTATCGTGGACGTGAACACGTTGCGCGCCAAGATCAAGACCGCACCGTAAGGTTGTTCGTAGCCCGGATGGAGCGAAGCGAAATCCGGGGCAGCGCCTACGGCGACAGGGATCCTGGATTGCGCTGCGCTCCATCCGGGCTACGGATAGCGGCCGGCCGCTAGCTGCGCCGATAGGTCTGCGCGACCAGCCGGTCGTGTACGGCGCGCAACTCGGCGTTGATGCGCGTCTGTCCCGTCGTGACGAAGGACAGCCAGGCGCCGTCGGCGGCGAGACGGACCACATGGAGCTCGGGAGTGCCGTCGGTCGCGCGATGGCGCTTGAGGCGGGCCTTCATCCAGTCGTTCCAAAGCTGGCGCAACGAGGGATCGGTCACGACCACCATGCTCAGCGCCGCCCAGGGCGTGGCAAAGCCGAAGGCTTTTCCGGTGAATACCGCATTCACATAAGCGCGCGTAAAACTGCCGCGCGGCTTCGGGTCAGCTTCGAGCGCTGCGTCGATCTCGGCATCGACGCGCGCGAGCAGATCGGCGAACAGGCCCTCGATCAGCGCCTGCTTGCTGCCGAAATGATGAAACAGCCCGCCCTTGGTCACGCCGGCCGCCGCCGCTACTGCCTGAACCGTGACCCCCGAGACGCCATGGTCCATGGCGATGGCCGCCGCATGGTCGAGCAGGGCGCGCCGGACCTGCTCGGGCTGCTTGGCGCGGCTATAGGCGCTCGCCGGCATCAGTGCGCCGTCGTCTGCGAGAACAGGTTGATGACCACGACCCCCGAGACGATCAGTCCGATGCCGACGAAAGCTGCGGCGTCCAGCATCTGGCGGAACAGCACGAAGGAGACGGTCGCGGTCAGAATGATGCCGACGCCGCCCCAGATCGCATAGGCGATGCTGAGCGGAATGACCCGGATCGCCACCGACAGCGCGTAGAACGAGGCGACGTAGAACAGCACCATGGCCAGCGTCGGCCACGGCCGCGTGAACTGCGCGGATTGCTGCAGGAAGGCGGACGCCGTCACCTCGAAGACGATGGCAAGGGCGAGGGCTGCGTAGGCACTGAAGGCGGAGGTCATGATGAGCTTATGTAGGCACGAAAGATACCGCGCGGTAGGTATGTTTCGCACGCTGAACATGGCTTTTGCCGGGAGGAGATATCACGTGTGAGTGACGAGCCTGCGACAGATCGGAACCCTATACCATGGACTATCGAGGCTTCCGCCCGCAACGCAAAGCCGCCGCGCGATCAATCGCACGGCGGCCTCCGAGATGTCGCAACGGTTCGATTCTCGCGCTAGCTAATCCGCACGGAGAGCTCGACGTCCTCGGCAAAGGGCGTGGACATGTAGCCGTTTCCGGGCCTACGCACGCGCGCGAGGTAGTCGGGGCTGTCATCGGCATTGTCGGCGACGATGATTGCACCGGGCTTGAGATGGTCTTCCAGTAGATCGAGGATCTCAGGATAGAGCGCCTTGGCGCCGTCGAGCAGTACGAGATCGATCGTATCGGGCAGATCCTCGCGAAGCGTCTGCAGCGCATCGCCCTCGCGGATTTCGACGAGGTCGATCAGTCCGCCGGCCGAGAGGTTTTCCCGTGCCCGCGCCGCCTTGGACGGCTCGAACTCGCTGGTGATGAGACGGCCGCCGCCATTGTCGCGCAAGCCCGCGGCAAGGTGGAGGGTGGAGATGCCGAACGACGTGCCGAACTCGACGATCGTCCTGGCGCCGGAGCTGCGCACCAGCATGTAGAGCAGCTGCCCCGTCTCGCGCGAGACGGCCAGCGGCGCGTCCTTCAGGCGTCCATAGAGCGCGCGGTAATCGGTCTTGCTTCGCATCATCCGCGCGCGGTCGGCGTCGGACAGGTCCGCCACGGCGGCTCGCGTTGCACCGCCCGAGGCTTCGGCCTGGTCGAACAGGCGCTCCAGCAACGGCGCAAGCGAAGTGATGGTTGGGGTCGTCATTTCAAGTCTCCAGAGTTCGCGGCAAACACGTGCTTGCGTGGAATAGGAAATACGACTAATTCGTCGCGTTTCCTATTCGCATGGACTGGGGCATGCCGTGGCTGATCGCCGAAGTCGTTCAGTTTCCTCACGAAAACAGCCGCAGCAGGCCCGCTCCAGCGAGCTCGTGGCGGCTGTTCTCGATGCGGCTGTTCAGGTTCTGGCCAAGGAGGGCGCGCAGCGTTTCACCACGGCACGGGTGGCCGAGCGGGCCGGGGTGAGCGTCGGATCGCTCTATCAATATTTCCCGAACAAGGCGGCAATCCTGTTTCGCCTCCAGAGCGACGAGTGGCGGCGCACGAGCGAGCTGTTGCGCGGCATTCTCGATGATCGTGCGAAGCCGCCATTGGTGCGGCTGCGCGCGCTGGTCCACGGCTTCATCCGCTCGGAATGCGAGGAGGCTGCGATCCGTACGGCGCTTAGTGACACCGCACCGCTCTACCGCGATGCGCCCGAGGCGCAGGACGCACGCGCCGCCGGCAAGGGGATCGTCGCCGCCTTCATGCAGGAAGTGCTTCCCGCGGCGACGGACGCGATGCGCGGGCTTGCCGCCGAGCTGATCACGACGACCCTGAGCGAGGTCGGCAAGCGGTTCTCGGAGACGCCGCGCAGCGAGGCGGAGATCGCGCGCTACGCCGATGGGCTCGCCGACATGTTCTGCGCCTATCTCGGCGAGCTTGCGCGCCGCTGAGCTCATTCCTGACATCCGCGTTTGCGGGCCAATATTGCTTCAGGTTTCGCCGGATGATGGGTTAGGCTTGCGTCGTCCTTCGTCCTTCGTCCTTCGTCCAGCTCGAGCGCCACGCCATGCACGTCCTTCGGCCCCAGTTTCGTATCGAGGAGGAGCGTGCGCTGGGATTCGCAGCCCAGCGTGGCTTCGGCACGATCGTCGCGGCGGATGAGCGTGGCCCGCGCGCCTCGCATGTGCCGTTCGTGCTGGACCGGCGCGACGGGCGCACCATCGTGCAGATCCACTTCACGGCGAAGAATCCACTCGTGCCGCTGGCAGATGGCGCGAGGCGCTTCCTGCTGATCGTGGCCGGCGACGACGCCTATATCTCCAACGACTGGTATTCGTCGCGCGATAACGTCTCGACCTGGCTCTATGAGGCGGTGCACCTGTCCGGCGTGGCACATCTGCGTGGGCAGGGCGAGAACCGCGGTCATGGTGATGCGCTGCTGGCGGTCGCCGAGGCGCGGTTGCCGAAGGCGCCGTGGGACCTCGCGCAGATGGAGCCGGACAAGCGCGAGAGCATGCTGGCGGCGATCCGCGTCGTCGATCTCGTGGTGGACCAGATCGAGGGACAGGCCAAGCTCAATCAGCACAAGAGCGATGCGGACCATGTCGCGGTCGCGGGCCGGCTGGCGCGGTCGGAGGAGAGTGGGCACCGGCGGCTGGCGCGAAAGATGCAGGCGCTGCGGCCGGAGCTTGGGTATGAGATGCCGTAGAGCGCAGCGAAATCCGGGAATCGTGCCGCATGCTTAAACCCCGGATTACGCTTCGCTCCACCCGGGCTACGCTTGCCACTCTCATTGTTAGACCTTACGGACCTCCCATGCTCGTCATCTCCATTCAAAGCCAGGTTGTCCACGGCCATGTCGGCAACAGCGCGGCCGCCTATGCCATGCAGGCCGAGGGCGTCAACGTCGCGGCGGTGCCGACGACGCTGCTGTCGAACCATCCGCGCTATCCGACCTTGCGTGGCCGCGTGCTGGAGACCGAGCTCGTCGCCGATCTCCTGAGGGGTGTCGAGGAACGCGATCTCGTCGACGAGGCCGCGGTGCTGGTCACCGGCTATCTCGGCTCGCCCGGCAATGCCCAGGTGATCGCCGATTTCGTCGAGCGGGCCTTGAACCGGAATTCGAAGCTCGTCTATCTCTGCGATCCCGTGATCGGCGATGACGGCCGCGTCTATGTCGCCGACGGTATTCTGGATGTGGTGCGGCATCGGCTGTTGCCGGCCGCCAACCTGACGACGCCGAACCAGTTCGAGCTCGAACTGCTGTCAGGCGTGTCGATTGCGAATACTCAAGATTTGCGCGCGGCGTGCACGGCGCTCGCAGGGGCCGGCCGCATCGACGTCGTTGCCACCGGCTGTACGCTCAGCGACACGCCGGATAGGCAGGTGGAGACGATCCTCTGTGCGGACGGGCAATTGTCGCGCTTTGCGACGCCGCGTCTGCCGATCCGCCCCTATGGCACCGGCGATCTCCTCACCGGGCTGATCGCGGCGCAACTGGCCAAGGGCAAGGCGATGGAGGCGGCGGTGCGGCTTGCGGTCGAGACCATCTTTGGTGTGCTGGTGCGCACGCAGCAAGCAGGGACAGCCGAGATGCGTCTCGTGCCGTTGCCGATGTCAGGACGAAAGGCGTAACGGTTCAGGTCGCCCGCTTGCCGGCCGATTGTGCCGACTTCTGCGGCTTGGCCGAGCTCCTCTGCTCACGCGCGGCCTGCGCCTTGGGCGGCTTTGCGTGGGCCGCGGCCCGCGCGACCTTCCTGGACTTGGCGCTGGCGACGCGGTCGCCCGTGCCACGCTTGGAGATGTATTCGGCGCCGTCGACCGGGCCGACATGCGGCGGATCGCGGTCAAGATAGGGCCGGCCGATACCCAGCGCCTTGCCATTGGCGTCGACCCACTTCCACAGGATTTCGGTCGAGACCCAGCGCTGTGCGCGGTTGTTGCCGGCGGTCGAGACGATGTCGGCGGCCATGCCGTGGCCGTAGCCGCCGCGCGTGCTGCCGCCGTGATAGGAGCGGTCGGAGGCGGCCTTCAGGCCGCTTGCGATCGACTGGCGATAATCGTCGCGGAACGCGCTGGTGATGCCCGGGGAGAGGCCGGCCGCTTCGGCGGCGAGCAGCGTGCGAAACAGTTTTCGCTTGAAGCTCTTGTCCATGCCGCCGATGACGTAATCCATCATCGACATCTTGGCGTGCTCGGCTGCCTTCGGATCCTTCCAGCCGAAATCCTCATCGACCAGTTTCGTGAAGCTGCGCATCACGGTCACCATCTTGCCCCTGCGCTTGATGGTGACGGCGCGGCGCTCCGTAACCTTGACCGAGTCTTCTTTCGGCGTGCGCTGATAGAGGGCCCAGAGATAGCGGTCGATGCAGGCGTCCATGACGAAGCATTCGTCGAGCACGGCGACGGTGTCGGCGGAGGGCGATGCCTTGCTTGGGGCCGGCGCCGGTCCGGTTGCGATCGTCGCCGGCGACAGTGCTTCCGATGGGACGACGTCGCCGGGATCGGCGGAGGCGAGCTTGATGGCAGGTTCCGGTGGGGGCTCAGCCTCAGCAGCCCCGGACTTAACTTCGGCCTTGGCCTCGCTGGCGACGGGCTCAGGCTCAGGCGCGACCTGAGGCGGCGGCGAGATCGCTGGAACCATATCGGTCGGATCGGCCGAGGCGACCTGGACGGCAGGGCCGGGGGTCTCGGGCGGCGGCGCTTCGACCAGCGCCACGCTCGGCATCGCAGCCGCGGCGGCAATGTCGGCCGTCAGCGCAACGCCGTCGTCGATTGTCGCTGCGTGCGGGATGTCGGCAAGCTCGAGGCGGGTGAGGTCTTTCGCGCGGGAGAGGGCGGCTGCGTTGGCGCCGCTGTTCTCGATCAAGGCAGGGGCATAGGCGGAGAGGGAGAGCGCCAGCCAGCCGGCCATGACGGCCGAGGGGCATGAGACCGCCACAAGAAGAGACCGCCGATCATTCATGATCCCTGCCTCCGAAGTTCGTGAGCGAACCAGATTGCACAGCCAAGCACGCGGCGCGTCAATTGTTCGGGGGACGATGTGGCGACGCAATGGCACCAATGGCCGAAAAAGGGCTTTTCACGCGAGTGTTGCCCGGATGCAACTTGAGTTCCCAATGGCGGAACCATCGGCTATCCAGCGGGAAAACAGGAAAAATTGCCCCCGAATGCCAATCAAATTGAATGATCTGGATTTACTCAATCTTGGATTGTGGTCGTGCATTGCTCGCGTGTCGGCAACGTCCGGTAGATTTGGGAAGGATATGCTTGTGAAATTGAAATGCCTCTTGATTGAATTCGCGGTCGACGAGACCGGCGCCACCGCGATCGAATACGGCCTGATTGCAGCGGGCATCGCGCTCGCGATTATCGAAGTGATCTATGCGCTCGGAACCAATCTCGTCGAAAAGCTGCAAGCCTTGGCGACCGCGTTGAAGTAGGGCGCTTTTCCGCCGAGGTCCTGGGCGGGGATCCGTCCAGGCCGTCGGGCGCGTTAAACATATCGCCATGCATGGCGCGCGATATTGCGTTGCAGCAGTGCATATCGCAATGCAGCAAATCAGGCTTACATGGGCTCTAAACTACTCTTTGGAGCATCACCATGAACAAGAAGACTTTGTCGATCGCAGCCGCCCTCGTCATCGCGGGCTCGACTGCCACCTTCGCTGCCGAGCTGCCGGCCTATGAGGCCAACGGCATTCCGGCCTCGCCCGTGCAGGTCCGCGTGCTCGGCGCCTCCCATGTCGAGCAACAGGTGACGGCGCCCGCCACCAGCGTGACGGCGCTCCAGGCCAGCGTCCTGACGCCGCGCAAGCTGAAGACCGCAACCGTGACCACGGGCTCCGCGCGCTAAGCTGACGTCGCACTGAGCTGCGAGCTCGGTGCTTTCAACGACGTCATGGCCGGGCTTGTCCCGGCCATTTTTTTTGGATGCAGTCGCGACGATGTGATCAGTCGCATCACGCGTTGATGCGCGGAGTGAGAATCATTGCGCGGAAAAATGAGCTCTGACACGCGAGTTGTGTATCGCCGTTCAAAACGAGTGTGATCTCTTTAATAGTTGCTTTGCAGATCGCGGCGCTTGATGCGGGCGCCGCATATTGGCGGCCAAGAATCGTTTTCATAATGGAGCCGTCATGCCTGTTGCCCAGAAAGCCGTTGTTGCCGTCACGTCGCCGCGCGATTTTATCGTCCGGCATTTTGCAATGTTCGCCGCCGCCGCGCTGTTCGTGTTCGTGCTGAGCCTGACCTACGGGCTCGATCTCAGCCCAGGCTTTTTCTGAGCGATTACACGCGTCGCATCGCACGCAGCCTCGACGGTGATCTGCCGTAGAGCTCGGCAAAGGCGGCGTTGAAGCGGCGCAGGCTGCCGAAGCCTGACTGGAATGCGATATCAGTCATGCTGTGATCGCCGGCATCGAGCAGGCGTTTTGCGCGCTGGACGCGCAGCGTCTTCGCAAGCTGCTGCGGCGTGGCGCCGACGTGCCGCTCGAACAGCCGCGCCAGATGACGCGAGGAGATGCCGAGCCGCATCGCCAGCGTCACCACCGAACATTCGTCGAGCGCGCCTTCATTGATCAGCTTCACCGCGCGCGCCACGGTCGAGCGCGTGCCGTTCCAGGCCGGGCAGAACGGCGCAGTCTCGGGACGGCAGCGCAGGCAGGGCCGGAAGCCCGCGGCCTCGGCGGCTGCGGCCGTCGGAAAATAGACGACGTTGCGCGTCAGCGGCTGCTTGGCCGGACAGACCGGCCGGCAATAGATGCCCGTCGTCTTCACCGCCGTGAAGAAGCGGCCGTCGTAGCGGGGATCCCTGCGCAGGCGCGCGGCGTTGCAGTCGTCGAAACTCAGCATGGCCGGATGATAGCGCAGCACGGCGCAGGTGGAAGCAACTCGGGATGACCGAGTCCGATTGCGGCGAGCCGTCATGCGCGTGGTTGAATAGAACGCGGCTCCATCCGGGCTACGCAACCTCACTGCGGCCCAGCCGTGCAGCTGCGTGGGTTGAGCCTCATCGCGCCCTGACATAAGGCTTTGTCATGGATCAGCGAACGAGCGGCGCTGACGCTCTCACCCAAAAGAACGATACGGCACCGGCGCTTCTCGGCGTCGTCTGTGGCCTGTCGGCGGCGCTGTTCTGGGCGCTCGGCTTTGCCGGCACGCGGCATGGCCTGAAGGTCGGTTTCACGCCGGTCGATCTCTTGGTGCATCGCTATGTCTGGTCGGGCATCGCGTTCCTGCCGCTGGTCTTTCGCGCGGGCATCTCCGATCTCTGCGGCATCGGCTGGGCGAGGGGAGTGGCGCTGATGGTGCTTGGCGGCCCCGTGATGTCGCTGATCTCCTACACTGGTTTTCTGTTCGTGCCGCTCGGTCATGGCAGCGTGATCCAGCCATCCTGCGCCACGCTCGGCGGGCTCCTGCTCGCCGCCTTGTTCCTGAAGGAGAGGATCTCCGCCTCGCGCCTCGTGGGTGCGCTGGTGATCGTCGGCGGCCTGGGTGTGATCGGCGCGGAATCGATCGGCCATATCGGCGCCGACGGCGTGCAGGGCGATCTGATCTTCGTGCTCACGGGCCTGATGTTCGCCGGCTTCGGCGCGCTGCTGCGGCACTGGCGCGTCTCAGCCGTGTCGGCGGCGCTCGTCATCAACGTGCTGTCGCTGTTGCTGCTGCCGGTCTATCTCGTCACGGGCGGGCTTGCCCGCATCGCGGCGATCGGCGTCACCGAAAACGCCATCCAAGCGCTGGCGCAGGGGGTGCTCGCCGGTCCCGCCGCGCTCTATCTCTACGCCGTCTCGGTCCAGCGCCTCGGCGTCGGCCGCGCGGCGGTGTTTCCGGCCTGCGTGCCGGCGCTGACGCTGCTCACCGGTTGGCTGCTGCTCGGCGAGCCGCCGACGATGTTGCAGACCGCGGGCCTCGTCACGGTGCTGTGCGGATTTTACCTCGCGCAACGACAGCGGTGAGGTTGTCATCCGGATTGCGCTTCGCTCCATCCGGGCTACGCACTTGCGCGAACCCTACGCCTTCTTCACGAACTCGGACTTCAGGTTCATCGCGCCGATGCCGTCGATCTTGCAGGCGATGTTGTGGCCGTCGGTGGCGTCCTGGAGGCGGATGTTGCGGACCTTGGTGCCGCCCTTGACGACCGAGGATGAGCCCTTGACCTTGAGGTCCTTCATCACGATGACGCTGTCGCCGTCGGTGAGCACATTGCCATGGGCATCGCGCACGCCGGCCTCCTGCGGCGCATCCGCGACCGCGCCGGCCGCAGCGCTCCATTCATGGGCGCATTCCGGGCAGATCCAGAGATCGCGATCCTGATAGGCGTGCTCGGAATTGCACTTCGGGCATTTGGTGGCGTCGGTCATGGCAGGTCTCGTCTCATAGCTGTCTTCGCGCGGCGCACCGTAGGGGCGGAGCGGGGGAATGCAAGCAAAAGCTCCACGCCTCGCGCCGATCACGCGTCCATGACGCGCGCGGTGCCCGAGACCCGGATCGAGCTACCTCTGGCCTCGCCGATCTCGGCGTGGATCAGCGACCGCGCGCCCATGTCCTCGCCCTGCACGATGTCGACGGCGCCGCCATGCGGCCAGCCGATGTCGCGCAGATAGCCGGCAAACGCCGCGGCGGCCGCGCCCGTCGCGGGATCCTCGACGACCCCGCCGGCGGCAAAGGCGTTGCGGACATGAAACAGACGCGGCGTCGCGATGTTGACGAGCGCGATGGTGACGAGACCTGATTGCGCCATCAGCGCGCGGCCGCGTTCGAAGTCATATCCCATGCGCGCCAGCGCTTCGCGGGATGTCAGCGCGAGGACGGCATGATCGGCCCCGCCATGGATTTTCGCCGGCGGCAGTTGTGGGTCGAGATCGGCGGCGGCGTAGCCGAACAGGTCCAAGAGCTCGTCCCGCAGCGAGGCATCGAGCGGCGCGCTGCGCGTCGGCGGTGACTGCAGCGCGGCGGCGATGGTGTTGCCGTCGCGGCGCCCCGACACGGAAATGACGGCGTCATTGAGCTGCAGCGCGAAGCTGCGGTCGCCGTGGCGCTGCGCAAGGGCTGCGCCCAGCGCGATGGTGGCGTGGCCGCAGAACGGCACCTCCATCAACGGCGAGAAGTAGCGGACGCGCCAGGCGTCGCGCTCGGGCGCGGCGAAAGCGGTTTCGGAGAAGCCGACCTCGGCGGCGATCGCCTGCATCCGCGAGGCATCGGGCAGGACGTCGCCGATCCAGACGCCGGCGGGATTGCCGCCGGTGTTGCCGTCGGAGAAGGCTGCGATGCGGAGGACTGGGGTCATGGGGGCATTCCTGTAGCCCGGATGAAGCGTGTAGCCCGGATGGAGCGAAGCGTAATCAGGGGGCTGTCCAGGCAGACACAGTGGTCCCGGATTGCGCTGCGCTCCATCCGGGCTACGGGCTTACCAACTAAAACGTCGAAAACAACCCCATGCACAGTAGCCAAGTCGTTGAATCTGCAGCCTTGCGGATTTTACGAAATGAACCTTGCTCCGTCGGGCAAAACAGGGCTATGGTGACATGATGGCGATGGTCGCGACGGGGACGCTCCGAGGCCGGGATAAGCCTCGCGTAAGCAGGCACTGGGATAGTGGAATCTACTCTGGGTGAGAGGAGATTCTGCATGCCTATCGCAGGGCAAAAGCTGGCCTTCGTCATGGCTTCGTCCAACCATGGCACGATGATCGTCAACCGCTTCGACTACCGCATGGTCGCGCCTGACCGCGGCTATGGCGTCGGCTTCCAGATCCTGGAAACCGGCGCTTTCGACCGGGGCGAAGTCAACGTCGCGCTCGATCTGCTGGGCTTGCGCCGCAAACACTTCCATGACGGGGTGATCGCCATCGACTGCGGCGCCAATATCGGCGTGCACACGGTCGAATGGGCCTCGTTCATGACGGGCTGGGGCTCGGTGGTTGCGATCGAGGCCCAGGAACGGATCTACTACGCGCTGGCGGGCAACATCGCCATCAACAACTGCTTCAACGCGCTGGCAGTGAACGCGGCCGTATCCTCCGAATCCGGCACGATGCAGATCCCGAACCCGGACTATTTCACGCCGTCCAGCTTCGGCAGCCTGGAATTGCGCCAGCGCCCGGGCAACGAATTCATCGGCCAGCCGATCGACTATGCCCAGAATACCGTCCTCGTCCGCAAGATGACGCTGGACGAGCTCAACCTGCCGCGGGTCGATTTCATCAAGATCGACATCGAGGGCATGGAGATGGAGGCCCTCGCGGGCGCCCATCAGACGATCAAGCGGTATCACCCGATCCTGCTGATCGAAAAGATCAAGACGGACCCCCAGCAGCTCGAGCAGTGGCTGCGCGACAACGGCTACCAGTTCCTGGCGCTCGGAATCAACGTCGTCGCGGTCCATACCAGCGATCCTTGCTGGGTGGATATCACCAAGGCTCAAGCCGCCGGCCGGCCGCACGCGGCCTAGCGGCAACGAACGCCTAGACGGGCTGTGTAGCCCGGATGGAGCGCAGCGCAATCCGGGATGTTTGCCGCAAGGCGCACTGGTCCCGGATTACGCTGCGCTCCATCCGGGCTACGAATCTTTGCGTGCGATGGGGTGAGCGACCTGTCCGCCGTAGCTCAAAGAGCGAAGGCGGAAGCGACCCCTCAATGGCCGTACTGGAATGATGGGTTTCGCTGCGCCTGTTGCGGCCGCGCCAGTCCCGTAGCCGGGATTGAGTCCCGTAGCCCGGATGGAGCGAAGCGAAATCCGGGGCCGGTTTTGGAGTGCACCCCAAAAGTGAGACACGGGAAATTAGGGACAGTTCTCTAACGGAGAACGTATGCCCAACAAATCACCCCGTGTTTTCAGCCGAGAGTTCAAGCTCGAGGCAGTCCGTCGCATTCTGGCGGGTGAGCGCATAAGGGCTCTTTCCCAGGAGCTGAATGTGTTACGTAAGGACCTCTATGCATGGCGCGATCTTTTTCGCGCCGGCGGGGCGGAGGCGCTGCGGCCGAT